>JAKQKE010000218.1 GCA_029560805.1 Spirochaetota bacterium
ATAGCCCTCGGCATCGCGCTGGTCGTCTGGGTGCTGCACAACAAGACGACCTTCGGCAAGAACATCTACGCCATCGGCGGCAATCCAGAGGCGGCCAAGGTGTCCGGCGTCAACGTGACGAAGAACCTGCTCATAGCCTACACGATCGCCGGCATCTGCTACGGCCTGGCAGGTTCCCTGGAGGCCGCGCGCACCGGCGGCGCGACGAACAACTACGGCAACGGCTATGAGCTCGACGCCATCGCGGCCTGCGTGGTCGGCGGCGTATCGACCTCCGGAGGCATCGGCACCGTACCGGGCATGCTCGTCGGCGTGCTGATCTTCAGCGTGATCAACTACGGCCTGACCTTCGTGAACATGTCCCCGTACTGGCAGCAGATAGTCAAGGGAGCGATCATTATCGCGGCGGTGGCCCTCGATATCCGCAAGTACCTGAACAAGCGCTAATCCGATACGCGGGCCCCCGGGCCCGTGGGATGCGGCGAAGATACGTTTCTACCTCCTTTCAGCGGCGCCCCGGAGACGGAGCGCCGCGTCTTTTAAGGAGGGGCGCGGCGCTACTCGGCGTCCTTGGCGGCGCAGTCGGGGCAGACGCCGTACAGCTCCAGGCGGTGGCCGGAGGACCGGAAGCCGTAGCGCCTATAGACGGCCTCTTGGGACCTCTCTATATCGGGGTCGATGAACTCCACGACGGCGCCGCAGCGCGTGCAGGTCAGGTGGTCGTGATGGGCGTGGTTGTACGCGTGCTCGAACAGGCGGCTGCCGTCGTCGTGACAGGCCTCGCGGGCTAGCCCGGCGTCGACCAGCAGCTTGACGGTCCTGAAAACGGTCGCCTGGCCGACACCCGGGTCGAGGCGCCGGGCGGCTTCGATGACCGCCTCGACGCTGACGTGGGATTCCAGGCCGAGGAAAGCGTCGAGCACGGTCTCCCGCGCTCGGGTCATTTTCAGGCCGCGATCCCGTAGGTACTTCTCCAGTAGGGCCCTCTCATCGCGCAAGGCGTACTCCATTCACGGAAACAAGTCTATTGATAAGGGTTATCATTTACAGACAGGGCTGTCAAGGTTTATTTCGCGCTTCACTCGCCCGCGCGCCCTAGGGTATACTCCGCCCCATGGCCGCGAGCATTCTATGGTACGATCTCGAGACCTTCGGCCTCGACCCCAAGCACGACAGGATAGCGCAGTTCGCCGGGCTCCGGACGAACGACGAGCTCGAGCCGATATCCGATAGGCTCGTCCTCTACGAGCGCATAGCCCCGGACTACCTGCCGAGCCCCTACTCCTGCCTCGTCCACCGCATCTCGCCTCGCAGGACGCTCGAGGAGGGCATACCCGAGTACGAGTTCGCCAAGGCGATACGCGCCGAGATGCTCGCCCCGGGCACCTGCGTAGCCGGCTATAACTCGATGCGCTTCGACGACGAGTTCGTGCGCAACCTGCTCTACCGCAACCTCTTCGACCCGTACGAACGCGAATGGGCCGACGGCAACACGCGCTGGGACGTACTCGACCTGTTCCGGGCGACGAGAGACCTCCGTCCAGACGGCATGTCGTGGCCGGACGGCCCCGACGGCAAGCCGGACTTCAGGCTGGTCGGCCTGGCCCAGGCCAACGGCGTGCCGCTCGAATCGGCCCATGACGCGTTCCACGACATCGGCGCGACGATAGGCCTGACGAGGCTGGTCAAGCGCACCCAGCCGCGGCTGTACGAATGGTACTGGCGCCACCGCACGCGAGACTCGCTGCGGCCCCTCGTCAATCTGGCCGACCGCGAGCCCCTCGTCCATACCGCCGCCCAGTACACGAGGCCGGAGGGCTGCACGACCATCGTCGCGCCGGTCGGCATGGTGCCGGGCCGCCGGGATGGGCTCGTCGCCATCGACCTCCGCTTCGACCCGTCGCCGCTCGTCGACCTGTCCGTCGACGAGATACGCCGCCGGGTCTTCTCCAGGAAGTCCGAGCTGGCCGACGGCGAACGCATCCCCCTCGTCGACATCCGCCTGGGCCGCTGCCCCTACCTGGCGCCGCTGGCGACGATGGACGCCGGGGCCGCGGACCGGCTCGGGCTGGACCGGGGCCTGGCGATCGAGCGGGCCGGGAGCCTGGCTCGAGAACCGGAACTGATCCAGAAGCTACTCGCGGTGTTCGCGCCCCGTGCGCCGGAGCCGATGGAGCGCGACCCCGACTACCGCATCTACTCGGGCGGCTTCTTCAGGGACGAGGACAAGGACGCGATGGCGGCCGTGCACGAGGCCATAGCGACGCTCGGCCCGTCCGAGGCTCGGCCCCAGGCCTACGCCATGCCGTTCATCGACGAGCGCCTGCCCCAGCTGGTCAGGCGCATGTTCGCCAGGAACTGGCCAGGCGCCCTATCGCCCGGAGAGGCGGCCCGATGGCGATCCTTCTGCGCCGGCCGCCTGCTCTGCCCCCGCATCGAGGGCGCCGTCGACATGGCCGGCTTCTCCAAGACGGTCGAATCGCTACTCGGCAACCTCGACACGCCTGCCGAGGACAAGCCGATCCTGCTCGAGCTGCTCGAGTACCGACGCTCCCTCGAGCGGGAGGTGCTGTCGTACGAGAAGGAAGGAACGAGCCGGACATGATCAAGGAGAGTAACCCTATGGACGATACGCAGGGGACGCCTACGCGCGTCGAGGGCGTCGAGTATCCGGTCGAGTTCGAGATGCGGGTCATCTACCTCGCCGATTGCAGGGACGAGCTGACGCTAGCCCTCGAACGGACGCTGACCGAGCGGGGGGCGGCCCTCGAACGGCCGCGCGAGCTACCGGCCAAGGGAGCCAAGTACGGCAGGCTGGCCTGTAGGGTCCGTTTCGATGATCAGGAATCGCTGTACGCCGCCTACGCCGCCATAGGCGAGTTGCCCGGCGTCAAGGCGGCGCTGTGAGCGAAGACAGGCGGAGGTCCGGCTCTGGCGGGCCGACGCGAGCCGCGGGCGGCTCCGCGACGCGAGCCACCGCACCTGGCGGCAGGCCCCGAGTCGCTTTCCTCTACGAGGACGACGACCTGGTAGCCGTCGATAAGCCCTGCGGGCTAGCGACCATAGCGCCCGAGGGCTCCCGGTCCAAGAGCCTCTACGACGTCGTCACGGCCCACATACGCAGGCGCAACCCCAAGGGTCGGGCGGCCGTGGTGCACCGCCTCGACCGCGACACCTCGGGCGTCATCGTGTTCGCCAAGAACGCCCGCGCCAAGGCCGCGCTGATGTCGGCATGGAACGAGTCGGTCGACGAGCGTCGCTACACGGCACTCGTCGAGGGCGCGCCGCCGACCGATGACGGTGTACTCGATAGCTGGCTGTCGGACGCCGATCCGTATCGGGTCAGGCAGGTGCCGCCGGGTACGCGCGGGGCGCTGCGCGCCGTTACGCGTTACCGGGTACGGGCCCGGGGCGACGGCCTCTGCCTCGTCGAGCTGTCCCTGGAGACGGGGCGCAGGCACCAGATCCGCGCCCAGCTGGCGGCGATAGGCTGCCCCGTCGCCGGCGACGAGCGCTACGGCTCCCACCGCGACCCGATAGGCAGGCTAGCCCTGCACGCGACGCTGATCGAGCTCAAGCGTCCGTCCGACGGAGCGACGATACGGATAGACTGTCCCGAGCCTGCGTCCTTCGCGGCCGCGATGGCCGGCTCCCCTTCGGGCTCCCCTTCGGGCTCCCCTTCGGGCGCCGTTTCCGGGCGACGATCAAGCCCGGCGCCGAAGCGCCGGGCGCCAGCGAGCGATCAGCGCGGTTCAGGCGATCGCGGCGAGCGTCCGTCGCCGCCTCGCGGCCGTCGATCTCCCCGGCCGGGCTCGCCCGACGGCCGGCCCGAGGATAGTCCGTCGGATCGGACCCGCGCCTGGCCAGGCGGCGGGCCCTCGTCGCGATCCGGGCGGCGAGGCTCCGGGCGACCGGAGCCCGGGCCCGAGAAGTCATCGGCGCGATATTCGACGCGTAGCAGGCGCAAGCCGTAGGCCCCGAGGGCGCCAGGGGCTCGGCTCCTATCCTTCGACGCGACGAGTTCGGCGAGCCTGCCCGGCGGCATACGCCCCAGACCGGCCTCCATGGCGCAAGCGGCCATCACGCGCGCTTGGTTATAGAGGAAGCCGTCGGCGCGGAAGCCGACCTCGACCAGATCGCCGCGGCGCTCGACCCGCGCCTCGAACAGGTTCCGGACGAAGCCGCGCGCGTCCTCCTTGGCGTTCGACAGGGCGCTATAATCGCGCTCGCCGACCAGAGCCGCGCAGGCCTCGCGCATCGCGCTCACGTCGAGCCGGCGGCCGACGTGCAGCGACCAACGCGCCTCGAAGGGGTCGCGGATGGGGCCGTCGTGGAAACGGTAGGCGTAGGTCTTGGACACCGCCCGGTAGCGGGCGTGGAATTCGGGGACGGCCTCGCGGACGGAGACGCAGCACAGATCCGGAGGCAGCGCGCCGTCCAGGGCGGAGCGGAGTTCGTCCGCACCGAGGCCCGATACGGTCCTGAAGTTGGCCGCCTGGCCCTCGGCGTGCACGCCGGCGTCGGTCCGTCCGGCGCCTATCACGTTGATCCGCTCGCCCAGCATCGACGAAAGGGCGTCCTCGAGGGTCTTCTGCACGGTACGGGCGCCTCCGCCGAGCCGCTGCCAACCGGAGAAGCCCGAGCCGTCGTAGGCTAGCGTCAATAGGTAGTTGCGCTCGCGGCCCGGCTGGCCCGGCTGGGCCTTCATCGGAATGCGCCGAACGCGCCGCGCGCCATCGCGAGGACGCAGGACACGAGCTTGTCCTCGTCGACCTCCTCGTCGTCGCCGACGCCGACCATGATGCGCATGCGGTCGCGGTAGTAGTCGCTCGAGTATGAGAACTGCAGCATCACGATCAGGTTGTCCAGGCAGAAGGCGGCATACCCGGGGTCTATATCGGGACGTAGCTCGCCGGAAGCCTGGCCGGCGGCGAACAGCCGGCGGTACAACCTCGCGGTAACCGCCTCGAGCCGGTTCGTCAGCCTGGCGGCCAGCGTCGATAGCCCCTGCGTGGTCGAGTCCAGGTAGATCTGGTTGAGCTCGGGATAACGGTCGGCCGCGTGCCTGGCCTTGCGCAGCATGGCCTCGAGGCCGGCGAAGAAGCCGGCCGATGGGTCTATATCGGCCAGCTCCCGCTCGAGCGCGTCCGAGCCCATGTCTATGACCGCGAGGAACAGGTCTTCCTTGGACGCGAAATACGAATAGAGCGAACCGATCGAGATGCCGGCCTTGCGGGACAGCTCGTTGATGCCCGTCGCCGAGTAGCCCTTGGACGCGAACTCGGCCATGGCCACGCGCAGTATCATCGCCCTTCGCTCGGGATCGATCCGGTCGAAGGTCTTCCTGTGGAACTTGCCGCCTTCCATCGCCTCTCCGTTCTACGCTCTCGATGCGTCGCCCAGTCGACCGCCCGAGCACCGAATCCTACGCCCTGTCGGCTCGCAGGGTCAAGCGCGGCGGCTATGCCGAAAAATCCAACTAGAATCCGCTTTCTTCAACCATATTTAATTTGCGCGCCCTACCAAGATGCGCGTACAATTATAGAAAATCACCGCGCGACAGTAATGTCCGCGCACGGAGGAATCATGAAGCGTGCTGTAGTACTATCAGCGCTCCTAGCGCTCGTCGTATCGTTCGCCGCGGCCCAGCAATCGGTCAGCGCCTATACGACGCTCGAGGAGCCGCTCGCCAAGGCCCTGTTCGAGAAATTCGAGGCCGAGACCGGGATCAAGGTCAACTTCGTACGCCTGTCCGGCGGCGAGGTAGTCACCCGCCTCGAAGCCGAGCGGGCCAACCCCCAGGCCTCGATCTGGGTCGGGGGCGTCGGCCTCGATCACATCACGGCCAAGGACAAGGGGCTGACCACGCCCTACAAGTCCAGGGCCGCCGGCAAGACCCCGGCTGAATTCAAGGACAAGGACGGCTACTGGGTCGGCATGTACGTGGGGCCGCTCACCTTCGTGACTAATACCGTCCGCGCCGCTGAGCTCGGCATCAAGCCGCCGCAGAGCTGGGCCGACCTCCTGAAGCCCGAGTACAAGGGCATGATACGCGTAGCCAACCCGAACACCTCGGGCACGGCCTATAACGTGATCACCACGCTCCGCTACATCTACAAGGGCGACGAGCAGAAGGTTTACGATTACCTCAAGAAGCTTGACGCCAACATCGACCAGTACACCCGCTCCGGCTCGGCCCCCGGCAAGAGCGTCGCGATCGGCGAGATCCCGATAGCCATAGGCTACGCACACGACCAGGTCAAGCTCAAGGCCGGCGGCGCGCCCGTCGTGATCACAGCCCCCAAGGAGGGCACCGGCTACGAGCTGGCGTCGATGTCCCTGGTCGCCGGAGGCAAGGACGCGGTCAACGCCAAGAAGCTCTACGACTGGGTCCTATCCAGCCCGACCGCCCAGGCCGAGTTCGTCAACTATTACCTGGTCCTCGTGACGCCAGGCGCCGCCAAGCACCCGGACGCCCTGTCGCTCAAGGAGATCAAGACCGTGACCCAGGACTTCCTGTGGGACGGCAACGCCGATAACCGCAACAGGCTCCTCAAGCGCTGGACCGACGAGATCGGCTCCAAGCGCTAGCGAGCGCGCTTCCAGAAAGTTAGGGGCCGGCCGAGAGGTCGGCCCTATTCCGTATAGTAACCGGAGCGTTCCGTGCCTACCAAACAGAGACTGATACGATACCTGGCGGCCCTGGCGATCTTCGCCGCCGCGGATATCTGGATCTTCGCGACGCTGCGCTCGACCCTGCGCGATGACGCCGCCCGATCGCGCGACTCGTCGCTCGCACTACTCGCCAAGAGCGCGCCGACCGATCTCGACCTGATCGGGGACTGGCTGGCGTCAGTGCCAGGGTCGCTGCCGGGCGGCGCGGCTATCTACCTCGAGCCGTCCGAGGACGACCCGTACGCGTACGAGCCCTACGCCGCCGACCCCGCCGCCCTGGCCCTCTGGCTCGAGCTCGAGCCGAGCGACGACGCCCAGAAGGGCCTCGACTCGGCCTATTATTTCGAGAACTACGCGTCGCCGGCCAAGGC
This sequence comes from Spirochaetota bacterium, assembly GCA_029560805.1. GTDB lineage: Bacteria > Spirochaetota > Spirochaetia > Treponematales > UBA12059 > SZUA-370. Next base: position 7,047 of record JAKQKE010000218.1, read on the forward strand.
GACGCTCGACGATACGACGGTGCGGCTCTTCTACGCGCCAATCACCGACGAGACGGAGGGCGAGCTGCTCGGCGTCGCCGTCTTCATGGCGCCGGAGACCGCCGCGCCAGGCATCGAGCGCCTGCTGACCGTGTTCGCGATAGGCGCCTTCGCCCTGTTCGCCGCGCTGACCGGCGTCTCGCGCTTCGCCCGCGACCCGACCGTCGGCTACGCGGTGCTCACCCTGGCGGGCCTGTCCGTCGTGTTCATCGTCTTCCCGTTGGTCGAGGCCTTCAGGCTATCGTTCATGAAGGACGGCCAGGCATCGCTGGCGGTCTGGGCCGACGCACTGTCCGGCGCCCATCTGCAGGCGCTCTGGGGCTCGATACGCCTCGGCGTCTGGACGGCCAGCACCTCCACCCTGGTCGGCTTCCTGTTCGCCTTCGTGATCCACCGCACCAGCGCCCGCGGCAAGAAGTTCCTGGCCGCGGTCGCCCAGCTGCCGGTCATCTCGCCGCCGTTCTCGCTGACTTTGTCGATCATCCTGCTCGCCGGCAACAACGGCCTCATCACCAAGCAACTCTTGGGCCTGGACAATTTCTCCATCTACGGCCTCGGCGGCCTCGTGCTCGTGCAGACGATAGGCATGTTCCCGATAGCCTACCTGACGCTGGCCGGCGTCCTGCAGGGCCTCGACGCGACGCTCGAGGAAGCCGCGCTCGACATGAACGCGAGCCGTTGGCAGGTCTTCCGCACGGTCACCCTTCCGCTCGCGGTACCCGGCCTCCTGTCCGCCTGGCTGCTCGTGTTCACAAACTCGCTGGCCGACTTCGCCAACCCGCTCCTGCTCGCGGGCAACTACCGCGTGCTGTCGGTGGAGGCCTACATCCAGGTGACCGGGCGCAACGACCTCGGCGGCGGCGCCGCCCTGTCGCTACTCCTGCTCCTACCGACGCTGACCGCGTTCTTCATACAGCGCAACTGGGTCTCCAAACGATCCTACGTGACGGTCACCGGCAAGCCGAACCTCAAGCTGGTCGAGGTCGCCTCGCCGGCCGTGCGCATCGCGATGACGGCCGGCGTCTGGCTCATCGTCGCCTTCACGCTGTCGCTGTACGGCACCATCGTCGCCGGTTGCTTCGTCAAGAACTGGGGCATCGACTACAGCTTCACGCTGGCCAACATCGGCGAGGCCCTGGCCAGGGGCAAGGACGCGATACGCTCGACGCTGACGCTCGCGGCGGTCGCGACGCCGATAGCGGGTATCCTGGCGATGGCGTCCGCCGTCATCTTCGTGCGCAAGACCTTCGCCGGCAAGAAGGTCCTCGAGGCGGTTATGATGACGCCCTTCGCGATACCCGGCACCCTGCTCGGCATCGCGTATATCCTGGCGTTCAACAAGGCGCCGATCCTGATCGTCGGCACTGGCGCCATCATCATCATCAACTACATCGTCCGCGAGTTACCGGTCGGCATCGAGGGCGGCGTAGCATCGCTCAGGCAGATCGACCCGTCCATCGAGGAAGCCGCGCGCGACCTCGGCGCCGACGAGGGCATGGTCTTCAGGAGCATCGTGCTGCCGCTCGTCAGGCCAGCCTTCATCTCGAGCATGTCGTACACCTTCGTGCGCTCGATGACGGCCGTCAGCGCGGTGATCTTCCTGATCTCGGCGCGCTGGTACCACATGACCGTGCTGATCTACAACTTCTCGGAGAACATCAGGTTCGGGCTCGCGAGCGTGCTCGCGACGACCCTGATCGTCATCGTCATGGGCGCCTTCGGCCTCATGCGGCTCCTCGTGCGCGACACGGGTGCCTTCGATAAATCCATAAGCAGATAGGCGGGAGCGAACCATGGCTAAGGAACCGGTAGCGGTCACGGTAGACCGCGTAACGAGAATATACAAGAACGTGAAGGGTCGCCCCGACGTGGTGGCGGTCGACGAGGCGAGCTTCGTCGTCGCCCCGGGCGAGCTCGTGACCCTGCTCGGGCCGTCCGGCTGCGGCAAGACGACGACGCTCAGGATGATAGCGGGCTTCGACCTGCCGACGAAGGGTCAGATACGCATCGGCGGCGAGGACGTCAGCTCGCTGCCGCCGAACAAGCGCGACACGGCGACGGTGTTCCAGAGCTACGGCCTGTTCCCGCACATGAACGTCGCGGAGAACGTCGCCTACGGCCTCAGGATACGCAAGGTTCCCAAGGCCGAGATCGACGAACGGGTCAAGCGGGCGCTGGAGCTGACAGGGTTGGCCGATCTGGCGGACCGATCGCCGGGCAGGCTATCCGGCGGCCAACAGCAGCGCGTCGCCCTGTCGCGCAGCCTCGTCGTCGAGCCCGGCGTGCTCCTGCTCGACGAGCCGCTGTCCAACCTGGACGCCCTCCTGCGCGAGCAGATGCGCGTCGAGATCCGCCGTATCCAGAAGTCCCTCGGCATCACGGCGGTCTACGTGACCCACGACCGCGTCGAGGCGATGAGCCTGTCCGATCGCGTCATCGTGATGAAGGACGGCCGCATCCGGCAGATCGGAGCCCCGAGCGTCATCTACGAGCGGCCGGATTCGGTCTTCGTCGCCGGCTTCGTCGGCAAGGTGGCCTTCTTCCCGGTCGAGGTGCTCGGCGACGACGGCGAAGGTTGCGCCTGCTCGATACGCGGCAAGGCGGTCCGAGCCGGCTCGCGGGCGCCCGGCGTTGCGGCGGGCGGTAACGCCATGCTGATGGCCCGCCCCGAGTCCCTCATCCTCGGCCGCCCCGGCGAGGGCGTCGTCGACGGCGAGGTCAGGCAGAACGTCTACCTCGGCTCGAGCGTCGAGTCGTTCGTGACCACCGAGTACGGCGAGCTGCTCGTGCAGATCGACGACCCGGCCGGCAAGCGCCTCGCGGCCGAGGGCCAGCGCGTCTCGGTGTCCTTCAACGAGGACAGGGTCCGCGTGCTACCCGCCGAGAGGGACTAGGACAAGCCCCCCGACGGCGAGGCCCCGGCCTCGCCGTCGCGCCCCTCGTAGCGGCCGCCGCCCTGAGCCGCCCCGGACCCGGCCGACGGCTCTATACCGAAGTAATCGAGCAGGCCGAGGATGGAGAACACGTCCTCGCAGGCGGGCGATACGGCGCAGATGCGTAGCGACACGCCGAGCGACTCGGCCGCCGCGAGCAACTTGGTAAGCGTCCCCACCCCCGTGGACGACACGAAGCGTACGTCCTTGAGGTCGAGGTTGATCGACTCGCCCCGTGACAGGGTCCCGAGCGCCTTCAGCGACGCCTCGAGGAAATCCTCGGCGGTATCGCTGTCTATCAGGCCCGAGATGCGCATCGACGCCGGCTCACCGCCGCGCCCGGGAGCGTTAAAGCTCGCCGAGGCGCCGGGATGCTTGCGCCCGTACTCGATGAATGGATCTCCGCCCTTAGAGGAAGCCTCGCCGATCATGAGGATAAGTATAGTGGCTTGAACAGCGGCCGCAACCCCGGCTTGGCATCGGAGTCGAATTTCGCGATGATGGAGCGGCCCTCGAACCGTTTCGTATCCCGGAGGTTGGTCCCGATGCTCAAGTCGATACTCGTACTGTCATACTTCTGGCTCAGCGCCGCGATAGCTTCGCCATTCGCGCTGATCTACATCCTGGCGAGCGCGCTCGGGCTCGGGCGGGCGCTCAGGCCGGCCCTCGGCGTGGTGACGCGAGCCTGGTCCAAGAGCGTCCTGGCGGCCGTAGGCGCCCGCACCATCGTCGAGGGCATCGAGAACGTGCCCGACGACGAGAAGCTATGCTTCGTCGCCAACCACCAGGGCGATCTCGACATCGTGATGATGCTCGCGTACATGCCCAGGCCGGTCGGCTTCGTCGCAAAGAAAGAGGCGGCTTGGTTCCCCTTCATCAACCTATGGATAGCGGCCCTCGGCTCGGCCTTCATCGACCGGGGTAGCCCAAGGCAGGGCAAGCGCGCCATCGACCGCGGCGTCCGTAGCGTCGAGCGAGGCAACGCGATGGTGATCTACCCCGAGGGCACGAGGAGTCGCGGCCCGTCGATGCTCCCGTTCAAGAAGGGCGCCTTCAAGCTGGCTACGAGACCGGGGGCGACGATCGTACCGGTGACGATAGACGGCGCCTACAAAGTCTGGGAACTCCATGGCCGCATCGAGTCGGCGGACGTGCGCATCGTCGTCCACCCGCCCATCCGCACCGCCGGCCTGGACGCCGAGGCCAGGAAAGAGCTACCGTCTCTGGTCGAGGCGACGATAGCCTCGGCGCTGCCCGCCAGCTCGGCCCCCGGCCCGGTCTAGAAGGCGGTCACCTTCTCGGCGAGCCTGACCGGCGGGTAGATACGCTCGGCGACCGGCGGCATCGAGTTATAGACCCAGTCGACGTCGAGGCAGCCGGAGGCTCGGCCTGCCGGGAGTCCTCCCGGCCGCCCGCCTGTCCTGCGGATGCGGCCGCGCACGAGGACGTCCTCCATGCTGAGCGCCATCGCGAACAGCGCCACGCTCGCCCCGTCCCGTATCTCCGCCAGCTCGTCGCCGTGCTCCGCGCCCGGCAGGTAGACGCGGCCGCCCCCCAGGCAGGTCGCCGCCAGCTGGGGCGCGATGCGCGGGTAGCCGTCGTCGCCTATCCACGAGACGAACTTGAGGTTGCCGAGCCTCGATATAAGCCCCCTGGTCCAGGGATTCATCGCTCCGGGATGCGGCTCGAGCCCGAGCGCCAAGGATGCCCGCCGACCGGCCAGGGCGGCCTTGGCCGCTCCGGCGACGACGGCGCCCATGTCCACCGAGGCCGCGGCCGTCGTCGAGACCAGGTCCAGGTAGTGCACGGTATGGATGCCGAAGTACGAGTTGTAGCGCCACATCGGCTTCTTGTTCATCAGCTCGTGCTCCGGCCCCGAGCGGGCCTTGCCCGTCCAGTCGGCCGTACCGCGCCAGTAGCGCTTGTCGAGCGACAGGAAAAGGAAGCCGACCCTGCGCCGCTCCTCGGCGTAGCGCTTGCCGCGGCCCTCGCAGAACTGGCCGAAGATCAGGCGCCGCGTATCGGTCGCCTGCATCGCGGTGATCAGCGTCACGTGCGGCAGGCCGTCCGGGTCGACGGTCGCCAGGAGGCCGACCTTGCCGTCCGGCTCGAAATGCCGCAGGTCGCCCTCGTCGAAACAATCCTTGGTAACCATCGATGCCTCCCCCCGGCCGGTAGCCGGTCCCTACGATTCGCGCCTCGTCATGCCGGTCCAGCGCACCCGGTCGGCCGGCCAGCCTTCGGCCACGGCCAGGCCTACCAGGGCCCCCATCTCCTCAGCCCGCTTGAGCGGCGCGCCCTCGAGCTCCCAGGCCCGGCCGAGCGACCGGTACTTGCCCGAGCACAGGTTGTTGAAGGCGCACAGCTCCCAGCGCTCGACGAGGCCGCCGGCCTCCCGCGCCAGGAAGGCGGCGATGCCGCGCACGACGTCGTCCGAGTCGGTCAGCCCCGGGATGATCGGGGTGCGCACCCAGAGCCGCTTGCCTCCGGCTCGGACCAGGCCGAGGGCGCGCCTGAAGTTGTCGTGAACCCGCTCGAGCTCGCCGCCGACGTTGCGCCGGTGCCGCTCCGGCTCGGAATCCTTAAGGTCGTACAGGATGAGGTCGGCGTACTCGGCCGCCTCGTCGAACTGCCTCGAGGAGCAGGCGCCGCAGGTGTCGAGCGCCGTGCCGATGCCGGAGGCCTTGAGCCGCGACAGCAGGTCGGCCACGAAGCGCGGCTGCAGGCAGGCCTCGCCGCCCGAGACGGTCACGCCGCCGTCTTCGCCGAAGTACGCCTCGTCCTTCAGGAGCTCCCTCGCGAGCGAGGCCGAGTCGCGGCTAACGCCCCACAGCTCGATCGCGGTCGCCGGGCACTCGGCCGCGCAGGCGCCGCAGCCGTCGCAACGCGACCGGTCGATGGCGACGCCCTCCGGCCCGAGCGACAGCGCTCCCGGCGGGCAGGCCGCGACGCAGGCGCCACAGCCCAGGCAGCGCACCGCCGTCCAGCGAGGCTGGGGCCGCGGGTCGATGCTCTCCGGGTTATGGCACCAGCGGCAGCGTAGCGAGCAGCCCTTGAGGAATAGCGTCGTCCTGAGGCCCGGTCCGTCCTCGGTGCTCATCCGCTGGATCTCGAGGACCCGCCCCTCGACGCCCACCGCCGCCGTATCCATCGTCGTTCCCCCCATCGTCCATGCCTCCGCGAGCGCCACCGCGGCTACAGGCCCTCGTGGGCCATCCTGGCTATCACCTCGTCCTGCAGCTCCTTGCCGATGCTGGTGAAGTATGCGTTATAGCCCGTTACCCGTACCAGCAGGTGGCGGTAGTCGCCCGGTCGCTTCTGGGCGTCGCGCAGCACCGCCGGGTCGAGCATGTTCACCTGGAGCGCCGTGCCGCCGTTCTCGGCGTAGCCGCGCAGGAAGGCCTTGAACTTGGCGCGGTTCTCGCGGCTCCTGATGAACGACGGGTTGAAGCTGATCGTATGGCTGGCGCCGTTCGGTAGCAGGTTGACGTAGCCGTCCCGGTCGCCGGAGCCGCCGTCCGCCTTGCCTCCCAGGGCCTTGCCCACGGAATTCGCGTTCGCGGTCGGCCCGTTCAGGTCGGCGCCGTCGACCGGGCAGATCGCGTTCGACAGGAAGCGGTCCTTGGGCCGTCCGTCCGGGCTGGCCGGCAGGATGTAGCCGTCGCCGACCCAGTAGTTCCACGACAGCATGCCCGGCCGATAGCGCCGCCCGGTCGCCGGAGTCTGGCGCTTCCAGGTCTCCCCGGTCCACAGTTCCATCACCCGCAAGGCCATCGCGTCGGCCTCGTCGTCGTCGCGCCCGTACTTGGGCGCCTGGTTCTTCGCCCGCGCCTGCAGCGTCTCGTGCCCGACCCAGTTGTCCCTGAGAGCGCGGATCAGCTCGTCCATCGAGCACAGTTTCTTGTCGAAGACCAGGAACTTAACCGCGAGTAGCGAGTCGACCGTCGTCGCGAAGGTCACGCCCTCTACCGTCACGAAGCTGAGCTCAGCCCCGCCGGCCGTCACATCCCGGCCCTTGGCCGCGCAGCCGCGCACCAGGGTCGACAGGTAGGGTGTCGGGCCGAATTCGGCTCTCAGCGCGTCGCCACGGTCGTAGAGCCGCACGATCAGGTCGACGATATGCCTGGTCTGGACGGCGTACGCCTCCCAGAACCGATCGAAGCTATCGAATTTCCTCGGGTCGCCGGTACGAGGCCCTTGCCGGAGGGGCCGTTCCGTGACGCCGGTAATCGTATCGGTGAACGTCACGAGCGGCATGCCGTCGCCGAGCGCCAGCTCGACCGCCTTGAGCAGGTTCAGGTTGCAGTCGACCGTGCCCGAGCGGTCGTTCCCGACCATCGTGTTCTCCAGGCAGCCGACCGACGCGTACTCGTGCACGTTGTCGTCGCGTATCAGTTCCCCGACGCCAGCGATCCGCGACTCGCGCATCATGCCGGCCATCGAGCGCTCGTCGAAGTTGAGCAGGAAGGGAGCGCCCTGGCTGTCCGCTATCATGTCGACAGCCCGGTCGAGCAGGGCGTCGGGGCTGCCGCGGTGCAGGCGCAGGTTAGGTTTCGGCTCGAGCATCGGCGACATGTCGTCGATCACCTCGAGCAGCAGCCAGGTCGCGTCGCTCGTCATGTCCGTGCCGCCGGGCCCCAGGCCGGACAGGTTGAACAGCTGGCCGAAGCCCGCGGTGATGCCCTGGTTACCCACCTTGATCATCGAGTCGTAGGCCGTGTTCGCGTGTATCCAGAAGCACTCGAGCAGTTCCTTGGCGAACGCCCGGCTCATGCCCGCTTCCTTCGACGCGGTCCAGAACGGGTCGAGGATACGGTCCAGGTTGCCGAAGGAGACGCCGGGGCCGGGATAATTCTCGTCGCTCATCACGAGCATGTGCGTCAGCCACAGCGACTGCACGGCCTCCCAAAGGTCTCGCGCGCCCTCCCAGGGCACGCGCTCGAGGTTCGCCGCCATCCGCTCCAGCTCGGCGCGGCGGGCCGCGTCGGGCTCCACCGCCGCCAGCTTGAGCGCCTCGTCGCGGTACTTCGCGGCGAGCTCGCGCGGCATCGAGCAGGCCGTCCTCATCGCGCGCAGCTGCGCGCCCCGCTCGCCGGCCCGTTCGTCGTAGCTCAGGGCTTCGTACAGGCCCTCGAGCTCCTCGTCGATCGCCTTGAAGCCGTGCCTGAGTACGCGTTCGTAGTCGGGTATCAGGTGTCCCGCCGTCGGTCCCGCGTTCCCGAAGCCGTGGTTATGGAAGCCTATCGCCTCGCGCCTGAGCCCGCGCTTCCCGTACAAGGCCTTAGCGCGACGAGCGGCCTGACCGCGGTCGAGGCACAGCGAGGTATGCACGTTGAAC
>JAKQKE010000279.1 GCA_029560805.1 Spirochaetota bacterium
TCCAGGAGCGCGTGAAGTAAGGCAGGCTACCGAGCGCTACTACGAAGCCGCGGCCGCATGGCCGCGGTTTTTTTTCGCCGCGCTAGAGCCCGAGCGCCTCCTCGAAGTACTCGAACGCGTCTATTATGTCCAGGTAGGCGCTGCTCGCCGTACAGCACGGCTTTCCAGCCTGAGTCCCAGTATTCGACCTTGTAGTTGCCTGCCCAGTACGGATTCTCGCCGGCTATCCAGGAGGGCGGCTCGTCGTCCCATGATTCGTCCCAGTAGTACCGGTAGTCCTCCGCCTCGCCGACGCTCATGTAGCAGACGAGCAGCCTCCTGCCTCCTCCGGACTTGTCGCGAATCGTATCGAGGTCCGTCTGGCTCAGGGCCGTCGCCACGCCGTCGGCGTCCTCGTAGAACAGGTCCATGATGACGAGGTCGTAGTCGCTGGCGTCGATAGCGTTTAGGTACGCGTCCTTCGTGGCGTAGGCGCCGGGGTTTATGAGGTACAGGAAGTTATGCGCGGAAGCGAGCGACGATACGTCGGCCGCCGGTTGGGCGTTCATCGGCGCGGTCGGATAGGCGGGGACCCCGTCGAGAACGCGCCGGTCCGCCGCGAACGATATGTAGCCCCTGGCGGCGCTCCGCGCGTACGAGTCGTCCACCTTGGCCGGGGTCGAGCAGTAGTCAGTAGCCAGCACCTGGATCCCCTTGGCCTCGGCCAGGTCCATGAAGGCCAGCATCGCGTCCCGCTCCGAGGCGGGCGTCGCAACGTCGTCGCTATCGTAGCCGTAGAAGAGGTCCTCGCGGCCCACGCCGTCTATGGCCGCCAGGTAGTCCGACGCGGTAGCGCCGGACGGTTGGCCGTCTATGGTGATCAGCTGATGGCCGTTCTGCGGGATGACTATAAACCCGGGACGGCTATCGTGGGCGTAGGCCGATACGTCCTGGACGAGCTCGCGCATATCGCCCCTGAAGTCGCGCTCTTCGCCATGCCAGCCGGTGGCGCAGGACGCGCAGAGTATAAGCGTGGCTACCGCCGGGATAGCGCGCCCTAGGCCGTTCCGTACCGCGACTCGATTGATTGTCATGCTAGCCTCCCTATGAACGCGCGGCGTTACGGCCAAGCGCGCCTCGTGCTATACTATAGCCCGCGTTCAAGGAGGTAGCCATGTCAGAGGAGCAGAAAGCCGAGGATTCAGGCAAGGGCCAGGACAGGAAGCCCGAGTACACTCCGCCCAAGGGAGCGGTCAAGCAACTGTCTGTCAAGGCCGGCGGCAGGAGCCTCGAGTACCGCGCGGAAGCCGACTGGATAGTCCTGCGCAAG
>JAKQKE010000223.1 GCA_029560805.1 Spirochaetota bacterium
CTGACCCCGCGCGAGCGGTCCACCCTCGACGCGCTGCTCGAAGGGCTGAACGCCAAGGAGATCGCGCAGAGGCTCGGGGTCAGCCACCGCACCGCGGAGAACTACCAGAGCGCCGTGTACGCCAAGCTCGGCGCCAGGAGCCCCGTCGCCCTCGTGCGCATCGCGCTCGACGCCGGGCTGATCGCCTCTCTGTAGCGACCGGGCCTAGCGCTCGTCCTGACCGGCCGCCGCGGCGGCCGCCTTCACGATGGCCAGGTACAAAGCCGGCGCCACGGCCAGCGTCTTGTCCACCAGGTTGATCGGCAGCCTGCCCAGGAAGGCCGCGGTCAGCACCGAGTCGGTGAACAGCGCGAAGCCGGCTACGATGTTGTCGAGGTTCATTCTCGTACCGCCGCCGTAGACGAAGGCCGCTATGAGCGCCCCGAGCAGGGCGTTGGCCAGAGTGACCGCGCCGACGCATAGCGATACCGGTAGCGCCCCGCGGTACTTGCCCGAGGCGACGAAGGCCCGGACGATGAGGGCGGTAGCTATGCCGCAGACGGCGAACGGCAGGTGCAACCCCGAGAAGCCGTCGAGGACTTCGTTCCACCCGTTCGTCACTATCGCCACCGCTATGCCGTGCCAAACGCCAAGCACCGCCGCCGCAATGGCCGTGAAGATCGAGTCGAGGAACAGGGGCAGTACGTCACGCGCCGCCAGGCTCAGGAGGGCGTTGGCCAGCGGGAAGACGACGATGGCCAGGCCCCAGGCCAGGACCGGCTTCCTTGAGACCTCGAGCGACACGGCGCCCAAGGATCGTGGTTTGATCTCGCGCATGCCTTAGTATAGACCGGCTCAGACGAAAATGCGTCGATAATTCATCGACGGTCTTCGCGAACCCGTGAGAAACCGCAACGGAGCGACGCTTTTCGTCGCTTGATACCAGGGGCCCGTGACGGTAGCATGCTCCCATTGGCATCCTGAGCCAAGAAAACAATGGTAAAAGTAGCTTTAGAATTAGGGGGCCTCGCGAGAGGTCCCCGTTTTTTTTTATTCGCGCCGAGTCGCGCCATCGCCCGTTAGTGAGTAGCCGCTCACATACTCCAGAAACCGTGCTATCATGGCTCGCCGGATAGGCGCATCGCGAGTATCACGGGAGACGACTATGCACACAGATAGAGCCAAGGCCGCCCACGCGTTCATGAGCGGTATCATCGAACGGCACGGCCCGCGCCTGCCCGGTAGCGAGGCCGGACATAAGGCCGCCGAGGAGCTGCGCGCCGCCGCGGCCGAGGCCGCCGACGAGGCCGGAGCGCAGGAATTCAGCCTGAGCCCAGGAGCCTTCTTCGGCTACATGAAGGCCATGATAGCGGCCTACGCGCTGGCCGCCCTGCTCCTGGCGCCGGCTCCCTGGCTGTCCTTCGTCCTCATGGCCTTCGGCGCCGCCGCGCTCGTGCTCGAGTTCTTCCTCTATCACGAGTTCCTCGACCCCGCGTTCCCCAAGGCGCGCGGCGTCAACGTCTGGGCCACGCTCGAGCCGAGCGGCCCCGTCGAGCGGCAGCTAATCGTGAGCGGCCACCACGACTCGGCGCCTATCTTCAACTTCTTCGTCGACAGGCCGGAGCTGTACTCCAGGCGCGTCTATGGTGCCATGGGCGCCTACGCGGCCTTCCTCGTCGGATCGCTCGTCGTCGCCATAGCCGCGCCGTCCGTCGTCGTCAGGGCCGTAGTCGCCGCGGCCTTCGCGCTCGGCTTCATACTCGTCGCGCCGCTCTGGCGCTTCGTGGCCAAGGAAGGCACCCCGGGCGCTGGCGACAACCTCGCGGCGAGCGTGGCGGCCGTCGAGATCCTGCGCGAGTTCCGCGCCCGCCGCGACGCCGGCAAGGGGCTCAAGGGCACGCGCGTCGTGTTCGCCAGCTTCGACGCGGAAGAGGCCGGACTGCGCGGCGCCCGCGCCTGGGCCAAGGCCCGCTTGCCCGCCGACGTTCCCACCTACGCCTACAATATGGACTGCGTCTATACCGTAGACGAGGCCCGCTTCCTGTCGACCGACATAAACGGCAGCGTGACCATGTCCGCGCCGCTGGCCTCCGCCTGCTCGTCCATAGCCTCAGAGCTCGGCGTAACCGTGCCGGTGATGCCCATAGCCTTCCTGGCCGGCGGCACCGACGCGGCCGAGCTGTCAAGGCGAGGCGCCAAGGCGACCACCCTCATAGCCATGCCCTGGTCGAATGACAACCGTTCGCCCTCGTACCATACCCCTGCCGACCTCCCGTCCGCCGTGAGCCTTCCGGCCCTCGAGCTGGCCATCGACGTAGGCGTAAGCCTGGCCGAGCGCCTCGACTCGGGCGAGCTACGCGTGTAGGCGCTATGACAAAATCAGCGAAGAGGATATGAGAATACGAGGTAAGAATAAAGTGATCGAATTAGAAAGCTTAGTCTTTCATATCAAGGCGCGGGTAGCTGTATAGCTTATTTCTATTGACAATCCGCTACCGGGATGCCATACAAGATAGACGTCCCGCTGTATCGGGATATAAAACAATCGTTCCTAAGTATCTTTAAAATTATTAAGCAGGAACGATTACAAAACATGGAGGATCCTATGAAAACGCGCTATCTCTTGGTGGCTACCCTCGCGGGCCTGCTACTGCTCTCTTCCTGTTCGACTATGGCCTACCAGGATGTTCCGCAGGCTTTCGTGGAACTGACTGAGACCGAGTATACCATGCTCGGCGAGACCTCGGCCGAGGCGAAAGGCACCTTCGTACTGTTCCTCTTCTACCTGGGAGACAAGAACTTCGGCACCGTCGGCAACTCATCTGCGTTCCCGATCGGATATGAGCGCGTTAAGTCGGCCGCTCTCTATAAGGCGCTCCAGCAGATGCCCGAGGCGGACGCCGTCATAGCTCCTAAGTATGAGATATCCGTCGTACAGACGCTTTTTACCACGTCGTATACGGTGAAGGTGAAGGCTACCGGCATTAAGCTGCCGGAAGGCCAGGTCAAGAAATAGAGATGTACGGGGACGGCCAATGTCCGTCCCCGTACGATGATGGTGAACATGCCTTTACTGTCGAATCGTACGCACAGGACCCGTGCCTTCGCGATAGCGGTCGGCGCGATAGTCTTCGCTTCCTGCCAGAGCCTGACGTATACCGCCGAAGGGAGTATGCCTCCGCATGCCCGTCCCGTACTCCTGGCAAGGCCCGTATATATAGCCGACCTAATCCCGCCCTTCGAGGTCGACGTCGACGCTTTCAATGCCAACCTGTTTGTCGGGCGCATAGTTTTTTCTGGCGGCGTGATCCGGGACGCGACGAGGGGCAATATCTACCGCTCGGCCCGGGTCGCTCTCGAAGGCGAGGCATCCTACCGCTCATCGATAGGCGACCTCGTCTACGATGCCGTCGCAAGAGGCCTGCGCTGGCCTAACGTACGCGGGATAGACGGGGTAGTATCGGAAGGGCGCATCGTCGCCTCGTTCACGAGGCGGTCGGATCTAGTCCAGCGCGATGGGCGCTTCTTGCGCGTCGATTCGATCAACGTTCCGTATCGGGAGTATACCGTCGGCCTCGTACCCGGTTCTTTGAGTATGCTTCGCGAACTGGGCGGCTCGAGCGACGGGATCTTTGTTGTCCCGTTCATCGAGTATGGTTATTCGCATACGGCCGGATGGTTCAACGACCAGGAATCCGGATGCCTGGCAGGCGTACGCTTGGCGGTTCACATACTCGGTATCGACCTGGCGACGGGAGAGACGGTGTTCTCGTTCGCCGAGGATTTCCGTATCGTGGACGATTTCTCCTCTGTGCTTAGCGAATTCGCGATAGCCGAGCTATTCGGATCGATCGGAGACACGCTTACCGACCATATTGGCGCGGCGATCGGTAAACGCTGATAGGAGCCGTATTTCGGGCTTCACCCCGCTGCTAAAGCCGTCAGGGCGGCGCGGTAGAGCGTCTCGAGGCCGGCGTTGGTCGGCTTGGACAGGAAGTCGGGCTTCCATTCCGGCTCCGCGAGCGAGTCGCTGACGGTAAAGGCCGAGGCCAGGGCCACGCCGCGGTATCGGGCCACCGTGAACAGCGCCGACGCCTCCATCTCCACGACCAGG
>JAKQKE010000246.1 GCA_029560805.1 Spirochaetota bacterium
GCTCTTCCAGGTCGACGCTGACGGCTATGCGCTCCAGCCGCTCGACCGCGGCGAACAGCCCTTCGAGTTCCGGCGGCAGGGAGCGGCCGGCGGGTACGGCGCGCAGCACCGCCCGGAGCGAGCGCTCCATGCCCAGCTGCAGCTCCCGATACTCCTGGTCCATGCCGGCCAGCGCCGCGAGCGAGGCGGCGAACAGCGACGCGAAGGCCGTCATGATGAGGATGGGAGCTACTGCCCGAGAGAGTCCGGTTCGCACGGCCTCGAGTATAGACCACGCCCGGGAGGCGGGCAATCGGATCGTTACGGTAGAAAGGGCGCAGGCGCGCCGCAGGGCGCGCTTTCGTACAGGTATATCGTCGAGTGGCGCGGAGCGCCCCTCTTTTGCTCTTTTTATATCTAGTAACGTCCGGGGTCGCGTATCCATCACTTGCGCAACTCCCGTAAAAAACCTACTATATAGCTGCCCATAGCAACGCGCGCCGTACTCACGTTCAGTCCCGCCGGAAGACCGCGCCACGCCCGGGCAACTACACCCCAAAGGAACCCGTATGGCTACTAAGAAGAACATGGTGATGATCGACGGCAACACCGCCGCCGCGCACGTCGCCCACGCCTGCTCCGAGGTGATCGCCATCTACCCGATCACCCCCAGCTCGCCGATGGGTGAGCTGTCGGACGAATTCTCCGCCCAGGGCCGTAAGAACATCTTCGGCACGGTGCCGCAGGTCGTCGAGATGCAGTCCGAGGCCGGAGCCGCGGGCGCCGTCCACGGAGCGCTGACCACGGGCGCCCTGACCACGACGTTCACCGCCAGCCAGGGACTCCTCCTGATGATCCCGAACATGTACAAGATAGCCGGCGAGTGTACCTCCGCCGTCTTCCATATCGCCGCCCGCGCCGTAGCCGCCAGCGCCCTGTCGATCTTCGGCGATCACCAGGACATCATGGCCGCCCGCCAGACCGGCTGGGCCCTCCTCGGCGCCGCCAGCGTCCAGGAAGTGATGGACATGGCCCTGATCGCGCACGCCGCGACCCTCGAGGCCCGCGTGCCGTTCCTGCACTTCTTCGACGGCTTCCGCACCTCGCACGAGGTCCAGAAGGTCGAGGAGATATCCTACGAGGTCATGAAGGACATGATCGACGCGGAGCTCGTCCGCGCCCACCGCGCCCGCGGCCTCAATCCCGAGAAGCCGGTCATCCGCGGCACCAGCCAGAACCCCGACGTGTACTTCACCGGCCGCGAGGCGGTCAACAAGTACTACGAGGCCACCCCGGCCATCGTGCAGAAGTACATGGACAAGCTGGCCAAGCACACCGGCCGCCAGTACCACCTGTTCGACTATATCGGCGCCCCCGACGCCGAGCGCGTGTTGATCGTGATGGGCTCCGGCGCCGACACCGTGACCGAGACCGTCAACCACCTCGTCAAGAAGGGCGAGAAGGTCGGCGCCGTCATCGTGCGCCTGTACCGCCCCTTCTCCGTCGAGCATTTCCTCAAGGCCCTGCCCGCCACCGTCAAGAAGATCTCCGTACTCGACCGCACCAAGGAGCCCGGCTCCATCGGCGAGCCGCTGTACGAGGACGTGCGCACCGCCATCGGCGAGGCGATGGAGCACGGCCAGGCCCAGTTCAAGTCCTGGCCGACCGTCGTCGGCGGCCGCTACGGCCTGGGCTCCTGCGAGTTCACCCCGACCCTGGTCAAGGCCGCGCTCGACGACCTCAAGGCCGCCAAGCCCAAGCAGGAGTTCGTGCTCGGCGTCTACGACGACCTGGGCGACCTGAGCCTCGCGTGGGACGAGAATTACCACCTCGAGAGCGAGGGCACCAAGGAGTGCGTGTTCTACGGCCTGGGCTCCGACGGCACCGTCGGCGCCAACAAGAACTCGATCAAGATCATCGGCGACGAGACCGACAACTACGCCCAGGGCTACTTCGTCTACGACTCGAAGAAGGCGGGCAGCTACACGATCAGCCACCTGCGCTTCGGCCCCAAGGTGATCCAGAAGCCGTACAACATCGGCAAGGCCGACTTCGTCGCCTGCCACAAGTTCAGCTTCATGGAGAAGCTCGACATCATCGGCGGCTGCAAGGACGGCGGCGTGTTCCTCCTCAACAGCCCGTTCGCGGCCGACAAGGTCTGGGACGAGTTGCCCGCCGAGGTTCAGCAGAAGATCATCGACAAGAAGATCCGCTTCTACGTGATCGACGGCGCCGCGATAGCCGAGAAGGCCGGCATGGGCGGACGCGTCAACACGGTCATGCAGACCGCGTTCTTCAAGATCTCCGGCGTGCTGCCCGAGGCCGAGGCGGTCAAGCTGGTCAAGAAGTACGCCGAGAAGACCTACCACAAGAAGGGCGACGACGTCGTCGCCAAGAACATAGCCGCCATCGACCTGGCCGTGTCCGCCACCCAGAAGGTTGACTACCCGGCCAAGGCGACGAGCAAGAAGCGCATGCTCCCGGCCGTGCCGGCCGAGGCGCCTAAGTTCGTCAAGGAAGTGCTCGGCGAGCTGATCGCCCTGCGCGGCGAGAAGGTCAAGACCAGCCAGATGCCCGCCGACGGCACCTTCCCGACCGCCACCACCCAGTACGAGCGGCGCAACATCGCCGAGAAGATCCCCGAGTGGAACCCGGAGATCTGCATCCAGTGCGGCCAGTGCACCGTCGTCTGCCCCCACGCCGTGATCCGCCTCAAGGCCTACAAGAGCGAGGCCCTCAAGGGCGCGCCGGCCACGTTCAAGAGCGCCGACGCCAAGGGCAAGGAGTTCGAGGGCATGAAGGCCACGCTCCAGGTAGCCCCCGAGGACTGCACCGGATGCGGCGCCTGCATCAACATCTGCCCGGTCAAGGACAAGGCCGTCGAGGGCCGCAAGGCGATCAACTTCGTCGACCAGCCGACGGTTCGCGAGACGGAGAAGAAGAACTGGGAGTTCTTCAAGAACCTCGAGGAGACGCCGAACCTCAACCTGGGCACCATCAAGGGCGTGGCGATGCAGAGGCCGCTCTTCGAGTTCTCGGGCGCCTGCGCCGGCTGCGGCGAGACGCCGTACATCAAGATGGTCAGCCAGCTCTACGGCGACCGCGCCGTGATAGCCAACGCCACCGGCTGCTCGTCGATCTACGGCGGCAACCTGCCGACGACCCCCTACGCCCAGCGCAAGGACGGCCGCGGCCCCGCGTGGTCGAACAGCCTCTTCGAGGACGCCGCCGAGTTCGGCATGGGCATGAGGCTCAACGCCGACAAGATGGGCCAGTACGCCCGCGAGCTCGTCGCCGCCAACAAGGCCGCCATCGGCGCCCTGGCCGACAAGCTCCTGTCCAACGAGCAGGCCGACGACCTGTCCATCGAGGCGCAGCGCGCCGCGGTGTCCGAGCTCAAGAAGGCGCTCGCCGGCAAGAAGGACGAGTGGGCCAAGGAGCTCGTCAACGTGGCCGACCACCTGATCCGCCGCTCGGTCTGGATCTTCGGCGGCGACGGCTGGGCCTACGACATCGGCTTCGGCGGCCTGGACCACGTGATCGCCTCCGGCCGCAACGTGAACATCATGGTGCTCGACACCGAGGTGTACTCGAACACCGGCGGGCAGATGTCCAAGGCCACGCCCTTCGGCGCGGTGGCCAAGTTCGCCGCGGCCGGCAAGGACATCGGCAAGAAGGACCTGCCGATGATCGCGATGAGCTACGGCTACGTGTACGTGGCCCACATCGCGATGGGCGCCAACATGAACCAGGCGCTCAAGGCCATCCGCGAGGCGGAAAGCTACGACGGCCCGTCCATCGTCGTCGCCTACAGCCACTGCGCCATGCACGGCATCGACATGATGAAGGGCATGGACCAGCAGAAGCTCGTCGTCGAGTCGGGCATCTGGCCGCTCTTCCGCTACGACCCGCGCCTCGTCGCCCAGGGCAAGAACCCCTTCCAGCTTGACTCCAAGGAGCCGCAGCTCGACAAGGTGTCCACCTTCATGGGCAACGAGATCCGCTTCCGCACCCTGCGGGCGGCCGACGCCGAGCGCGCCGACATGCTCGAGGCCAAGGAGAAGGCGCTCGTGGAGAGGCGCTGGAGAGAGTACAAATACTTGGCCGACCGCCCGTTCTGACGAACGGTCGGTCGAGGGTATCGCGGACTCCTAGCGGAGCCGCGATACCGCGCCCGCCCGCTTTAACCCGACGCGCTTCGCGCGCGGGTTAAGCTTTGGACTGAGCTGTATTACGGAAGCCCGTCGGCGCTCGCGCGCCGGCGGGCTTTTGTTTTCGGCCCGTAACGGTTCCTCGAGACCGCATGCCTTGGAACGTCGGGTTTCGGGCTCGTACGGTAGGCGTCGGCGCTTGCTATCGCTCGGCGCATGCCCATACATTCAAGTAGTGGTTCGGATATGTCCCATCGATCAGGAGATCTCATGCCAAGCCCAGGAGCGTCGAGTTTGAAGCATCTGTCCAGGCGGAAGAAGGCGCCATTCCTTCGAACGATACTGATCGCGGCCGTCGCCCTGCCCATACCGGCCTTCGCGGCGTCGCCGCTACCGCCCCTCGTCGAGACGGTCGTCAAGAACGACGCCAAGAGGACCGCCGCCCTCATACGCGAGGGGGCCGACGTCAACGTCTTCCAGGAAGGCATGGATACGCCGCTCGTGGAGGCCGTCGACCGGGAACCGAGTAAATTCAACCTGGAGATCCTGAAGCTGCTCTTGGGCGCCAAGGACATCCAGGTCAACAAGTACAGCGCGCTCTCCATGGGTAGCTACGTCTGGGAGCGGACGCCGCTCATCGCGGCCGCCTACAACGGCAACGCGGAGGCCGTCAAGCTGCTCCTCGCCAAGGGCGCCAAGGTCGACCTGACCGACACCTACTATCCCATAAGCGACGTCCTGGAGCCCGAGCCACGTTCCACCGCCCTGACCTGGGCGGCCACGCGCGGCCACTACGATGTCGTCGTCCTCCTCGTCGAGGCCGGCGCCCGGATAGAATGAACCGCCCCAGGATTACCGGAGACGGATTTCTTTGAGAGGATGCAGTCATGGGCAAGGAAACCAGGTTTTCACCAGAGGCCCAAAGAAGGGCCGTGCCTGAGCACGGCCCCCCCCTTCATAGCCGGGACTTCGCGATAGCGCTCGTCCGCTAAGACTATCTATAGACAGCGCAACCTAATTACGAACGACCCGGAACCCGGCGACTAATGAACCGGAATACATTTAAGCTTCAACCCTGTAAGCAACGCTCAAGTTCTCCGTATTCTTATTATCAAAGCTACCCCCGCGCCTTACCCGTAAGGTACCCGAAACGGGTCCGCTGAGCTCATTGGGGAGCTTCGCTCCTACCGGATGCGTCGTATTGCTGCCATTATTGTTATCGAAGTGCCACGCGTAATCGTCCAGGCTATTGCTTCCCGTGCTGCCGGCGAAGGCCTTAGCGTACCCCGTCGCGTTGACGCCTCCGTCCCGCCCGTCCGCGGGAACGCCCATCGCAGCCCACATCCATTCCATCTCCGTGGGTAGGCGATAGCCGTCGTTGGTCCATGTAGCGGTCGCATTGGTCCATGCGTCATTTGAGCTTCCAGGAATCTGACCGAAGGTAAGCGTAATAAAGTCCACTCCGTCTACCGCGTACACGGGCTCCAACCCCTCCGCCAGGCTCAGCTTGTTTCAGAAGGCGATGGCGCGGTACCAGCTTACGAACTGGGTCCGGGTTATCTCGTAGGCGCTTATGCGGTAGGGTCGAGTTATGACGCTGACGTTCGTGGTCGTACCGTAACGGCTGAAGCTGCCGGCCGGAATGGTAAGCATAGTTAATGCAAATGACAATGTGGCCGGAAAAACGGCGGTTATCACGCCTGAGTCGTCGCCTCGGAATCTATGCGTCCATCCTCTGCATCTCCCGCGTCGCGATGGTCTTGTTCCTATAGACCAGGTCGGTCCTCTCGTCGAACCCGAGTCTTTCCCAGAACGCGTTGCCGGTCCCGTTTTCCTTGAAGACGACGAACGCGACCTTGTTTATGCCTTCGTTCCGTAACGCCTCGATCGCTTTAGCGACTAGTCGCTTACCGATTCCTTTATTTCGCTCGGAGACTCTCACGGCGGTATGGTAGATGAAGCCGCGCCTGCCGTCATGGCCGCTCAGTATGGCTCCGAGCACGTCTTTTCCGATCCTCGCCACGAAGCAGGTAGTCGGGTTCCTGCGGAGGTATTTCGCGATGCCTTCAAGCGAGTCGTCCAGAGTATTCAGGCCCATGCCCGGGGTATTCATCCATAGGTCACGGACCTCGTCGTAATCTTCGATCGTCATCGGCGCTAGTTCCATCTCGGGCTCCTTACTAAGGCTATGCGCTCGCGGCGGCCCCCTTCACCCCACCCTCACCGTTTCCTGCAATATTCCCGATCGCAGGGCGCCCGCCTTCGTGGCGGTCGTCACCGATAGCCTATAGTCCCCCGGCGGGGTGGCGGGAGGGACCTCGAACACGACGCGGCTGGGGCGCGCCTCGAGGTAGCGTTCAGAGCGGTAGGCGGCCGTGTCGGCCGAGCCGTCCTTGCGCGTCATGAACACGCCCTGGAGCGGGTCGGCCTGGCTGAAGGCCAGGTAGGCGCCCTTGAGGCGCAGGATGTCGCCGGGGCTCGCGGCTTCCTTGGCCGAGCCGTCGGCCTGCGCGAGGCTACTGAGCCTGGGGAAAAGACGCCACGATACATCGTCGCGCTTGACCTTGGCCCGCTCGGCTATCATGGCCTCGAAGCCTCGGTCCGGCCTGAAGCGTAGCCTGAGCTCGTGGCCAGAGTCTTTGACGCGAGGCGTGAAGCTTGCGCCCGGCGAGGCGGCGGTACCGACGGCCGACAGGTAGAAGGAGCCCAGGGGCGTCCGCACGTAGCGCCCGTCGGCGGCGAGCTCGGCCACCGTCTGCCTGAACAGCTCCAGCACCGCCCGGATATCCGGCGCGGTGACCGTCGTCCGCCCTTCGGCCATCAGTTCGACGAGGTCCTCGAAGTCGACGCCGCCGGAGCAGCGCGAATGGAAGCGGTACGACTCGGTCCGGCCCACGAGCGTGTTATCCCTCAGCCCGACGATCAACGGCATACGGCCTCCGATCCAAGCTACGGTCGCCCTCGATCCAACAAGGTTCCTTACGGAATCTAGCTAGATTCGTTTCGTATCTAGCTAGATTCATCTCGTATCTAGCTAGATTATTTCCGTATCTAGCTAGATTTTGTTAAGATCTAGCTAGATTGTACGACTAAGTATAAATAAAGCAAGACGTGCCCAACGAGAATCGCCGCCGGACCCGGCGGAGGTTCAACCCTCCCGGTCGTTCAGCAGGCTCTTCCACATCCAGATATCCGGCTTCCTCTTGCCGTTAGCGTTCGGCACGACGCCGACGATGGCGTACCCGTTCTTCAGGTAGAACTCGTACGGGTGCCTCTTAAGGTTCCGGATGCGCTCGGCTTCCCTGAGTACGTTACCGCCGTCCAGGTCGATAGCCGAAAGGCTCGTGCCGAACTCCTCGTCGTCGGTGCCGAGCATGACGCCGATGATCCCGCGCCGGGCGGCCCTCGCCTCAAGTTCCCGTAGCAGCAGGCTGCCTATACCTTTTCCCTGGTGGCGGGGATCGACCGCCAAGGGATGCAGTTCCCAGGTGACTTTATACATTTCCCTCAACCCGACCCATCCCAGCATGGTACGGCCGTCATAGGCCCCGATGCATAGGCTAGCGCCCTCCGCGCATTCCTCTACCTCCTCCGCCGCCGACTCGATGTCTGGCCAGGCGCTGCGCTCCCTGTCGGCGAAGGCGGCCACGAGCGTCCTGGCGGCGCACAGCTTATAGGTATTCGACTCGGCTATGTCGACGATACTGACGTCCATTCGATACTCCCGGCCCGCGCCTTAGGGGCGCTTCGTATGGTACATGAATATGCGCCTCTCGTAGATGGCGATGGCCCTGGGATTGGTATCGAGGACGTCGAGCTCGAGGTAGTCGTAGTTCTCGATAGCGTGGCGCATCAGGCCGGTCGCCAGGCCTCGGCCTTGGCGGCTCGGCTTGACCGCGACGCATTCCAGGTAGTACCCGGGCTCGCGCAGGCGTACGGGATGCCCGAATTCCTTCCTGAGCGCCGCGTAGGCGAACCATCTCTTGACGCCGCGCATCCGCGCGTACACGTCGTCCTTCCTGACGGCCACCGAGCGCTCGGCCTCGGTCGACAGCGCGAAGAAGCCGACGAGCTCGTCGCCGTCGAAGGCGCCGGTGAAATGGTCGAGCAGGAAGGCGCCGCGGAACATCGCCTCGAGGCCGGCGCGGTCCGGGTCGAGGCCCCGTAGTTGGTTATAATACGCCTCGACGAATATAGCGGCGACGGCGTCCCTATCGCCCTCGACCAGCCGCCTATACGTGACCCGACCGTCCATCCCGTACATCCCTTTCATCCAGCTCGCCCTGCCTACCAGATCATTACATGAATTTCCTATTAAGCATGGTCACGAGCACCTTTTTAACAGTTTCAATCTCTTCAGGCTTGCTGACAGCTATAAAGAGCGTGATAGCCGCCAAGGCCTGGCTATCGATTATAGGTTCGGTTGCACCTTCGGGGTACAAGAGGCCGTTCCGTTCAAGGAAATAGATGAAGCAGGCGGCCGCTATGCGCTTGTTCCCGTCGACGAAGGAGTGGTTCTTAACTATCAGGTACAGGAGCATAGCCGCTTTTTCTTCTATGGTTCGATACAGCTCCGCGCCGTTAAAGCTCTGGTATATCTGGCGTATCGAGCTATCGAAGCTGTCGTCCTTAGGCTTGCCGAAAACATCCGAAGAGTACTCGCCGCGCATGGCGTCGATCAGGGACGAATACTCAGCCTTATCGATACGCTCGGACGCTTGTACCGTTCTACCATCGGCATCCAAGGTCTCATGGTCGTAGTCGTCTAGGAACTCGAGCCCCGAGGAGAACCTCTCCAGTAGAGTAGCCAGGCTCTTCGCCTCTAGCAGGTTTCGGGCGCGTTGACCGATCGCGCGACTGAGGATGGATATGCCCTGCTTTAGATGCCGGAGCTCAAGATTACATTCTTCAAGCCGCTTTTGATTAATCGCGTATCCCTCGACGAGATAGTCCTTGAGCCGTTTTGTCGCCCACTGGCGAAACAGGGTCCCGCGCTTGGATTTAACCCTATACCCTACGGATATGATGACATCGAGGTTGTAATACTCGACCTGATATGTTTTTCCGTCGGCGGCAGTTGTCGCAAAATATGCGACAACTGATTCTGCCTCAAGTTCGCCTTCCGCGAAGATATTCGTAATATGCTTTCCGATAGTCTTTATATCCCTATCGAAGAGCGTGACCAGCTGGTGACGATTTAGCCAAACGGTATCATTCTCGATACGTACACTCACCTGGATCTGGTCGTTATCCGCTTTATAAATCTCGATTTTGCTATCCATACTCCATCTCCCCTCAGCTCATTACCGAAGTCGGCTTCACGAAGGCTCGTATCTGCATGCTAAAGAGTTCCTGGCTGTACTGGGCCTTCTTCTCCTTGGGCGGGAAGCCCTCGTCGAAGGCGAGCGCCTCGGCCGGGTCGAACATGAAGGCGTCGCTCTGCTTGGCCTTCCAGTCCGTGCCGCCGAAGAAGCCTGGCCTGAGCTCCAGGACGAGCAGGCCGAGGGGGTGCTCGCC
>JAKQKE010000086.1 GCA_029560805.1 Spirochaetota bacterium
ATTCGAGGCCGGGCACGAGCCGGAATGCTTCGACAAGGAATACGTGCGGCTGGCGTTCGCGGAGCTGGGCTACCGCGGCGACGGCCCGGTACCGCCCGTGCGCGACTCGCTCTGGGTCGAAACGAGCTCGCTGTACCGCTCGGCCTACGAGCGCTTGACCGGCGAGTCCTTCGTGCCGGGAGAATCCCCGGTCGGGCCGAGGCTCGAGCGCAACCTGCGCGCCGCGGGGCTGCTATCGTGAGCGGCGCCATGGTCGTCATCCTGATGGGCTCCAAGTCCGACGAAGCGCACTGCGCTACGATAGCCGAAGCCCTCGACGCGCTCGGCGTGGCGCACGAGAGCCGGGTCGGCTCGGCCCACAAGACGCCAGCGCGCGTGCTGGCCATGCTAGCCGAGTACGAGGCCTCGGACCGGCCGCGCGTCTATGTAACGGTAGCCGGTAGGTCCAACGCGCTGTCCGGCTTCGTCGACGGCGCGGTGGAGGCGCCGGTGCTGGCCTGCCCGCCGCCGCCAGACGCTTTCGGCGGCGCCGACCTCTACTCGTCGATACGGATGCCCGGCGGCATCGCGCCGGCCCTGGTGCTGGACCCGGCGAACGCGGCGCTGGCCGCGGCCAAGATCCTGGGCCTGTCGGATCCGGCTATCGCGGCCCGGGTCAGGGCCTTTCGCGAGGCCAACGCCGACGCCATCGCGACCGCCGACGCCATCGCGGCAACGCGCGGAGACGGCACGGAAGGGCGGCTAGCGTGATCGGCGACTCGTCCATCCGACACGATGCGCCCATGGGAAGCGACGCGTCTATTCGACGCGACAAAGCGCATGACGAGTGCGGCGTCGTCGCCATCAATAATGGCGTCGCCATCAATAATGGCGTCGTTCTTGCTAGCGGTACGACCTCCGCCGGCGGCTCCGACGCGGCGCGCGCGGCCTTTTACGCGCTATTCTCGCTCCAGCACCGGGGTCAGGAGTCCGCGGGACTCGCTTCGGCCGACGGCCGCGGGGTACGGATCCGCAAGGGCCTCGGCCTCGTCTCGCGCGCCTTCTCCGAGGCCGACGTCGAGGAGCTGACCGGGCCGCTGGCCATCGGTCATACCCGGTACTCGACGACCGGCGAGCCGAGCCTCCGCAACGCCCAGCCGTTCTACGTGGAGACGATGCACGGCCCGCTCGCGCTCGCGCATAACGGCAACCTGGTCAACGCCGCCGAGCTCAGGCGCGCCATGCTCGAGCGGGGCGTCGGGCTCGTCTCGTCGTCCGACACCGAGGTGATGGTGATGATGCTCGCCGCGGCCCGCGGCGACGACTGGCCGGAGCGCATCGCGGCGTGCATGCGCTCGTGGAGGGGCGCGTTTTCCTTCGTCGTCCTGACGCGCGACGCAGCCTACGCGGCCCGCGACCCGTGGGGCTTCAGGCCGCTCTGCTCCGGCCGCCTACCGGGCGGCGGCTCGGCCGCGGCCAGCGAGAGCTGCGCCCTCTTGACTCTTGGTTGCGTCGGCGTCGAGGACATAGGGCCCGGTCGCATCGTCGAGCTGACCGCCCGCGGCCCGCTCGACCGCGGCGGCGTCGACGCCGAGCCGGGCGCCTCGTGCGTGTTCGAGTACGTCTACTTCTCGCGGCCGGACAGCGTCTGGAATGGCGTGCCGGTCCACGAGGCCCGCAAGCGCTTCGGCGCCGCGCTCGCGCTCGAGGCGCCCGCAAACGCCGACCTCGTGATTGCGGTACCCGACTCGTCGATCTCGGCCGCCATAGGCTACGCCCAGGCCTCGGGCCTGCCCTACGACGAGGGCTTCGCCAAGAGCCGCTACATCGGCCGGACCTTCATCCAGCCGACCCAGGGCCTACGGGACCAGGGCGTGGCGCTCAAGTTCAACGCGATGCCGGCGGCGGTCCGGGGCAAGCGCGTCGTCGTGGTCGACGACAGCATCGTGCGCGGCACGACGACGGGACCCCTCGTCAGGCTGCTCCGCGAGGCGGGGGCCGCGGAGATCCACGTACGCATCGCCTGCCCGCCTCTACGGCACCCCTGCTACATGGGCGTCGACATGGGCCCGGTCGAGGGCCTCATAGCTCGCAGGCGATCGATAGAAGGCATACGCGGAACCGTCGGGGCGGACAGCCTCGCCTACCTATCGCTGGACGGGATGACGAGGGCGCTCGCCGAGGCGGGAGCGGGGGCCGGAACCGGCTTCTGCTCCGCCTGCTTCTCGGGCGACTATCCACTGGACGTCGGCGGCGCGGCCGGCAAGAACGGATTCGAGGTACTATGAAGCTACTTCTAGTAGGTTCGGGCGGCCGCGAGCACGCGATCGCCGAGGCTCTGAGCCGCTCGCCGTCGTGCGGCGGGCTCGTCATAGCGCCGGGTAATCCAGGCACCGCGGCGCTCGGCCGTAATGTGCCCATCGGCATGACCGATGTGGTCGGCCTCGTCGCGCTCGCCGAGGCCGAGGCGGTCGACCTGGTCGTCGTCGGGCCCGAGGTCCCGCTGGCCCTCGGCCTCGCGGACGAGCTGGCCGGTCGCGGCATAGCCTGCTTCGGCCCGAGCCGGGCGGCGGCGGCGCTCGAGTCGTCCAAGGCCTTCGCCAAGGCGACGATGGCCAGCCTCGGCGTGCCGACGGCCGACTACAGGGTTTGTACCGACTTCGACGAGGCGGCCGCCTTCGTCCGGGCCGCGCCCTGGCCGCTGGTCGTCAAGGCCTCCGGCCTGGCCTCCGGCAAGGGCGTGGTCCTGCCGGACTCGGCCGACGAGGCGGTCGGCGCCCTGCACGCGATGATGCGCGGCGGGCGCCTTGGCGACGCCGCCCGGGAGGTCGTGGTCGAGGAGCGACTCGAGGGCGAGGAGCTCAGCCTGATGGCCTTCTGCGACGGGTCGCGCCTGGCGCTCATGCCCGGCGCGCGGGACCATAAGCGGCTCCTGGATGGGGACCGAGGGCCGAATACCGGCGGCATGGGCGCCTACGCGCCAGCCTGTACGACGGAGCTGGCCGCCGAGTACGCCAGGCTGACGATGGAGCCGCTGGTCGACTCGATGCGCGCGCGGGGGACGCCGTTCGTCGGCGTCCTGTACGCAGGGCTCATCGTCACCCCCTCGGGCCCGAAGGTGCTCGAATACAATTGCCGCTTCGGCGACCCGGAGGCCCAGGCCGTGCTGGCGCTGTTCGCCGGCGATTTGGCCGCCACCATGGCGGCTTGCGCGGCCGGCGACCTGCGGAAGGCGCCACCGTCCTGGAAAACGGGAGCGGCCGCCTGCGTCGTGATGGCCGGCGACGGGTACCCCGAGCGGCCGGTCGGCGGAGCCGTACTGTCCGGCCTCGAGCCGTTGGCGGACGGACGCGCTTCGGTCGCCCGGGTCCTGCACGCCAATACGAGGTTGGAGGGCGGGCGCCTCGTCTCCGGCGGCGGGCGCGTCCTATCCGTCGTCGCGGCCGGCGACAAGCTGCCCGAGGCCGTAGCCGCGGCCTACGCCAAGGCCGACGAGGTATCATTCCCCGGCGCTCGCTATCGCCGCGACATCGGCGCCCGGGAACTCGCCAGGCTCGCCGCGGACAAGCCTCGTCGGAGTTCAGCGTACGCTAGCTCCGGCGTCGACATCGACGCCGGCAACGAGGCAGTCAGGCGCATGTCGGCCGCGGTCAAGGCCACCTACTCGGAGGCGGTACTCGCCGGCATCGGCTCCTTCGGCGGGCTCTACGACGCTACGAGCATAATGACCATGGCGCAGCCCGTACTGGTCGCCTCGACGGACGGCGTCGGCACCAAGGTCAAGCTGGCCGCCCAGGCCGGCTCCTACGCCTCCATAGGCCAGGACATCGTTAACCACTGCATCGACGACATACTCGTGCAGGGCGCCCGCCCGCTCATGTTCCTCGACTACTTCGCCAGCTCCAGGCTCGACCCCGCGATGGTCGCCGAAGCCGTCGGCGGCATTGCGGCCGCTTGTCGGGCCGCCGGTTGCGCGCTCATAGGCGGCGAAACCGCGGAGATGCCCGGCGTCTACCGGGACGGCGAGTTCGACGTGGCCGGCACGATACTCGGCGTCGTCGAGCGCGGCTCCATACTGCCGGCCGCCGGCGTCGGACCCGGCGACGCCCTCGTCGGGTTCGCTTCATCCGGCCCCCACACGAACGGCTACTCGCTGGCGCGCAAGGCCTTCGAGAGCGTCGACCTGTCGACCGTCTACCCGGAGCTCGGTCGGCCGCTCGGCGAGGCCCTGCTCGCGCCGCATCGCTCGTACCTGCCGCTCCTGTGGCCGGTCCTGTCCGGCTCGCCGGGCCTCGTCAAGGCGCTCGCTCATATCACGGGCGGCGGCTTCATCGAGAACTTGCCTCGCGTCCTGCCGGACGGCGTCGACGCTGTGGTCAGGCGCGGCTCCTGGCCGGTACCGCCGCTGTACGGCCGTATCGAGCGCCTTGGCCGCGTCGAGCCCGACGAGATGTACCGCGTGTTCAACATGGGCGTCGGCATGGTGGCCGTCGTCGACAGCGGCCGGGTCGACGAACTGCGCGCGCTCGTCGGGGAGGAGTGCTGGGTGATCGGCGAGCTGGTCGGCTCGGCGCAGGGCGGGAAGGCTCGCGCGCGACTCGATGGGGAGCGAGCGTGAGCGGCCCCGGACGTCGCCTGAGGGTCGTGGTCCTCGCGTCCGGGAACGGCACGAATCTGCAAGCCCTGCTCGACGCCTCGGCTGCCGGAGCCTTGCGGGCCGAGGTAGCTGCCGTCGTTTCCGACAGGACTGGCGCCTACGCGCTCGAGCGCGCGAGACTGGCGGGACTTACCGCCGTCGAGGCGCCGTTCGAGCGCGGCGGCGACCGGCGGGCCTACGACGCCGCGCTCGCGGAAGCCGTAGCGACGCATGACCCTGATTACGTGCTGCTACTCGGCTGGATGCGCATCCTATCGTCGGCCTTCCTGACGCGCTTCCCGGGCCGCGTCATCAACCTGCATCCTGCCCTGCCCGGCACCTTCCCCGGTGTGCGCGCGATCGAGCGGGCCTTCGAGGCCTACCGGACCGGCGCCATCGACCGCACCGGCGTCATGACCCACCTCGTACCCGACGAGGGCGTCGACTCCGGGCCGGTCCTGGCCGTCGAGGAGGTGCCCATCCTGGACGGTGACGACCTCGGATCGCTCGAGGCGCGGGTACACGCCGTCGAGCGCCGCCTTATAGTAAAAACCGTAAAAGGCTTGGTACGCAAAAACAACCACGGAGGCACGGAGACGCGGAGGAAGACGGAGGAAAGCGGAGGAGAAGGATATGGAATACCATGACTTATTGATTCTTTTTTCTCTGTGCCTCCGTGTTTCTTTGGTTCAAATTCCTAATTTTTGTTTCGAGGAGCGTGTATGCCTATAGCGTTGATATCGGTATCCGACAAGACGGGCCTCGTTGCGTTCGCGGGGCGGCTGGAAAAGGCTGGCTGGCGCCTCCTCGCCTCCGGCGGTACGGCCAAGGCCATAGCCGCGGCGGGCGTGGCCGTCGACGAGGTCGCGGACTACACCGGCTCGCCGGAGATACTAGGCGGCCGAGTCAAGACGCTGCACCCCGCGATCCACGGCGGCATCCTGTCGCGCGGCACGGACGCCGACCGCTCGGAGCTGGCCGGCCTCGGCTGGTCGGAGCTCGACCTGGTCGTATGCAACCTCTATCCCTTCGAGGCGACGATGGCGCGGCCAGGCGCAGCCGAGGCGGCCTGCGTCGAGGAGATCGACATAGGCGGCGTCGCCATCCTGCGCGCCGCCGCCAAGAACTACGCGCGCGTCACCGTCGTCTGCGATCCCGCGGACTACGAGCGCGTCGCGGCCTCGCTTGAAACGAGCGTCGGCGAGTCTGGAGGCCTCGGGCCGGAGCTCAGGCGCGAGCTGGCGGTCAAGGCCTTCGCGCTATGCGCCCGCTACGACGCGGCCATTGCCTCGTGGCTCGAGCCGGAATCCAGCGTGGGGCCGTTCGGTTACGCTGGCCAGAAGCTGCGCTACGGCGAGAACCCTCACCAAAAGGCCTGGCTCTACACTGACGAGCCGGGCGCCGGGCCCCTGGGCGGCAGCGTGCTCCAGGGCAAGGAGCTGTCGTACAACAACCTGCTCGACCTGGATGCGGCCTGGCGGACGGCTGCCGGTTTCGACGGGGCGGCCGCGGTCGTCGTCAAGCACCTATCGCCCTGCGGCGTCGCCGAAAGCGGCGTCGCCGAAAGCGGCGTCGCCGAAAGCGGCGTCGCCACGACGGACGGCGAGTCGCCGGCTCGCGCCCTCGAAGCGGCCGTCGCCTGCGACCCGCTGTCCACTTTCGGCGGCGTCGTGGCGGTCAACCGGCCCTTCGACGCCGACTCAGTCCGCGCGCTCGGGGAGACCTTCGTCGAGTGCGTCGCCGCCCCGTCGTTCACGCCCGAGGCTCGCGGGCTACTCGCCAAGCGCAAGAGCGCCCGCCTGCTCGAAATGGGAGACGCCCCCTCGCGAACCGCGGTCGGATACGAGACGCGCTCTATACGCGGCGGTTTCCTCAGGCAGGAGATCGACGACGGGGATCCCGACGGAACCGAGTGGAAGGTCGTCTCCAAGCGAGCTCCGACCGAGGCCGAGCTCGCGGCGCTACGCTTCGCATGGAAGGCCTGCGTGTCGGCCAAGTCCAACGCCATCCTGCTGGCCGCGCCTATCGACGCGGCCGACCCGAGCGCCGGCTACGCGACAGTCGGCATAGGCTCCGGCCAGCCGAACCGCGTCGACTCGACCCGCATCGCCGTAGGGCGGGCCGGGGACAAGGCGCGCGGCTCGGTGCTGGCCTCGGACGCGTTCTTCCCGTTCCCCGACTCGATAGAGGTGGCGGCGGCGGCCGGCGTAAGCGCGATCGCGCACCCGGGCGGCTCCATCCGCGATGGGTTAAGCGTCGAGGCGGCCGACGCCGCGGGCATCGCGATGATCGTCACCGGGGTCAGGCACTTCAGGCACTAGCGGCCGACCTCGGCCCGGCCGGACATGTCGAAGGGCAGCTCGAAGCGCGGCAGGAACTCGAGCCCGGTGTCGACGCGGCCGGAACCGACCAGGCGGTAGCTGACGGTCGCCAGCTTGATCACCTGGTCGAGCAGGGATCGGCTCATGTCGGTGAAGTTCATCGTCAGGTAGAGGCTGGCCTTCGTCGCCTCGCCGGCCGGGACGACGAAGGGCTTGGCCAGGCAGCCGGACGCCCAGTAGCGCCCCTCGCCGTACAGCCGGTAGTCCAGCTCCGCGAAGGTCAGCGCGAACGCGTTCGGGTTGCTCACCACCAGCTCGACGCCGAGCTTCGTGTTGATCAGCTCGTCCTTGAGGATGCGTATCGACGAGATGCTCATCGCGGGCGGCATGATCCTCGGGAACTCACCGCGGAGCTCGAGCCTGGCCTCGCCCGGCCCCGAGGGCGACGAGAAGGCCAGGACCGACAGCAGGGCGAACGATACCATCGGCCCGTCCCCCGGCGGCGCGTCCAAGACGAGCTCGACGGGTACGGACCGTTCGGCGCCCGGCGCCAGCTCGGCGCGAGCCCCCGGGCCGCCGAGCTCGACGACCGCTGGCGCGGCCAGGGCGACGCCGTCCGACGTCGCCTCGGCGCGCAGCGCGGACAGGGCGGCCGCCCGGCCGCCGGTATTGGCCGCGAGTAGCTCGGCGCTGACCGAGACGGTATCGAGGTCGACGGCCGTCACGACCGGCGTCCCGACGACCGACAGGACGATCGCGGCGCTCGGCTCGGGCTCGGCCGGGACCGTCGCGCACGAGCCGAGGCCCAACGCGGCGCAGAATACGAGGGCCGAGGCCGCACCGGACCGGAGGCGCCTCGCGGCCCGCCGCCCGCGGCGCCCGAATCGCGAAACGCCGCAAGCCCTCACGCCCTGGCCTCCGGGGTAGCCGCCCGCTCGAGCCGGCGGTTGCGTATCCACAGCGCGGCGTCCACCGACACCATCGCCGTATTGAGCGCGTAGAGCCATACGACGAAGTCGGGCTTGTAGAGCAGCTTGTTGACGATGCCGGCCGCGTAGCCAACGATGATGATCAAGAGGAACACGAGGCTCTTGCCTCCGTTGCTCCTCGTCCGTAGCGACTTCGCTATCGAGACGGGCCAGGCGGCGCCGAAGCATAGCAGCATGATGATCTCGAATACGCTCATGGTTTCCTTTCGACGGGCCACGGCCCGCCCTAGATCGCCGCCTCGATGAAGGCCGCGGCGCCGCTCATGATCATGTCTATCGACACCGCCGTCAGGACGAGTCCCATCAGGCGCTCGATCGCCGACAGGAGCTGCACCCCGAGGACGCGCTTGAAGGTCGAGGAGAGGAACAGGCTGAGCATGGTCAGCGCCATCGAGATGGCCAGCGCGCCTACCCAGACGGGCAGCCTCCCCGGGTTGTCCGCAGCGACGAGCATCGCGGTCGCTATCGCCGACGGCCCGGCGACCAGCGGCACGGCTATCGGCACGATCATGGGCTCGCCGTCGGTCGGGCCCTCGCCCATGCGCGCGCCGGCGGCGGGGAAGATCATGTTGATCGCGATGAGAAGGAGTATCACGCCGCCGGCCGCCTTGAGGCTGGCGTCGCCTATGCCGAGCACCGACAGGGCGGCCCGGCCGCCGACCATCGCCAGTAAGAGGATCAGGAACGCGACGGCCACCTCGCGCAGTATCACGCGGGTGCGCCGCGCCGGCGCAACGCGCTCGAGCGCCGTGATGAACAGCGGAATGTTGCCGAGCGGGTCGGTCACGAGAATCAGCAACATCGTCGCGTGCAGGAACTTGGTATCCATGGAGCCTCCGTGAACCTAGCCTCGAGTATACAAGAGACCGCGGCGTCGATGGAACAGTGGCCGATGGCCGCTCCCTCGATCTTGACGCCGGAGCCTCGTTGCCGTAGGGTGCCCGGTATCGATCGGGAGGCGCTGCGATGGACAAGGGCTACATGCACGTGTATACGGGCGACGGCAAGGGCAAAACGACGGCGGCCATAGGCCTCTGCGTACGGGCGCTCGGCGCCGGTATGTCCGTCTATATCGGGCAGTTCATCAAGGGCATGCGCTACTCGGAGATAACGACGCTGGAGACGCTGGCCGCCGCTCTCGGCCCCGGGCGCCTCGTCGTCGAGCAGTACGGGCTCGGCTGCTTCATCATGAGGGCGCCCGAGAAGGCCGACCTCGAAGCCGCCGCCGAAGGCCTGACGCGGGCCCGCGAGGCGCTCGCCTCCGGCCGCTACGGCCTCGTGGTCCTCGACGAGCTCAACGTCGCGGTCCAGGTCGGCGTCGTATCCGAGGCGGACGCGCTCGCCGTCGTCGACGCCCGGCCGCCCGAGGTCGAACTCGTCGTCACCGGCCGCTACGCGACCGACGCCATGCTGGGGCGCGCCGACCTCGTCACCGAGATGCGCGAGGTCAGGCACTACTACCGGACCGGGGTGCAGGCGCGTACGGGCATCGAGCGATGAGGCTACCGCGCTTCGCCATAGGCGCGCTCCACGCCCGAAGGCTGGTCGCGGCGGCCCGGCGTTCTCTTAAAAACCCTTCACCCGCTTACCGCACAGCATATTCTGATAACAACGGATACAACCCGGGAATAGGCCGTCCTTCGCGTTCCTGAGGGCCAGCCTGAACGCGCGGGCCCGCTCGCCATTGAATATCTCGAAGAACGGCGTCTCGCGGATGTTGCCGAGCGGATAGTCGTTGTAGTCGGCGCAGAAGCAGACGTCGCCGTTGTAATCGATGTTGCACTGGCTCCAGGGCACCGAGCAGTGCGTGCGCACCGGCTCGTCCAGCTTGCCGTAGTAGATATCGATCTTGTCCGGCTCGAGCGCGGGCACGGTGATGATCGGGTGGTCGATGTCCATCGCGTGGACGCGGGACAGAATGTCGTACAGCTCCTGGCCGTCGATGCCTTCGTTGTAGCCGGTGGCGTAGCCAGGCAGGCAGTCGATATCGGTATCGAGCTCCCGCTTCATGTACTCGCGCTGCCTGGCGACGATGGCGTCGTTCGTATACGTGTCCAGGTTGTAGATATGCCAGGCCAGCTTGAAGGGCCTCGTCGCCTCGGCCAGAGCGTACAGGTCCTTGTAGTTGAGGTTGTTGACGGTGGTGACGACGCCCATGTACGGGTAGTGCGAACCCTGCCTGGCTTTCTCGCGGTTGATCGCTTCGAAGCCGTCGACGACGCGACGGTACGAGCCGGGGCCCCGGATGCGGTCGTTCGTCTCCTCGAAGCCGTCGAGCGAGACGAACAGCGCGTGCCATTTGCGCTCCACGATCTCCTTGGCGTATTTTTCAAGGAACGTGCCGTTGGTGTTGACGCTGACGACGAGGCCAGCCTCCATCATGTAGTCGATCAAGGGGAAGAGGTCGGGGTACAGGAAGGGCTCGCCGCCCCAGAGGTAGACGACCGGCTTCTTATGCTTGATCTGGTCGACGAGGCGCTTGTAGTCCTCGAGCGGCACGATCTTCTTGGCCTCCTCGGCCGCGAAGGAACCCTTGAGCACACCCTTGTCGCCGCGCTGGCCGCACATGACGCAGCGCAGGTTGCATAGCGGCGTCAGCCGAAAGTAGATCAACCCGAGCTCGGCCGTCGTGGCCGGGTGCAGGACCCTGTCCACGTACATCGACTTCTTCTGGGCCACGAAGGGGTGTACCATCTTCTTGGCGAGGGCGGGATCCTTCCGGAGCAGTTCGCGAACGACCGAAAAATTGGTTTTCATCGTGAGTCCATCCTGGTTGCGTGGTGTTCGTTAGACGAGTCTATCGAGGAATAGTTTCATGATTGCTGGCGGCGCGGTCCGAGGCAGGAGCCCGAAGAAGAACGCCGCCAACCGGTTCCTGGCGCCGGCTATGGTCCAGGCCTTGCCCCGCTCGAGGGCCGCCAATCCGATATCGGCCACTTCCTCGGCGCCGAGGCTGTTCGACCGGGAGAACTTCCTGTACGCCTCGCTCTCGATCCCGGCGTTATCGTCGAAGTCGGTGCGCACGTAGCCGGGGAGCAGGCAGGTAACGACGACGCCCGAGCCCGATAGCTCGGCCCGCAGGGCCAGCGTATAGTCGAGCACGTAGCTCTTGCTGGCCGCGTACGAGGCGAAGTACGGGGTGGCGTTGAGGCCGGCGAACGAGCCGACGTTCAGGATGCGGCCGGAACCGCGCGCCTTCATATCGCGGCCGAACAGCGCGCAGAGGTTCGTCAGCGAGCTGACGTTCAGGTTGATCATCGCCTCCACGGCCTCGGGCGACTGCGACAGGCTGTCGCCGAACACGCCGGAACCGGCGTTGTTGACCAGCAGGTCGACCGACAGGCCGCGCTCGGCGCAGGCCCGGTACAGCCGCCCGGCCGCGCCCGGCTGAGACAGGTCGCAGGGCACGACCACCGACGCCGAGGCGTTGGCGCCCGACAAACCGGCTCTGACGGCCTCCAACCTGCCCTCGTTCCGTCCCACGAGGACGATGGCCCAACCCTCGGCCGCCAGCTTGCCGGCGAACTCCTTGCCGATACCGCCCGAGGCGCCCGTTACGAGCGCGTACTTCATGATCGTCTGCATCGCTCCTTTATAGACTAGATACGCAAGCTAGGAAAGTATCATTAAGCGCCTGTCCAGCGGGTCAGGGAGGCGCCCCGACGGGCGTACGACCTCGGGGTCTTGACAGACTACGTTAAATTAGATAATGATAATCATTATCATATTGAATGCGAAGCCAACGGTATTGTCTTGAGGGAGGAATCCATGACCATAGCATCGATCGGCGAAGGCGACGAGTTCATCGTCGATAGCATCCGCCTCTGCCGCGAGACCGGCAAGCGGCTCGCAGACATGGGCTTTACCAAGGGCGCCCGAGGACGTATCGTGCGCCGCGGCTTCCTCGGCGGCCCGCTCCAGGTACGGCTCGGCGACTGCGACATCATGATACGCGCGTCCGAGGCCGACGGCGTGACCATCGAACAAGTCATCGGAGCCGGACGGGGTCGCGGGGGACGGGGCCGTGCAGGCCATCGCGGCTGGCTCGCGAACGGCCGATGAACGGCCGATGAACGGCGAAGGAGCCACGACGATGAGAGACGACACAAGCGCCGGCGCGAAGGGCGACCTGAGGATAGCTCTCGCCGGCAACCCGAACGCTGGCAAGACGACCATCTTCAATGCCCTGACCGGCGCCCATCACAAGGTGGGTAACTATCCCGGCGTGACGGTCGAGAAGCGCGAGGGCTCGAGGAGCCGGAATGGCCGCCGTTACGACATAACCGACCTGCCAGGCATCTACAGCCTGACCGCCTACTCCATCGACGAGGTCGTGACGCGAGATTTCCTGCTCGACCACAGGCCGGACATCATCGTCGACGTGATGGACTCGACCAACCTATCGAGGCACCTCTACCTCTGCCTCCAGTTCCAGGAGCTGGGCATACCGGTGATCGGCGCGCTGAACATGAGCGACGAGGCCGCGGCCAAGGGCATCAGGATAGACGAGAAGGCCCTCGGGGAGGTGCTCGGCATACCGATGATCAAGACCGTCGGCCCTAAGGGCTCCGGCATGGACGACCTGCTCGACGCGATAGACCGTACGGCCGACACGATGAACGGCAAGACCCGGAAAGAAGTCCATTACGGGGCCGAGATCGAGGAGAAGCTAGCCGCGCTCGAGGCGGCCGTTTCCGCCGACGCGGCTTTCATAGCCAAGTTCCCCGCGCGCTGGCTAGCCGTCAAGCTACTCGAGAAGGACGAGCACGCCTTCGAGAAGCTCGCGGGCCACGTCGACGGCGCCATGATAGCCGCCCGGGCCAAGGAGGCCAGCGCCTGGATCGACGGGCACTTCGGCAAGGACGCCGAGATCGTGATGTCGGAGCAGCGCTATGGCTATATACGCGGAGCGGTCAAGGAAGCCATCACCATCGAGAAGAAACCGGATTTTTCACTGACCGAGGCGATCGACAAGGTCGTCATGAACCGCTTCCTGGCCCTGCCGATCTTCGTCGGCGTACTCTGGTCCGTGTTCCAGATCACCTTCGCGCTCGGCGAGTACCCGATGGCCTGGTTCGAGTCGCTGTTCGCCTGGCTCGGCGAGGCCGCTACGACGATCATGCCCGATGGCTTCCTACGCTCGCTCGTGGTAGACGGTATCATCGGCGGCGTCGGCGGCGTCTTCTCGTTCGTGCCGCTGATCGTCATCCTGTTCTTCCTCTTGTCCCTGCTCGAGGATATCGGCTACATGTCCAGGGCCGCCTTCGCGACCGATAAGATCCTCCATACCTTCGGACTGCACGGCCAGTCGGTCTTCCCGATGATGCTCGGCTTCGGCTGCTCGGTGCCGGCCATCATGGCGGCCCGC
The DNA here is from genome assembly GCA_029560805.1 of Spirochaetota bacterium. Classification (GTDB taxonomy): domain Bacteria; phylum Spirochaetota; class Spirochaetia; order Treponematales; family UBA12059; genus SZUA-370. The sequence continues at coordinate 13,294 of JAKQKE010000086.1, forward strand.
ACGCTCAAGAGCCCGCGGGACCGCATCGTCACCATCCTCGTGATACCCTTCATGAGTTGCGGCGCCAAGCTACCGGTGCACGTCCTGCTCGCCGCCGCCTTCTTCCCGAACAACGCCGGCAACATGGTCATGCTGATCTACGCCATCGGCGTGCTCCTGGCCCTCGGCTCCGCCTGGCTGCTCAAAAAGACCGTCCTGCGCGGCGAGGCGACGCCCTTCGTGATGGAACTGCCGCCCTACCGGGCCCCGACCGTGCGCGGCGTGCTCTGGCACGTCTGGGAGAAGACCTGGCACTATATCCAGAAGGCCGGCACCATCATCCTGGCCTCGTCGGTGCTCATCTGGGCGGTCACGACCTTCCCGTCCTACGAGCCGACCGATTCCGAGCTGGCGAGCGCCGAGGCGACCTTCCTTGCCGGAAGTCCCGGCGCCACCGACGACGAGGTGGCGGCGAGGCTCGAGACCGTCACGGCGGAGCTCGCCCTGGCCAACAGCGCCGCCGGTACCTTCGGCCGTTTCATCGAACCGGTCTTCAGGCCACTCGGATTCGACTGGAAGCTCGGCGTCGCCACCGTTACCGGCTTCGCGGCCAAGGAGGTCGTCGTCTCGACCCTCGGCGTGCTGTACAGCGTCGGTACCGAGGAAAGCGAGGAGAGCGAGGGACTGCGGGAAGCCCTGAGGAACGACCCGAACTGGACGCCGCTCCTGGCCTTCGTGATGATGCTCTTCACGCTGGTGATACCGCCGTGCTTCGCGGCGCTCGCCGCGATCAAAGCCGAGCTAGGCTGGAAGTGGCTCGGCTTCGCCTTCGCGTTCATGCTCGGCCTCGGCTGGGCGCTCGGGGCCGCTATCTACCAGATCGGCTCGCTGGCGGGGTTGGCGTGAGCGCCGTCATACAAGGCGCGGCGGTCGTACTGATCGTGGCGGCGGCCGCCGCCTACGTCCTGCGGAACGCCGTCCGGGCGCTCAAGGGCGAGCGCCGTTCATGTTGCGATTCGGGCGGCGCGGAACCAGCCGGCGGTTCGTCGCGCCCCCCCTGCGCGAGCTGCGCGGGTTGCTCCGGCTGCTCTATGAAGCGTTAGTGGCGAAACGATGTAAGAACCGTACCAAGCCAGCGACGGCGGCCGCGCGAGCGGTCGCCGTTTTCGGCTGATCGGGACGGTTCTTACACCTTGAAGCGGTTGGTACCCGACTCCACCTGACCTACCAGCTCCGCGTTGCGCACGCCGAGCGCGGACACCTTCGCGGTCACGCCCTTGATGCTCTCGGACTCCTTGCCGATATCCTGCATGCTTCGTTTCAGCTCCTCGGTCAGCTCGAGCAGGCGCCGCATCTCCTCGCCGGCGGCGGCGGCGCCCTGGGTCATCTCAGCGGAGGCCCCGCGCACCTCGTCGGTTATATCGCGGATCGACGAAAGCGACTCGAGCACCACGCGGGAGCCGGAGCCCTGCTCGGCCACGGCGGCCTTGATCTCCGACTCGAGCTCGCCGACCTTGCGCACGTGGCCGACGATGTTCTCGAACGCCCGCTCCGCATCGACCGTGGAAGCGACCACCTTGTCGATCCCGCCCCTGATGCCAGCCACACTACCGGCTATCTCCTTGGAACGGAGCTGCGACTGCTCGGCCAGGGACCGGATCTCCGCGGCGACGACGGCGAACCCGGCGCCCGCCTCGCCGGCGTGCGCCGCCTCGATGGCGGCGTTCATCGCGAGCAGGTTGGTCCTGGCGGCTATGGCCTGGATCACCTTGTTGGCGTCCGACAAGCCCTGCGACCGGGTCGAGATGTCCTTGACCAGCTCGGAGACGCCGCCGAGCTTGCCCCTGCCGTCGTCCGACGCCTCGATCAGCCGCTTCATATAGTCGCCGAAGGCCTCGACGTTCCTGGCTATCGAGCCGATCGCGCCGACCATCTCCTCGATCGAGGCCGACGACTCCGCGACGCCGTCCTTCTGCCGCTCTATCATGCGGTCGAGCGACTCGATGTTCCTGGTGATCTGCTCGACCGTCGAGGAGACCTCCTCGACGCTGGCCGCCTGGTTGACGGTGCGCTCGATGACGCCATCTATGGCCTGGTCTATTCTGCGAGCCGCCTCGGACGCCTCCGCCATGCCCGCGTCCAGCTCGGAGGAGCTTTGCTTGAGCGCGGTCACCGCCGACTTGGCGTCTCCGATGATGGTGGCCAACTTCTCGGTAAAGGTATCGAAAGACCTGGCCAGGAGCCCGATCTCGTCGCCGGTACGTATGCCCAGGCGCTTGGTCAGGTCGCCCTCGCCCTCGGCAATGTCCTTGAGCAGTCGCCCGGCCTCGATGGCCGGCTTGGCCACGGTGGCGGCCACGATGATCGTCACGACGAGTTGGGCGAGCAGCACGGCGCCGAACGACGCGAACAGCATGAACATCTGGGAGCCGGCCCCGGACCTGGCGCGAACCTCGCTCGTCGGCACCTCGACCGCGAGCGACCAGGACTTGCCGGTATCGGAGATGCGGACCGGGGTATAGACCCGCAGGCTCTCGCCGTCGTCGGACCGGAACTTCATGCGCAGCGGCAGGCCTCCGCGCACGGCTTCCGATTCGTCGACGCGGCCCGGATCGACGCTCAGGATGGACCGGCCGAGCAGATCCGGGTCGCCTACGGCCAGGTACACGTAGTCATTGTCGAGCAGCGAGTACTCCCTGCCGGTCTGCAGGCTCAGGTCGTTGACCATCCTGACGATGTCGA
>JAKQKE010000262.1 GCA_029560805.1 Spirochaetota bacterium
CGATGTCGCGGACCATCGACTCGAGGCCCAGGGTCTTGCCGGCGCGCTCGTCGTGCTCGTGGCGGTTGACGCCGCGCATCATGACGGGCTGGCCGTTCAGGAGTAGCTGGCGGTCCCTGACCTCGACCGTGCGGAAGCCCAGGCGCAGGGAGGCGTGCTCGTCGGCGCTACCCGGGCCGTCTGGCTTGACGAGGGTCGCGACGAGGGCATAGAGGCTCGGCAGCTCGTCGGACCAGGGTTCGGGCGCGTCGAGGCTCAGCGTCGCGCGGGCCTGCCAGATCGAGTCGCGGTACGACGACGGCACGTAGGCCTCCGCCTCGGCGACCGGCTCGGCCGGCGGGAGCGTCATCCCGCCCGCGCCGCGGGCGAAGGGGCCGTACAGCGCGAGGCGCACGGTCCAGCCGGCGGTCCCGAGCCGCCGCTCCCCGGATGCGCCCGGCGCCGCGGACGCGCCTCGGTAGTCGGTCGGAGCGGTTCCGGGCGGCGTCGAGGCGGCCGCCGGGTCCAATACGCAGCCGAGGCTGACGGTCGCCTCGACGCGGCCGGCGGCCCGGCCTTCGCCGGGGATAGCCCGGGCGTCGACGTCGGCGATGTAGGCGAGGGCGGTGGAGTAGAGGTAGACGCTACGGTAGATGCCGCCGAACCACCATTGGTCCTGGTCCTCGATGAAGCTCGAGTCCGAGTAGCGTATGACGCGGAAGGCCAGCGCGTTGCGCCCCGGGACGGCGACGCCGGTCAGGTCGAACTCGGTCGGCAGCCTCGTGTCCTTGGAGTAGCCGAGGTAGGTCCCGCCGCACCAGGCCTCCAGGAAGCTCTCGGCGCCGCCGACGTGGAGGACGACCCGCCGGCCCTCCCACGACGGCGGCAGCTCGAAGGAGACGCGATACAGGCCGGTCGGGTTATCGGCGGCCGGCGGAGCCGGCGGGACGTTGCCGAAGGGCATGACCACGTTGGTGTAATGCGGCTTGTCGAAGCCCTGGAGGGTCCAGGTGCCCGGTACGTTCAGCTCGGGCCAGGCCGAGTCGTCGAAGCCCGGCTCGGCGAAGCCGTCGGGCGTCGCCTCGGGATCGGCCGCGAGGCTGAATCGCCATCGCCCGTCGAGGCTCAGGACGAGCGGATTGTCGTTCCCGCCGGAGGTCGGCCCGAGGGCGGCCGCAGCGAGGGCCCGCCCCGCGCTCGGCCAGGGCAGGAGGGGGGCGCGCATCGGCAGGCGCCCGAGGCCCTGCGTCTCC
>JAKQKE010000266.1 GCA_029560805.1 Spirochaetota bacterium
CGGTCGTCGTAGACCTGCATGCGGTACATGCCGACGTTCTGGACGCCGGTCTCGGGGTCGCGGGTGCATACGAGCGGCAGGGTCAGGAAGCGGCCGCCGTCTAGGGGCCAGCACTTGAGCACCGGCAGGCTCGAGAAGCCCTCGTCGTCGGAGACGACCTCCTGGCACTTCGGCCTCGAAACCCGCCTCGGGAAGAGGCTCAGGGCCACGGGCAGCTTGGGCAGGGCCTCGGGCACGGCCTTGAGGAGGTTGAAGCCGCGCAGCTGCTTCCAGGCCCACGCGATGAGGTCCTCGATCTCGGCGGCCTTCTCGTCGAGGCTGGAAGCGCCGAAGGCCATCGCCATGCGCTCCTCAGAGCCCATCGCGTTGATCAGGAGCGGGTAGGGCGAGCCCTTGACCTTCTCGAAGAGCAGGGCCGGGCCGCCGCCGGGCTGCCGCATCACGCGGTCGGCTATCTCGGTTATCTCGAGCTCCGGGTCGACCTCGACGCTTACGCGCCTGAGCAGGCCCTTCGACTCGAGGGCCGCCATATAATCCTGTAGATCGTTATACGCCATAGTGTTTCCATTATATAGCAGGGCGGGCCATCGATGATAGGACGGCCCGCCGCCTAGTCGCCGGATCGGCGGTCGTTGGCCCGGATGAAGGCTTCCGGCAGCGCGAGGCGCTCGTGGGTCTTGGCGCTGGTCGGGGCCCAGGCTATCGACTCGAGCCGTATGAAACGGGCTATCGCGGCCTCGACCTCGGCCTTGGGCACGCCGAGGTGGCCGTTGATCCAGCTCGTCGCGGCGGCCGCGTCGATCGTTATAGCGCCGTCGTGGATTCGCTCCCCGTGGTTGCCGGCGAAGTCGACCAGGCCCCTGGCGATGCGTTCCCGCGGCATCGTCTCTATCAGGTCGGAGACCTGCTCGTTCGATCGCCTGATGCGCTCCGACAGCACCTTGATGATCTTGAGCGCGAACTTGCCGTTCGTCAGTATCATCGCCTCGAAGGTCGGCCCGTCGACCGCGAGCAGGTTCGAGCGCCTGAGCGCGACGGCTGTGGCCGAGCGCGGCCTCTCGTCTATCAGCGCCATCTCGCCGAAGAACTCGTTCGGCGTATCGATGGTCTTGATCACCGTCTCGCCCCGGTCCACCTTGATCTTCAGCTCGACCGCCCCGGCGAGCAGTATGTACATCCTGTCTCCCGGCTCGCCCTCGCGGAAGATCACCTCGCCGGACTCGAACTGCGTCACGTTGTCGTTGGCCATGGCCTAGAGCATAGAGCCTCTCCACAAACGAGGCGATACGGCGTATAGTCGAGGCATGGGACGGGAACGCTTTCGTCGCGCGCTGGCGATAGCCGGCTTTCCGGCGGCCATCGCGGCCGTCGCGCTCGCGGCCTTCGCGTTCCGTGAG
>JAKQKE010000276.1 GCA_029560805.1 Spirochaetota bacterium
ATCGACCGCGCCGAGGGCGCCTACCTGCACGACGCCGACGGGCACCGGTATATCGATTTCCTCCAGGCCGGCGGCCCGACTATCCTCGGCAGCAACGACCCGGTCGTCCGCGACCAGGTTATCGACGTGCTCAGGCGCGTCGGCCCGTCGACCGGCCTGTTCCACGAGTTCGAGCTCAAGCTGGCCAAGGAGATCTGCTCCCACATGCCCGCCGTCGAGATGTTCCGCATGCTCGGCTCGGGTACGGAAGCCGTAATGGCCGCCATCCGCGTGGCTAGGCTCGCAACCGGCAAAAGGCGCGTCATCAAGGTCGGCGGCGCCTACCACGGCTGGAGCGACCAGTTGGTCTACAGCCTCAAGATCCCGAAGACCGGCCGTTTCGAGGCCCACGGCATCCCCGGTAGCGCCCAGCGCCTGACCGACGAGGTCGCCCCGAACGACCTGGGCTCGCTCGAGCGCAAGCTGGCGGCCAACCGCCTGCGCGGCGGCACCGCCTGCGTGCTGATCGAGCCGGTCGGCCCCGAGTCGGGCACGCGGCCCGTCGCCTTCGACTACAACCAGGGCGTGCGCGCGCTCTGCGACAAGTACGGCGCCCTCCTCGTGTTCGACGAGGTGGTCACCGCGTTCCGCATCGGCCTCGAGGGCGCCCAGGGCTACTTCGGCGTACGGCCCGACCTGACCACCTTCGGCAAGATAGTCGCCGGCGGCTACCCGTCGGCGGGTGGCCTTGGCGGGCGCAAGGACCTGATCCTGATGATGGCCGCGGGCCTCGAGAGCGGCAAGAAGCGCGCTTACGTCGGCGGCACCATGGCCGCGAACCCCCTGTCCGCGGCGGCCGGCTACTTTACGATCAAGGAGATCGAGAAGCGCGACGCCTGCGCCGTAGCCGGGCGTGCCGGCGATCGGCTCACGGCCGGCCTCAAGAAGCTGATAGCCGAACGCGGCCTGCCCTTCGTCGCCTACAACCAGGGCTCCATCTGCCACCTCGAGACGGTCGGCGCGATGTTCATCAAGATGGACTACCTTAAGATCGTGCGCGTCCTCAAGGAAATTAAGATCCGCAAGAAGATGATGGAGACCTACGGCGCGGCCTACGCGGCCGAGGGCATCGTGACGCTCGCGGGTAGCCGCATGTACACGAGCGGCGCGGATACCGACGCCGTGATCGACGACGCGCTCGCCAGGTTCGGCCGGGTCTTCGACAACGTCGACGTCGAGGCGATGAACCTCGGGGCCGCGGAATGACCGAGGCCGAGGCGAGGGAGGCGGTCCGCGCCGCGGGCGTCCGCCTGGTCGAGGAAGGCCTGGTCGCCGGCACCTGGGGCAACGTGTCGCTACGCTTCTCGTCGGACGAGATAGCCATCACGCCGACCGGCACCGACTACATGACCATGAAGGTCGAGGATATCGTCATCGTGAGCCTGCGTACCGGCGAAGCCCGCGGCGGCAAGCCGTCGAGCGAGCTCCATATGCACGAGGCCGTCTACGCCTCGAGGCCGGAGATACGGGCCATCGTCCACACGCACTCGATGAGCGCGTCCACCGTCGCGGCGGCCAGGCGGGAGGTGCCGCCGGTACTCGACGACCTGGCGCAGATCGTCGGCCCGACACTACGCGTGGCCGACTACTCGCTACCGGGCTCCAAGAAAATGGGCAGGGCCGTGGTCAGGGCCATGGCCGGGCGCATGGCGGCGCTGATGGCCAATCACGGCCTCGTCGCCTGCGGCCGCAACCTACAAGAAGCGCTACTCTGCGCCCAGATCGCCGAGAAAGGTTGCCGCGCCTTCGTCGAGGCGGAGTTCCTCGGCGGGGCCAAGAGCATCGGCCGCTTCGAAGCCGCGGTGATGCATCAGGTATATTTAAAGAAATACTCGAAAGGCAAGGGAGAGCGATGAAGGGCGACGAACTGTTCGTCGTCGCCTACGACATAGGCACCACCGGCGCCAAGACCTGCCTCTACCGCTTCGACCGCGCCGGCGTCGCGCTGGCGGCGGCCGCGTCGTCGGAGTACGGTATACGCTTCCTGCCGAATGGCGGCGCCGAGCAGAATCCCGACGACTGGTGGAAAGCCATCTGCGTCGGCACGCGCGAGGTGCTGTCCCGCTCCGGCCGCCGCGCCGACGAGATCAGGGCCGCCGCGTTCTGCTGCCAGATGCAGGGTCTCGTGCTGGTCGACGGCTCGGGCCGAGCGGTACGCCCGGCGATGAGCTACATGGACCAGCGCGGTACCGAGCAGAAACGGCGCGGACTCGAGGAAGGCGCGCTCAAGGTGGCCGGCATGGACGCTCGCAAGCTGCTGCCTTCGCTCGCGGTCACCGGCGGAGTCTCGGCCAGCGCCAAGGACCCGGTTTGGAAGTACCACTGGGTCAGGGACCACGAGCCCGAGGCCTTCGAGCGCGCCAAACGCTGGCTCGACGTCAAGGAGTACCTCGTGGCCAAGGCCACCGGCCGCTTCGCGATGACGCCCGATTCGGCCAACGCCACCTTCATGTACGACACGAGGCCCACGAGGCTCGATGGGCGCGGGCTCGGCTCCTGGAGCGAAGCCATGTGCCGCCTGTTCGACGTGGACCGCGCCATGCTGCCGGAGGTGGTGGCACCGACCGAGGTAGTCGGGCCGGTGTTGCCCGCGGCCGCGGCCGAGCTGGGCCTGGAGGCCGGTACGCCGGTCTTCGGCGGCGGCGGCGACCTGTCGCTCGTCGGACTGGGCTCCGGCGCGGTCGAGCCGGGCGAGACGCACGTGTACATGGGCACCTCCGGCTGGGTATCGGCGGTGACAGATCGCCGCGTCGTCGACACGAACGCGATGATAGCGTCGGTCATGGGCGCGCGGGCAGGGCTCTATAACTACATGTCGGAGCAGGAGACCTCGGGCAAGTGCGTCGAATGGGTACGCGACCACCTGGTGCTCGACGAGGTCGGCGCCTACCTCGGCGCGAGGAACGCCGCAGAGGACCCGGACGCCCGCTATGCCTCGCTCTACGAGCTACTCGACGAGACGATCGAATCGGTAGCGCCGGGCGCCGATGGCGTGATGTTCGCGCCCTGGCTCCACGGCAACCGCTCGCCCTTCGAGGACCCGGCCGCTCGCGGCGCGTTCTTCAATATCGGCCTCGGCTCAGGCAAGCGCTCGCTCGTGCGCGCCGTGTCCGAAGGCGTCGCCATGCACAACCGCTGGCAGCTCGAGTCGATACGGCGCAAGACCGCCGCCCGCGGCCCCATACGCTTCGTGGGCGGCGGCGCCCGGTCGCGGGCCGAGGCGAGGATCATGGCGGACGTGCTCGGCGAAGCCATCGAAACGGTCGACTCGCCGCAGAACTCAGGCGCCCTGGGCGCGGCCATGCTCTGCGCCAAGGGGCTCGGCATGATGGCCTCGCTCGCCGACGCGAGAACCATGGTCAGGCCCAAGGAGGTCTTCGAGCCGAACGCCTCGCTCGCGGGGCTGTACGCGGAGCGATTCTCGGTGTTCAAGCGTTTTTACTATAGGAACAAGCCGCTCTTCGCGGCGCTCAACGGCCAGCGGGCCCGTCCGGCGTAGGTGACGCGCCGTTACGACGTAGGCGACGCGCCGTTACGACTGGCGCCTCTCGAGTGCGCGCCGGATGAAGGCGAGCGCCGCGGCGACGATGGCCTCGTCGTCGTCCGCGGCCCCGCCCGCGAAGAGGCGCAGGCGGTCGCGATAGTAGGTGGAGGCAAACGAGAACTGGATCATGAGAAAGATGTCGTCGAGGATGAAGGCGGTGAGCGCCGGGTCGACGTCTGAGGCTATCTCCCCGGCCGCGGCGGCCTCGGCCACCATGCGGCTGTACTGGGTGGCGGAGATCGTCTCGATGCTACCGGACAGCCGCTCCGCGAGGGGCGACAACTCCTCGGTGGTGCAGGCCACGTACATGCGCACCAGCTCGGGGTCATCGCGAGACGAGCTGATCGCGGCGCGCAGGATGGCCTCAACCCTGCCGAAGAAACTAGGCTCGGCGGCGAATATGCCGGCTAAGGTGGTTTCGATCAGGGCGTGCGATTCTTCGATAATGGCGAGGAAGAGGTCGTCCTTGGTCCTGAAGTACTTGTACAGCGCCCCGACCGAGATGTCGGCGGCCGCTGCGACGTGGTTGACGTTGGTACCGGCGAACCCGTCGCGGGCGAATGCGGCCTTGGCGCTCTCGAGCACGCGGCGACGCTTCTCGTCGGAGATCCGTTCGAAGACCGGCGTCCATCGGGGCGCCGGAGCGTTTGTTCCTGCCATGGCTGCACTATAGCGCGGGACGACCCGCCACGTCGACATTGTAATGGAGGAAACGATGGATAGCGGAAAGACTAGGGTGTACGGCTACCGGTGGGTCGTACTCGGCGCCTTCATGATGGTCAACCTGGCCATCCAGCTCCTATGGATATCGTACGCCCCGGTCACCGGCCAGGCCGCCGCGCTGTACGGGGTGAGCGACCTGAAGATTGGCATGTTTTCGATGCTCTTCATGCTAGCCTTCATCCCCCTGTCCATACCGGTGTCGTGGGCCATAGACACGCTCGGCTTCAGAGTCACCGTCGGCGTCGGCTCCGCGCTGATGGGCGCGTTCGGCGTGATGCGCGGCCTGGCCGGAGACGGCTACGGCCTGGCCTTCGCGGCCACCGTCGGGCTGGCCGCGGCTCAGCCCTTCCTGCTCAACGCCTGGACCAAGGTGCCAGCGCTCTGGTTCCCGCCTGGCGAGCGGGCGACGGCCGTCGGCCTCGTGACGCTGGCCAATCTGGTCGGCACGGCCCTTGGCATGGTACTCACGCCGGCCCTGGCGGAGAGCCTGCCCATACCGACGATACAGCTGTACTACGGCGCCTTCTCCGCCGCCTGCGCGGCTATCTTCATAGTGGTCGCCAGGGAGAAGCCCGCCACGCCGCCGAGCGACGACGCCGGCCAGGCGCGCTCGCTGATGCTCGAGGGACTCAGGCACGCCTTTGCGGTGCCGAGCTTCAGGCGGTACCTCGTCTTGTCCTTCGTCGGCCTCGGGATCTTCAACGGCGTTACCACCTGGATAGAGGCTATCGTGCGCCCGCGCGGCTTCGGTCCGTCCGAGGCGGGCACCCTGGGCGCGGTGATGCTCGTCGCAGGCGTCGTGGGCGCGGTGCTGCTGCCGGCGCTGTCCGACAAGGCAGGCAGGCGCAAGCCCTTTCTCGGCCTCGGGCTGGCCTTGGCGATCCCTGGCCTGGCCGGCATTGCGCTCGCCCAGAGCTTCGCTCTCCTATGCGCCTCGGCCGCGGCGCTCGGCTTCTTCCTGACCAGCGTGATGCCGACCGGCATGCAGTACGCGTCCGAGGTGACCCGCCCCACCCCCGAGGGCACCTCGAACGGGCTCATCCAGCTGTTCGGGCAGGCCTCGGTCGCGTTCGTCTACCTCATGGAGGCGATGCGCGGCGCCGACGGCTCCTTTACCCTGGCGCTCATCGTCGCCTGCGGCCTGCTCGCCGTAAGCGCTCTCGTGACGATCAGCCTCACGGAGTCGTCGCCCCTGGCCTCGGCCTCGATGGCCGCAGACCCAAGCGGCGAGACGGGCTCATCTCGAGGTTGACGAATCGATAAAAATGGACTAATAATAGCCCGTAGAGGCCGTCAGGCTCTCCCGAGCCGAGTCCCGATATCATTCGGTATTCGGCTCGAGAGCTTAGGACGACTTTTTATTTGAACGAATATCGACATAGGTGTCGGTAATAATATATCCGATTACGAGAACGGGAGGTAGGAAGCGCATGGACGCGTTCAAAGTCCTAGAAATCAAGAAGAGCGTCTATGAAGGCAACGACAAACGGGCCGGGGCGCTCCGCTCCGGGCTCAAGAAGGATGGCGTGTTCCTCCTCAACCTGATGTCGTCGCCCGGCTCGGGCAAGACGACGACGGTGATGCGCACGATAGAGGCGCTTCGCGGCGACATGCGCATAGGCGTCCTCGAGGCCGACATAGACTCCGACGTCGACGCGCGCACCGTCGCCGAGAGCGGCACGCGCGTCATCCAGCTTCACTCGGGCGGCATGTGCCACCTGACCGCCGACATGACCAGGCAGGGTCTCGAGGGCCTCGGCACCGAGGGCCTGGACCTCGTCATCCTGGAGAACATCGGCAACCTGATCTGCACGGCCGAAGTCGACGTGGGCGCCGCCAAGAGCGCGATGATCCTGTCGGTGCCCGAGGGCGACGACAAGCCGCTCAAGTACCCGATGATGTTCGAGCGGGTGGACGTCCTCCTCATCAACAAGATAGACGCGATCAGCTTCTTTAATTTCGACATGGAGGCCGTACGCGAGCGCGTCACGGCGATGAACCCCGGCATCAAGATCATTCCTATATCGGCGAAGACCGGCGAAGGCGTGGCCGAGTGGGCGGACTGGATCCGCTCCGCCGTACGGGACTGGAAGCGGGCGTAGCCCCGGGCTACGCAGAATCACACGAGGAGAGGCACATGGTCAAAGAGAGAGTCCTGGATCTTGCCAATAAGATCAGCAACAAGCAGCGCGGCGCCAAGAACGAGATCAAGCCCACCGACCCGGAGTACATGATCCTGGAGCCCATCGTCACCGAGGAGATGGCCGAGGTGGCCCTGCACCTGGGGTTCCGAACCCCCAAGAGCGCCGAGGACGTGGCGCCGCTGTGCGGCAAGACCGTGGAGGACACGCACCGCCTGCTCATGGAGCTCGCCGACGCGGGCGTGTGCTTCGTCAACGTCAAGGACGGTGTCGACAAGTTCTGGTACGACACCTGGATACCCGGCATCATGGAGATGATGGTAAACAAGTACTCCAACGTCGAGAAGTACCCGCAGATCGGCCGCGCGATGGAGGCCTATGGCCGCGTCCGCGGGCCCATGACCTCCGGCGTCTTCCCCGTCGGCACGGGCCTCATGCGCGTCATCCCGATCGAGAAGGCCATCATGGGCGAGACCAGGCGGGCCTCCTACGAGGAAATATCCAAGTACCTGGAGGAGAACGACCTCTTCACCGTGTCGAACTGCTCATGCCGCTCCACGCGCGAGATCATGGGCGAGGGCTGCGGCCACCTGAAGGAAGACATGTGCATCCAGATGGGCCACGCCGCGGAGTACTACATACGCACGAAACGCGGCCGTCAGATCACCCGAGAGGAAGCCTACGAGATACTCAAGCGGGCCGAGGAAAACGGCCTGATGCACCAGATACCCAACATCGACGGCGGAGGCAAGACCCACGCCATCTGCAACTGCTGCGGCTGCGGCTGTCTATCCCTGCGTACCGCTGAAATGTTCCACAACACCAACATGGTACGCTCCAACTATGTGGCCAAGGTCGACGCCGAGAAGTGCATGGCCTGCGGCGAGTGCGTGGAGAACTGCCCCGTCGGCGCCCTCAAGCTCGGCCAGAAGATCCATACCAAGAAGCCGCTACCGAAGCTCAAGAAGCCGGACCTGCCCGAGTTCACCGACTGGACGCCGGAGCACTGGAATCCCGACTACCGCACCAACCGCGAGGTATCCTTCGCGACCGGCACGAGTCCCTGCAAGGCCGAGTGCCCGGCGCATATCGGTGTTCAAGGCTACGTCAAGTTGGCGTCCGAGGGTAAGTACGCCGAGGCGCTGGAGCTGATCAAGCGCGAGAACCCGTTCCCGGCCGTCTGCGGCCGCGTCTGCTCCAAGCGCTGCGAGGCGGGTTGCACCCGTAACGGCCTGGACGAGCCGGTGGCCGTGGACGACATCAAGAAGTTCATAGCCGATCAAGACCTCAACGCAACGCGCCGTTTCGTGCCGAATAAGCGCCACGACTATAGCGACAAGAAGATAGCTATCGTGGGCGCCGGCCCCGCGGGCCTGTCCTGCGCCTACTACCTGGCCCTGGACGGCTACTCGGTCACCGTGTTCGAGAAGCGCGCGATGCTCGGCGGCATGCTGACGCTGGGCATCCCGAGTTTCCGCCTGGAGAAGGACGTCATCAACGCGGAGATCGATATCATCCGCGAGCTGGGCGTGGAGTTCCGGACCGGCGTCGAGGTCGGTGTCGACGTGACGCTGGCGGAGCTGCGCAAGCAGGGCTATACCGGCTTCTACCTGGCCATAGGTGCGCAGGCCGGCCGCAGGATGGGCATCGAGGGCGAGGACGCCGAGGGGGTGATGACCGGCGTCGACTTCATGCGTTCGGTCAACCTGGGCGAGAAGGTCAGCCTGCCGGGCAAGGTCGTCGTCATAGGCGGCGGCAACGTGGCCATCGACGTGGCGCGCACCGCGGCCCGCGTCGGCGCCGCGACCGTCGGCATGTACTGCCTGGAGAGCCGCGCGGAGATGCCCGCCGCCCTCGACGAGCTAGCAGAGGCGGAAGAAGAGAAGATCGGCATCGAGAACGGTTGGGGCCCCAAGCGCATCGTCGTGGAGAACGGCCGCGTCAAGGCTGTCGAGTTCAAGCGTTGCGTGTCCGTCTTCGACGAGAACAAGCGCTTTAACCCGAGGTACGACGAGAGCGACACGATGACGGTTGAGGCCGACTACGTGTTGTCGTCCATAGGCCAGGCTATTGACTGGGGCAAGCTACTGGACGGCGCCAAGGTGGAGCTGAAACCGAACAAGGGGCCCGTGGCCGATTCGATCACCTATCAGACCGCCGAGCCCGACGTGTTCGTAGGCGGGGACGTCTTTACCGGACCGCGCTTCGCGATAGACGCGATAGCCGCCGGCAAGGAAGGCGCCATCTCCCTGCACCGCTACGTGCAGAAGGGCCAGAGCCTCGTCATGGGTCGCCTCAAGCGCAACTACGTGCCCCTCAACAAGGACAACGTGGATCTGGACGGATACGACAACATACCCCGCCAGCGCGCCGCCCACGCCCCGGCCAAGGACGCCTTCAAGGACGTTCGCGGTACCTTTACCCCGGAGCAGATCAAGAAGGAAGCCGAGCGTTGCCTGAGCTGCGGCGCCACCTTCGTCGACACGACCCTGTGCGTCGGATGCGGCATGTGCGCCACCAAGTGCAAATTCGACGCCATAAGCCTGGAGCGTACGTTCGACGGCCACGGCGAGGACTACCGGGACCTGAAGCCCATACTCATCAAGAGCGTGCTCAAACGCAAGCTGAGGATTGCGATCAGGAAGCCTGGCCGGCTGCTCAAGTCGGCGTTCGTGCCTAAGCAGGACTAGGCCTCCAATCGGCCAGAGACTATTCGGACGGGGGACGATGGTTCCCCCGTCCATCGTATCTACGGGAGAGGTGGGGTCCTTGCACGAGCTGAGCGTTGTCATAGAGGTCGTAAGGACCGTCGAGGAGTTCGCCAGGGAGAACGGCGTTACCCGGATAGATAAGCTGGTCCTTCAGATAGGCGAGCTATCGTCGATGATCCCCCAGTATATAGAGGACTGCTTCCCGTGCGCCGTCGACGGCACCTCCATGGTCGACACCAAGCTGGAGATAGAGATCCTGCCCGGCAACGGGCGCTGCAGGTCCTGCGGAGCTATGTTCAACCTGGTGGCGAACAAGGGCATCTGTCCCGAGTGCGGCGTCAAGGATGCGGAAGTCATCTCAGGCAAGGAGTTCATGATCAAGGAAATCGTCGCCTGCTAGGCGACGAGCCGACGAGCCGACGAGCGATCCGGCCTTAGCCTCGCCTCCCGCTTACGGCTTCGCGGCCGTTTTCCTGCCCGTCCCGATCGCGCCGTCCAGCGCCAGCCCGGCTACCACGACGATCGTGCCGACGAGCTTCCGAGGGTCGAAGGCCCCGGAAACGACGGCGTCCATGACCACGCCCGACAGCGCCTGCCCCGAGAACAGGAGCAGGGTCGCCCTGAACGCCGACAGCCTGGCGAACACCAGGTTCATCGACAGGACGACCATCACGCCCAGCGAGGCGCCGCCGGCGGCCAGGAAGGGGCCGGCCTCGGCCACCGTAGCGGCGGCCGAGCGCCAATCCGGCCCGGTAGCCGCGACGATGATCAGCGTCACGGTCAGGCCGCTGATATAGTTCCAGCGCGCGCTCCTGAGCGTGCCGTTCCTCCGGCCGTGTTCCGCGTTGAGGAGCGCGTTGAGGCCGGTGCATAGGCCGCTACCGAGGGCTATCAGCATGGCGACGCCGTCGGAGCGCCAGTTCCTGGCTATCACGATGGCCCCGATCACGGCCAGCGCCATGCCGGGCAACCTCCGGACCGAGACGGGACGCCTCTCCCGGCCAAGGAAACCCGTCGCGTCGGCGAGTATGGAGAAGACCGTCTGCCCTATCAGCCCGAGCGCCACCGCGAGCGAGGCGTCCAACACGGTGTACGAATAGTTGCACGAGAAGACCGTACCGACGCCGACCACTCCGCCCAAGTACAGATAGAACGGCAGGCGGCTCGCCTTGCCGAGCGGCCGCCCCGCGGCCCGCCCATAGGCGGTCCGCGCCGCCAGAATGCCATGGATGATCACGATGCCGGCGACGTGGATGGTCAGGGCGGCGGTCAGGGCCCCGACTGACGACGACAGGCGGCTGTTGACGCCGTTCATCATGGTGATGAGCACCCCAATGAAGGGCGCCGCGATACCGTACATGGTTCCTCCTGAATACACGGCTGATTATGGCGTCGGGGACTTGCATACGATAGGACATATGTCCTATCGTCGCTTAAAAGGACGACCATGGACGCATCAGGTCGCTATATAGCTCGCTACGAGCTCAGCCGCATCTTCAGCCCCGAGCTACTCGCGGCCCTGCGCCTTCGACGCTACGATCCCGGGGCCATCATCATCCGCTCGGGCGATCCCGTCGACGAGGTGCTGTTCTTCGTCGACGGACGGGCCAAGGCCTACAGTACGCTGGACAACGGCCAGCGCGTACTCGCCTCGTTCTACCTGCCGTTCGACGCGTTCGGCGAGGCGGAGCTGTTCTCGTCCGAGCGCTACGCGTTGACCATCGAGGCCATAACCGAGTCAACCTGCCTCTGCCTGTCGGCGGCCGCGCTGTTGGGCGCGGCCCCGAGCAACCACCGGCTCCTCGCCTACCTCTGCGGCCGGCTCGGGGCCAAGCTCAACGACCGGTTCACCGCCGAGTCCATAAACCTACGCTACCCGGTCGAGCGCCGGCTAGCCAGCTACCTGCTCGCCTCGAGCGACGACGGCGGGATCATCGCGGCCGACGACCTCGGCGACCTGGCCGACTATATAGGCTGTAGCTACCGCCAACTGTCGCGGGTCGTCAGGGACTTCCGCGCCCGAGGCATACTGTCGGGACGGCGCGGCGGGCTTACAGTAGCCGATCGCTCCGCGCTCGAGCCGTTGGCCGGAGACCTGTACACCCGGTCCGCGTCGGTCCCCCCCCGGGTAGGTCGGCGGCTCGGCGTCCTCGAACGGGACGACGAACGATAAAAAACCCGCCGTCGCGATCGACGGCGGGCCGAAGTACGATTCTAGCGCGACGTATCAGTCGCCGTATAGGAAGCAGGCCACCTGGTGGCCCGAGCCGGCGTCCTTGAGCTTGGGTACGCTCTGGGCGCACTTGTCCATGCGCTTGGAGCAGCGGTCGTAGAAGTAGCAGCCAGTCCTGGCCTTGTCGGGCGACGGTACGTCGCCGGTCAGGATGATGCGCTGGCGCTTCCGCTCGACCGCCGGGTCCGGGATCGGGGCGGCCGACAGCAGGGCCTGGGTGTACGGGTGCAGTGGCTTCTTATACAGCTCCGCCGAGTCCGACAGCTCGACGATGACGCCCAGGTACATCACCGCGATGCGGTTGGAGATGTACTGGATCACCGCCAGGTCGTGGGCGATGAACATGTATGTGAGGCCGAACTCCTCCTGCAAGTCCTTGAACAGGTTCAGGATCTGGGCCTGGATCGACACGTCGAGGGCGGAGACCGGCTCGTCGCAGAGCACCAGGTCCGGCTTGAGCGCCAGGGCCCTCGCTATGCCGATGCGCTGGCGCTGGCCGCCCGAGAACTCGTGCGGGTAGCGGTTCTTGAAGAAGCGCGACAGCCCGACGCGCTCCATGAGCTGCTCCACGCGCTCGTCGATCTCGGTCCTCGACAAGGACAGGATCTTGGCCCTGGTGAAGATCCTCATCGGCTCGGAGATGATGTCGCGGGTGGTCATGCGCGGGTTGAGCGACGCGTACGGGTCCTGGAACACGATCTGCATGTCCTTGCGGGCGCGCATGATCTCGTGATCGGTAGCCGTCGTCAGCTCCTGGCCCTTGAGCTTGACGGAGCCGGCCGTCGGCCGGTACAGCTGCGCGACGGCGCGGAGCGTGGTCGACTTGCCGCAGCCCGACTCGCCGACAAGACCCAGGGTCTCGCCCTTCTTGATCGCCAGGTCCACGCCGTCGACGGCGTAGATGAAGCCCTTCTTCTTGGTCCACAGCGAGCCCGTGTGGTACGGGAAGTGCATCTTGAGTCCGGATACCTCGAGGAGGTTCTCGTTCTTGTTCTCGGCCATTATTTCCCCTCCCCGTAGAGCCAGCAGGCCACGGTGCGCTTGTCGCCCAGCTCGGCTACCTTGGGATACTTGGTCTTGCAGACGTCCATAGCGCGCTCGCAGCGCGGGAAGAACGGGCAGCAGTCCGGCAGGTTGATCACGTTCGGCGGCTGTCCCGGGATCGAGTACAGTCGCTGCGTCGACACCTTGTCCAGGCGCGGCACGCTCTTGATCAGACCCTGCGTGTACGGATGCCTCGGGTCGGAGAATATCTCGTCCGCGGTGCCGCGCTCGACGATGCGGCCGGCGTACATGACGCAGATCGAGTCGCACATACCGGCCACCACGCCGAGCGAGTGGGTTATCAGGATCACCGCAGTGCCGAGGCGCTCGGACAGCTCGTTGATCAGCTCGAGGATCTGAGCCTGGATGGTGACGTCGAGGGCCGTGGTCGGCTCGTCGGCGATCAGGATCTCCGGCTCGCAGGACAGGGCCATGGCTATCATCACCCGCTGGCGCATACCGCCGGAGAACTGGTGCGGATACTGGTCGATACGCTTCTCGGGCGCCGGTATGCCGGCGAGCTTGAGCATATCGACGGCTTTCTCCTTGGCCGCCTTCTTGTCCAGCCCCTGGTGCAGCACGATCGTCTCGATCATCTGGGTGCTGATCTTGAGGAAGGGGTTCAGGCAGGTCATCGGGTCCTGGAAGATCATCGAGATCTTGTTGCCGCGGATCTTCCGGATGCCATCGTCGGACATCTTGAGGATGTCGTCTCCCATGAACACGACCTCGCCGCCAGCGATGTGTCCGGGCGGGCTCGGTATCAGCCTCATGATGGCGAGGTTGGTAACGCTCTTGCCGGAGCCGGATTCGCCGACTATGCCGAGCGTCTCGCCCTTGCGAAGGTCGAAGCTGACGCCGTCGACCGCCTTGAGGAGACCCTCGTCCAGCTTGAAGTACGCCTTCAGGTCCTTGACCTGGAGTATGACGTCGTCGGTCATTCTAGTGGTCTCCTTAGTTTCGGTTCTTGCTCTGCGGATCCAGGGCGTCGCGCAGGCCGTCGCCGAGGAAGTTCATCGCGAAGAGGAACACCGTCATCGAGACGGCCGGCACGAGCAGGCGCCACGGATAGAGCTGCATGCCCTGGACGCCCTCGCTGACGAGGGTACCCCACGAGGCGCGCGGCGCCGAGACGCCGAGGCCGAGGAAGGACAGGAAGCTCTCGTTCATGATGAAGCTCGGGAACTGCAGCGTCGAGTAGATGATGATGATGCCGAGCGAGTTCGGCAGGAGGTGCCTGAAGATGATGCGGCCGGAGCCGGCGCCCATCGACCTGGCGGCCTCGACGAACTCGGAGTTCTTGAGGCTGATGATCTGGCCGCGCACGACGCGGGAGATGGTCAGCCACGATATCATCGCTATGGCGATGTACAGCACGAAGATGCTGTTCGACCCGGTCGGCAACATCGACATGATGATGATGACGACGAGCATGTACGGCAGGCTGTACATCAGGTCGACGAAGCGGCCTATCAGGTTGTCGACCCAGCCGCCCAGGTAGCCGCCGAGCGAGCCGAGCACGATGCCTATCATCGCCGCGGTCAGCGTGCCGATGAGGCCGATCATGATCGATATCTGACCCCCGTAGATGGTCCTGGCGAGCATATCGCGGCCCAGGTAGTCGGTACCGAGTATGTAGACGCGCTTATGCTTGGGATCGGTGTCGACCTCGCCCTTGAGCTGGATGATCTCGTTCTCGATGCGCGTCAGGTCCTGCTTGAGGTCGGCCCGTCCGCTCCGCGTGATGGCGGCCTCGAGCTCTACCTTGCGCTCTTCGAGCCGACCGAGCGCCACGACGCCGGCCGGCTTGAAGGACGGCGGCAGGTTGATGTGGAGCATCTCCTGCTCGGTGTAGCTCTTGAACGGTAGCAGGGCCGCCCCGAAGGTGACGACCATATAGATGGCGACGATCCACATACCGAGTACGGCCATCTTGTTGCGGCGCAGGCGTTTCCACGCGTCCGCCCACAGCGAGACCGGCTTCACGTACTGGTTGAATTCGTTGGTAGCCCTATCGTTGTTCTTGTCGATTGACGGCATATCCGATGGCTCCTTATTTGTACGAGATGCGCGGGTCGAGGAGGCCGTACAGGATATCCACGACGAAGTTGGCCGCGATCAGGATGATCGAGTAGACGATGACGTCGCCCATGATCACCGTGTAGTCGCGGTTCAGCGCCGACTGCACGAAGATGCGGCCGATGCCCGGTATCACGAAGATCTGCTCCACGACGACCGATCCGGTGATGATACCGGAGAAGGCCGGCCCGAGGTAGGTGACGATCGGCAGCATCGCGCCCTTGAGCACGTGTTTGCGGATGACCACGCTCTCCTTGAGGCCCTTGGCCCGGGCGGTCCGCACGTAGTCGGAGCGCATCACCTCGATCAGCGAGCCGCGAGACATCCTCGCGATATAGGCGAAATAGGGCATCATCAGGGTGATGATGGGCATGATCAGGGTCAGGGCGCCGGCGCGACTCGATAGCCAGCCGGACGTCGGTAGCCATTTGAGCTTGAGCGCGAAGATGAGCATCAGTATCGGTCCGACGACGAAGGCCGGCACCGAGATACCGAGCACGGCCACCGACATCGCCGCGTAGTCCTGCCACTTATTCTGCTTGAGCGCCGAGGTGATGCCGACGATGGTGCCGAGCAACAGCGCGGTGCCAAGGGCCATCGTGCCGAGCATCACGGAGACCGGGAAGGCATTGCCTATCAGGTCGTTGACGGTCTGATCCTTGTATCGATAGGACGGACCGAGGTCGAACTGCAGTACATCGCCCATATAGCGGAAGTACTGTTTAACAAGCGGCTCGTCCATGTGGTATTTCCGCATGATGTTCGCCATGATTTCCGGCGGCAGTTTTTTCTCGCCGGAGAAAGGCCCGCCGGGGGCGAGCCTGATCAGGAAGAAGCTGAGCGTCACGATGATGAACAGGGTCGGTATGACGCTCAGGAATCTTCGGACGATGAATCTAGACATCGTTGCCTCGCTTGAAAAGGGTACAGGCCATTCGAGGATAGTCGAACGACCTACCGCGGCGCCCCTATCCGCTAGGACGGCTACGCCGCGAGAAAGCCAGTATACACCCATGTACCGGGATTTGCCAGAAATTTCTTAGCTAATCGTAATTATTTGAAATGTCGTTTTGTTATTTGAAAGTAATAGCTACATCGGCTAAAAAAGGCCCGGCGCCAAAGCGCCGGGCCCGTTGGCTCAAAGCCTTACTTCTTGGGGCCGATGTACTTCCAGTCGTGGACGCCGAGCGGGTTGGCGTACCAGCCGTCCCACTTGGTCGTGTCGATCAGATCCTGCTCCACGTAGTGGTAGAACGGGATGACCGCCTGATCCTTGGCGATCAGCAGAGCCTCGGCCGCCTGGAGGGTGGCCATGCGCTCGGGACCGGCCTTCATCGTGCCGGCCTTCTTCACGAGGGCGTCGTACTCGGGGTTCGCGTACAGGCCGTCGTTGTTGCCGGAGCCGATGATGAACATGTCGAGGAAGGTGTTCGGGTCGAGGTAGTCGCCCACCCAGCCGGCGCGCGCGATGTCGAAATCGTGGGCGTTCGAGCGGGTGTCGAGGAAGGTCTTCCACTCCTTGTTGAGCAGGGTAACCTCGATGCCGAGATTCTTCTTCCAGGACTCCTGCACCCACTCGGCGATGATCTTATGACCGTCGCTGGTGTTGTACAGGATCGGGGTCTTGGGGAAGCCCTTGCCGTCCGGGAAGCCGGCCTCGGCGAGGAGCTTGCGGGCCTCTTCCACGTTGAAGGTCGGACCCTTGGCGGGCGTGTAGCCTTCCATGGCCGGGACCATCGAGCTGGTGGCCAGCTGGCCGCCCTTGGTCACCTTGTCGACGAGCTCCTGCATGTCGAGGGCCATCGTCAGCGCCTTGCGGACGCGGACGTCGTCGAACGGCTTGCGGGTCACGTTGAACAGATAATAGTAGGTAGCGACCTGCGGGGCGACCTGGTAGTCCGGGCGAAGCTTGATCTCGTCGACCAGGCTGAGCGGGATACCGTGGGCCCAGTCGACCTCGCCGGCCTTGAACTTGTTATAGGCGGTGAGGTTGTCGTCGATCGGGAGGAAGGTGATCTTGGAGAGCTTGACGGTCTTGGCGTCCCAGTACTTATCGTTCGGGACGACCGTGAGGGACTCCTGGGGCTTCCACTCGGCGAGCTTGAAGGGGCCGTTGCCGACGATGTTCTCGACCTTGATCCAGTCCTCGCCCTTGGCGTTGATGACGTGCATCGGGAGGATGGCGAACGTGTAGTGAGCCATCATGTCCACGGCGTAGGGCATCGGGCCGAGCAGGTCGACCTGGAAGGTGTAGTCGTCGAGCGCGCGGATCTGCACGGCTTCCTTGCCGGCCTCGCCCGCGTTGAACTCGTTGGCGCCCTTGACGACCATGCCGGCCATGTACGCGTACTCGGACGCGGTGGCGGGGTCGAGGGTGCGCAGCCAGCTGTCGACCACGGTCTGGGCCGTGATCTTGGTGCCGTCGGACCAGGTGGTCTTGCGGAGCTTGAAGGTGACCTGGGTGCCGTCGGGGCTGACGGTCCAGCTCTCGGCTACGCCGGGCGTGGCGAGCGAGGTCTTGGGATCGTACCCGACAAGGCCCTCGAACAGGGCCATGTAAATCTTATGCTCGGGAACGCCCTGGATCTTCGAGGGATCGAGCGTCTGAGGCTCGGCGCCGTTATTCATTACGAACTCGACGCCTTTGGCCGGGCCCTTTCCACCGCAGGAGACGATCAGGGTCGCCGCCATAACGATGAGGAGCAGGCCTGAGAGAACACGTTTCATGGTTCCTCCTTGTATGGAACTTGTGGGGCTATTGTATGCCCCAGAAATCAAGAACGCAAGCATGTTTTTACATGGCTAGACACGGAACGGCCAGAAACCGCGTAAAACCGCATGAGATTACTATACAAAAGAACGGGCCATCGTGTCGATGGCCCGTTCGGGGCGCCGCGGAGCGGCGTTCGAGGCTAGTCGGCGCTTACGAGCGCGAAATCTCGACCGTCTTCTCCCGCGCCTCGGGGCGCTTGGGCAGGGAGACCGACAGGAGGCCGTCCTTGAACACGGCCTTGATGCCGTCCAGGTCGACGTCGCGCGGCATGCTGAACGAACGGCGGAAGGTCCTGACGCCGCGCTCGCGGATCAGCCATACGCCGTCCCGCTCGGACCGCTTCTCCTCCTCCTTGGACGAGGCGATGGTCAGCACGCGGTCGTTCACCTTGATGTCCACGTCCTTCTCGGCGAAGCCCGGCAGCTCGGCCTCGAGCAGGTAGCGCTCCTTCTCCTCGCTAATGTCGACGGCGGGATAGCCCCTGGTGCCGGCGCTGTACTGGTAGTCGCGGCCGAAGAAGTCCCCGACCAGCTTGTCCCAGTCGTCGAGGGCCGAGAGCACGGAAGCCGGATTGTAGGTGATGACGCTCTTCATGATAAACCTCCTAAAAGGTGTTGTATAAAACATTGGCGCGGAGGGGCGACCTACGGTCGATCACCGCGTCCACCTACTATAGAGCAAGAAACGTGCCAAATAAGCGTTACGCCAAGCAAATTTTTGACAATAAACACCGCTCGGCTCTATTTGCTTGTTTTGACTATACTTAGCTACTAACATAGCTCGATATCAGCTCACGCGATCGCCATACGCCGATGACAACGCCGAGGCTTTCTCGAAGAACCCGGCGTGGAGCGAAACAATTCGTTTCTTTTTATCCATGTTGCTGTTTCTTAATGAAACACTTTCACGACACAGGGCCGTTCTATCGTATCCACCATCGCGAAGCCAGTCTGCATATATCGATTCTGTCGAAAGAGTCCAAAGGCCCGCTATACAGACATCACGTTCTTTGCTATACATAGCTTCGACTATTCGAAGGCTCCGAGCGGGTCGCGGTACGTCGACTAGGTAACCCAACGAACAGTAACCATCTCGAGCAATCGCCTGAGGAGGCCGCGCCACGTGAGCACGGACAGGACGCCGCTGGTCGATCTAGCCCTACGCGACGACGATGTTCTCTACGACAAACTCTCCATCATCATCGACTCGCTCGACAACCTGCACCAGCTCGACAAGACCGCGTTCCTCAAGCAGGTCTTCGAGGCCGCATTCCTGCTGATACCCGAGGCGCAGAAGGGCTCCCTCTACGAGCTGCGGGAAGGCAGGTACCGCCCGATCTTCTCGCGCGGCTACGACGAAGCCCTCCTGTCGAGGCTGACGTTCGGCGA
Organism: Spirochaetota bacterium; assembly: GCA_029560805.1. Classification (GTDB taxonomy): domain Bacteria; phylum Spirochaetota; class Spirochaetia; order Treponematales; family UBA12059; genus SZUA-370. Next base: position 18,676 of record JAKQKE010000276.1, read on the forward strand.
GAGCGAGGCCTTCGTCGATTTCACCATGGACGACGACGGCCGATCCAGCGCCTATGAGACCTTGATCATCAAGCGCAATTCCTCGGCCTTCAATCCCGAAACGCTCGAGCTGTTCAGGCGGCTTGGCACCGACGGGGGCTTCCGCACGCTGTACGCGCCGATACGGGCCGAGGGCAAGACCTTCGGGCTCATCAGCCTGGAGAAATTCGACGACGGTGATTTCGGCCGCTTTTCGCGCAAGATACTCCAGTACTACGCGTGGCTAATATCGGAATTCTACGCTCAACGCCTCAGGCAGGAGCAGGAGACCGGCCACTACCGCGAGGTGATAGGCTCGCTGATCTCCGCCATCGAGGTGAACGACAGCTACACCAATGGCCATGGCAGGCGCGTCGCCGCGATCAGCGGCCGCCTCGGCATGTTCCTGGGCCTCGAGCCGCCGGAGTTGCGCGACCTGCACACGGCCGCCCTGCTCCACGACATCGGCAAGATAGGCGTGCCCTCGGAGATACTGCGCAAGCCAGGCGGGCTCGACGAGCGGGAATACAGCATCGTCAAGCGGCATCCGGTAGACTCCGCCAAGATACTCGGCGGCATCAGCGGCTTCGCCCGGGTCGTCGAGCTGGCTCTGCGCCACCACGAGCGCTACGACGGCACAGGCTACCCCGAGGGACTCTCTGGCGACCAGCTGCCGCTGTCGGCCTACGTCCTCCAGCTGGCCGACTCCTTCGACGCGATGACCAGCGACCGCGCCTACCGCCCGGCCCGCCCGATCCTCGAGGCTCTAGCCGAGATACGGGCCGGCTCGGGCCGCCAGTTCCACCCGCGAGTGGCCGAAGCCGCCATCCTCGCCTTCGCCGGCTAGCGCCTAGCCCTCCACCGGACCGCGTGGACCGGCCCGCCGCACGAACAGCGGCACGGACGCCCGCTCCTGCCCGTCGACGGAGAGGATCAGCCGCCACGTTCCCTCCCGCTCCAGCCGCAGGTTGGCCAGGTTCAGCGCCATGTTGGCGCAGGCAGAGCCGCCGCCTATGCCGTTGACGTTCATCACGCCCTCTACCGGCGGGGCCAGCGGCTCGCCGGAGGCATCGCTCAACTCGACCCGTACCTCGTGCCGGCCCAGCTCGTACACCTGGAACCGTATCCGCGCGGCCACACAGAGGAGCGGGTGCGTCGACGGGAATTCCCTGGCCGTGATCGCGTCGAAGGCGCCTATCACCGTAAGCTTGCCGAGCACATCCTGGGCGAAGTCGCAGAGCGCGAGCATCTCTATCTGCATACCGACGGTATAGCCCTTCGCGCCGGTCCTGGCAAGCCGCTCCCCGTGGTACGAAGCTTGTGTATCGGGTGCGGCCGGTGCGGCCAGTCCGGGCCAGTCCGGGCCGGTCCTACCTGCTGACAGCCCGCGGCCGCTCGGTATATGCTCGGGCCATGCCGCATGCTTCCGTAAGCGCCGTCTCCCGGGACGAGGCGCTCAGGCTGGCCCGCGAGTTCGCGACGGCCAGGCACGCCGATACGCCCCCCTGCCACGACTTCTCGCACGTGGAGCGCGTGCTGGCGCTGGCCGAGCGCCTGGCCGCGGAGGAAGGCGCCGACCTCTTCGTCGTCAGGATGGCGGCCCTGCTCCACGACATAGGCCGCGGCCTCGAACCGCGGGTCGGTCCCGACCCGGACCGCCACGAGGAGCTGTCCGTCGAGCTGGCGCGGCCCTTCCTCGAGGCTATCGGCCTCGAGCCGGCCCTGACCGAGCGCGTCCTCCGGGCGGTGCTCGAGCACCGCCATCGCCGCGGCCGGGAGCCGTCGAGCCCCGAGGCCGCCTGCCTCTACGACGCGGACAAGCTCGACTCCCTCGGCGCCGTCGGCGTGGCGCGCGCCTACCTCTGGCTCGGCGAGCACGGCCGCTCGGTCCATTACCCGCCGGAGAGCTGGGCCGGCGTCGATCCGTCGAACAACGCCACCGAGCACGACTCCCTGCAGCGCGAGTGGGAGATCAAGCTATCCGGCCTCAAGGATCGGCTCTATACCGCGAGCGGCCGTGCCATCGCGGCGGAGCGGCACGAGCGTATGAGGCGCTTCCTCGACGAGCTCGAGCTGGAGGCGCGCGGCGAGGCCTGAGCGAATAGCGCACCTAGTTCGAGCTACTACAGATTGTTTACTCGGCAGTGGACGACGTTGCTCGTCGTCGACAGGCCGTCTTGATCTACGGCGAACAGCCTGAAGAACGCGGGGTTCTGCCCCGTGAAGGTCGTATCGATAGCGATCGTGCCGCTCTGAGCCGGCGACTCAAATGTAAAGGACGGAAAACTTCCAAACACATAAGGATACGCATCCGGACCGAACACCGACGAGTCGAGTATGAGCGTTTTGATAGACTTCGTGCTCGAGTATGTTATTTGGATGGTTCCGCTCACTTCGGTTCCGTTCCACGCGGGCTGCGTTATCGTTAGTACGGGAGCGACAGCGTTCGTATCGGCCAATTCGAACGTGGATTTGAACTCTGCCGGATTACCGATACCATCGTAGCCGATGACGCTTACCGAATACGTACCGACAGACGGTGTCCGTACGAGCGAAGCCGTATACGTTCCCTTGCCGTCGTGCGTAGGACTAGCGAGCGGAACCAGGGTGCCGTCTCCGTCCCGCAATGTGAACGAAGTCCGGTCGTAGTCGACGCCCGCGTCCGATCCCCCGTCCGCGATACGGACGGTTATGCGCTCGAGGCTCGATACGCCCGAGAGGTTCCTGGGCTCCACATCGATATAGGGTCCCATGTTGTCTATATTGAACCAGACCTTATCGGTGATCACCTCACCGTCCTGCTTGAAGGCGACGCCCTTGACGGTGACCCAGTTTACACCGGTAAAACCGGTACTGAACGTATATGATCCGGCAAGGCTCTGATCCGTACCCGACTTGCTATACATCGGCCCCTGCCCTTCGCTATAGTTAGAATTGACCTCGTCATCTATTCCGTACGTCCAGTAGAAGTCTATCTGTATGATGCCTTCGGCCTCGTACTCGAGCACGACGTCGAAGTTGACGGTATCTCCCGAGGCGACGTCTCTGCTACCAGAATCGGCGCGGTGATATGAATAGCCCACGAGAGAGAACTTGGGGACAGACATCGGGCAAGCGATTGTTAGAAGGCAAGCTAGAACCGGAACAAACACGCCGATGGCCTTCGTCATATCGGATCTCCTTTTAGCATGCAAGCCAAGTTATTGTATCACGCTGAATTCCGCGAAGTACAGTTCCTCGACGGAGCCGAGAGACAGGATGGCGTTGAGGGTATCGCGCAGGGCGGCCTTGACGGCTGGCTCGCTCTCGGAGCCGAGCTCGTCGGCGCGCCTCGAGCTTAGGTAGCCGACGACCGCCTCGCGCAGGTCGCCCCTGCGCCGGCCCAGCTCCTCGCGGAACTGCCGGTCGGACGCGTCGTACGGAAAGGCCAGGTCGACCACGACCACGGCCTCGTCGGCGGTCCTGGCCCTCAGGCGGCCCAGCCCGTCGTAGACGCCCCGCCCCGCGGCGGCCGCCGGCACGGCCTCGCGCGCCAGCTTCCTGGCCCTCGAGCCGCTCAGGCCCGCGTAGACCGTGCCCGTCAGCACCACCACCGCGACGACAGCCAGGGCCGTCGCCAACGCACGCTCAAGCTTGCTCATGGGCGGAGTATACCCCGTTTACGTCATTTCCGCCGAGTGGATACGGTCGACGATAGACAATAAAAAACCGCCGGGGCGAGGCCCGGCGGCTAAAGGCGTTCCGATCGGCCGCGTCGCGGCCATCGATTACTGCCTCAGGTTCAGCCCCATGAACGGCTCGATCGTGTAGCTCACGCCGGCCTGGATGTCGTAGAAGCCCTCGACCTGGAGGCCGCCGGAGGTGATCTTGATCAGGTGACGCCCGGGCGGCAGCTGGAGGGTCTGGCCGCGCTGGATGGCCCCGTCGACGTAGATCTGGATCTGGCTCCAGTGCCCGCCCTTCATATCCGTATTGATGCTCGCGGCCGGCAGGACCACCGACACCGTGCCCATCGCGGGCTGCAGCGTCACGCTGATGGTCTTGGGACCGGTCAGCGTGAAGCTCTCGCTGTACGAGGTGAAGCCGGGGGCCTGCACGGTGACCGTGTAGGTGCCGGGCGACAGCTGCGTGTTGAACGGCGCGCTACCCGCCATGCCGCCGTTGAGGAGCACCTGGGCGCCCTTGACGTTGGCGTTGACCGACAGCTGGAAGGTGGCCGGCTGCAGCGTCACGTTGAGGCTCTTGGGGCCGGTCAGCGTGAA
>JAKQKE010000060.1 GCA_029560805.1 Spirochaetota bacterium
CGGGAAGGAAGCGTCGGTACGAGTCGAGGGCCGCGTCCCAGTCTCCGATGGACTCGTAGTCATAGCCGAGCAGGAACAGCGCTATACCCATATCTATCTTTTCGGGAAATCTGGCGATGAGCTCGCGCCTGAATTCGATGCTCCTGGCCGAATTGTCCGATAATTCGATGAGGCGGCGCAGGCACGCGAAGTGGATCGACTCCCCGTTGACCGTCAGGTCGGGGAAATTCTTGAGCACCCGGTCGTAGTACAGCTCCGCGACGTCGTCAGCGCCCTGCCTGGAGTAGGCCCAGGCTATGGTCAGGAGGTGCCTGGCGTTGTACTGGCCCTCGGGGTCGCGCGCGACCACCTCGGACAGGAAGTCGACGAGCCGCGCGTAATCCTCGGCGTCGGACAGCGACGAGGATATCTTCTGGATGACGGCGTAGCGCTCGTCGACGCCGAGGCTTCCCGAGTCGAGCAGCTCGAACAGGTCGCGGAGCTGGCCCGCGTCCGCGCCCGGCGTCGCTATGAAGTAGTCCCTGGGGGACGAGCAGGCCGTGATGGTCGCGCACATCGTCGCGCAGAGCGCGAAGAGGGCGAGCGTCGGAGAACGTAGCATGCCGGACTATACCATGCGCTCTTTTGCGTTGGCAAGGAATCGCTTTGTGGATACACTAGAAGCGGAGGCTCGACTAGGCATGGATCGGCGCAATACCCGAACGTACAACATCGTCTTCGCGCTCGCCGTCGTGATGCTGGCGCTCGGGGCGGGCTCGCTGGCGGTGACGATAGAGAGGATACCCGCCGATCGCGTGGCGCCGTCGCTGGCCCTGTTCGCCGTCGGCTCCGTCTTCTCGTACTTCGCCGTCATCGGCCGCTGGAAGGCCAAGTACGTGTTCATCGGCATGATGCTAGGCCTCGGAACGCTGATACGCTTCGTCTTCGTCGTGCTGGGCGTCAGCCCCATCGACTATTGGCCGCTGTTCGCCGTGGCGGCGGGCGTGGCCCTGATGCCGGCCAACTACGTCAGGAGGGGGCGCGTAAAGCCGAGCTCCATCGTCATCTCGTCGTCGTTCGTGCTCCTGGGCCTGTTCCTGTCTATCTTCTCCTTCGGGTTTAGCTCGACGAGCTTCAAGACTTTCATAGCCCGGTGGTGGCCGCTCCTGTTCATCGCATCCGGCCTCGTGCTGCTGATCGCGTGGGGCATCCAGCGCCTGCTGTCCCGCGGCGAGGAGCGCGGCGGCCGTTCTCCGGGCGGAGGCGCCGTATGAGCCGCGTCGCGGCCGCGCGCTCGGCGCTGGCCGCCGCGCTGGCCGTCGCGCTAGCCTCCGCCTCCTGCGTCGGCGGGCCCGAGCCCCGCTCCGGAACGTCGCTGTCGTCCGGGACCGGCCAAGGCGCGATCCAGGGCGAGCGCGCCGCCGTCGAGGCCGCCATAGCGCTCGGTAG
>JAKQKE010000061.1 GCA_029560805.1 Spirochaetota bacterium
CGGGAAGGAAGCGTCGGTACGAGTCGAGGGCCGCGTCCCAGTCTCCGATGGACTCGTAGTCATAGCCGAGCAGGAACAGCGCTATACCCATATCTATCTTTTCGGGAAATCTGGCGATGAGCTCGCGCCTGAATTCGATGCGCCTCGCCGAATTCTCCGATAATTCTATCAGGCGGCGCAGGCAGGCGAAGTGGATGGACTCCCCGTTGACCGTCAGGTCGGGAAAATTCTTGAGTACCCGGTCGTAGTACAGCTCCGCGATATCGTCGGCGCCCTGCCTCGAGTAGGCCCAGGCTATGGTCAGGAGATGCCTGGCGTTGTACTGCCCCTCCGGGTCGCGCGCGACCACCTCGGATAGGAAGTCGACGAGCCGCGCGTAGTCCTTGGCGTCGGACAACGACGATGAGATCTTCTGGATGACGGCGTAGCGCTCGTCGACGCCGAGGCTTCCCGAGTCGAGCAGCTCGAACAGGTCGCGGAGCTGGCCGGCGTCCGCTCCCGGCGTCTCTATGAAGTAGTCCCTGGGTGACGAGCAGGCCGTGAGGGTCGCGCACATCGCCGCGCAGAGCGCGCAGAGGGCGAGCGTCGGGGAACGAAGCATGCCGGACTATACCACGCGCTCTTTTGCGTTGGCAAGGAATCGCTTTGTGGATACACTAGAGACGGAGGCTAGAGTAGGCATGGATCGGCGGAATACCCGGACGTATAATTGCATTTTCGCCCTCGCCGTCGTGATGCTGGCGCTCGGGACCGGCTCGCTGGCGGTGACGACCAAGGGGATAGCCGCCGAGCGCGTGGCCCCGCCGCTGGCCTTCTTCGCCGTCGGATCCATCGTCTCCTACTTCGCCGTGATCGGCCGCTGGAAGGCCAAATACGTATTCATCGGCATGATGCTGGGCCTCGGCGCGCTGATACGCTTCGTCTTCATCATGCTCGGCGTCAGCCCCATCGACTACTGGCCCCTGTTCGCCGTGGCGGCCGGCGTGGCCCTGATGCCGGCGAACTACGCGCGGCGTGGGCGCATTAGGCCGAGTTCCATCGTCATCTCGTCGTCGTTCGTACTCATGGGCCTGTTCCTGTCCATCTTCTCCTTCGGATTCAGCTCGACGAGCTTCAAGACCTTCATAGCCCGGTGGTGGCCCCTCCTATTCATCGCCTCCGGCGTCGTGCTGCTGATAGCCTGGGGTATCCAACGCCTGCTATCGCGCGCCGAGGAGCGCGGCGAGGCGCGCGGCGCTTCCCCGGGCGGAGGCGAGCCATGAGTCGAGCCGCGGCCGCGCGCCTCGCGCTGGCCGTCGCGCTAGCCTCCGCCTCCTGCGTCGGCGGGCCCGAGCCCCGCTCCGGAACGTCGCTGTCGTCCGGGACCGGCCAAGGCGCGATCCAGGGCGAGCGCGCCGCCGTCGAGGCCGCCATAGCGCTCGGTAG
>JAKQKE010000097.1 GCA_029560805.1 Spirochaetota bacterium
ACCACCGGGCGTAAATCTTTGCGTCGGCCGAGGATCGCGATCGCTCGCGAACCCCGGGAAAGGGCGTTACATCGATGTCTAGATAGACTCTCTCGGAACCTAGTATATACGAAGAATCCGAACGTACCTAGTACCGTCAAGGCGGAATTGCCCTCGTTTGATCGAATTCCATCGGGGTTTTAACGGTTTTTCCTACCCGCATGAACCGTCGGAGCCGTCCTGGTCAATAATCTTGACCGGACCCATGAGCCCGGTTACTCTATTGCCATGCGACCGATCTGATCGTAATGGGATGAAACGCCTCAATCGTCGCGCCGGGAGCGCGACCATCCTCGTTCTACGAAAGCGATCGATCATGCCGCATACACGCAACTACCGCCTGCTCGTGCTGATGGCGCTGATGCAAGGCATCGTATTCTACGGCCCCGTGGCCACCATCTACCGCCGCGCCTATGGCCTCGATGTCGAGGCCCTCTTCCTGATCGAGTCGATTTCCTGGATCGCGACCCTGGCGCTCGAGACGCCTTGGGGCCGCTTCGCCGACCGTCATGGCTACAGGCTTACCGTCGTGCTCGGCAGCATCGTCTTCCTGGCCTCGAAGCTCGTTTTCTCGGTCGCCTACGGTTTCTCCGGTTTCATCGCCGAGCGCCTGCTCCTCGCCGTCGCGCTGTCGGCCCTGAGCGGCTGTACCGAGGCGCTGATTTACCGCTCGGTGGGCGCGCAGGCGTCGGAGAAGGCCTTCGGGCGCTGGAACGCGGCGAGCGCGGCCGGCTTACTCGCCGCGTCCATCGCCTCGCCGCTCCTGTACGCGTCGTCGCTCAGGATGACCGCGTACGGCACCGTCGTGCCATACGCGATCGCGGCCGTCGCCTCGCTGTTCCTCGTCGACGTGGACGAGGCGCCGACGGTGGGCGGGGCGACGACGAGGGACATCGGCTCGGCGGCCGGCTCGGGCCTCCGAGGCGCGTTCAAGGCGCTGGCTCGGGACCGCGGCCTCCTCCTGTTCGTCGCGGCGTCGGCCGTCATGGGCGAGGCGGCCCAGGCGGCTACTGTATTCCTCGCGCCGCTCCAGTACGAGCGCGCGGGGATACCGCTCGCGGCCTTCGGGGCGCTGTACGCGGCCTTGCAGGCGGCGTCGCTCGCGGCGGCCGGGGCCTGGAGGCTCGTCGGGGCGGTCGGCCGAGAGCGGACGCTCAGGGCCCTGTTCGCCATCGGGGGCGCGGCGCTGGCGACCCTGGCGCTATCGTCCAGGGCCGTACCGAGCGTCACGGCGCTCCTGGCCCTGGCGGCCGCGGCGGCCTTGTTCCGGCCACTATCGGCTTCGATCCAGAACGAGCGCGTCGTCGGCTCGGAGCGCGCCACGGCCCTGTCGGTCAACGCGATGGCGGCCGAGGTCATCGCGGCGCTCGTCAACGTCGGCGTCGGTAGGCTCGCGGGTATCGGCCTGCCAGCGACCTTCGGGGCGCTGGCGGCTATCCTCGGCGCGCTGGCCCTGTCGCCCGCCGCCTCGCCCGCGAGGCGCGCCCGGGCACTTGAGCATGACGCCGAGGACGAGTAGGCTATAGTCCTATGTTCCACCCGGAAGAAGTGATCTTCGCGCCTACGGGCCGATGCAACCTGCGTTGCGCCCATTGCCGCGTGCGGAGTGACGGCCCGGAGCTGGCGATCGAAGACGCCGTCTCCTTCCTTGAATCATGCTCGGCGGCCGGCATCGAACGCGTCGGCTTCTCAGGCGGCGAGCCCTTCCTGAGGCTCGACTTCATCGTCGCGGTGACCGCCGCCGCGGTGGACCAGGGCCTGTACTTCGACCGGCTGATGACCAATGGCGACTGGTGGACGACCGGGGCGTCGCTACGCGCGGCGCTCGGCGCGGTCGCCGAGGCCGGCTTCGACGGCGTCATCGGCCTGAGCCACGACGCGTACCACGGCCAGGCGCCCGAGCGGGTCGCGGCCTTCATGGCGGCGGCCTACGAGGCCTTCGGCCGCCGGGACGCGGTGGAGCTCCTGTCGGTGCGCTCACCCGACGACGGGGCGTTCTTCCGTGGCTTAGAGACGGTCGCTACGGCCCTGGGCGGCCGACTGGAATACGAGCTAAGCGAGCCGGCCAGGATAGTCGACGAGGCTTACCTGGCCCGGTCGGAGGCCGACCCTGACGACGGCTCGGCCCTCGTCGCGCAGGTCATCAGATCCCCGCGCTCGAGGTCGGCCGAGGAAGGCGCCTGGGACGCCGAACGATGGTTCGTCGACGACTTCTGCGAGGGCCCCGGTAACGTGCTGTACGTCCATCCCGACGGCGCCGTGGCGGTCTGCTGCGGCTTCGCCAACGAGAACCCGCAGCTTATCGTCGGCTCGGTCGGCGACTCCGTAGAAGCGATTGTCGCCGAGGCGGCCGCCCGCCCGCTCGTGCGCGCCTGCTACGAGGCCGGCCTCGCCACGACGAGGAGGCGGCTCGAGGCGGCGGGAGTCCGTTTCCCTGGCAAGACCGGCGACGCCTGCTTCTTCTGCGACTACCTGTGCAAGCGAGGCCTCGTAGGCTCTCGTGGGTGACGAACCTCAGTCCGAGTCTATCTCGAAGCGTTCTCCGAGCACGGCCAGGCCGACGCGGTCCTCGATGTCTAGCTTCTTGTAGGCCCGGGCCAGCGTGTTCCTGACCGTCGACTCGGACAGCTCGAAGTCGATGGATATCTCCTTCTGCGACTTGCCGGAGAGCGTCTGGCCTATGAACGCCCGCTCGGCCGTCGATAGTCCCTTCTCCGCCAGCGATAGCTTGGGCTTCGGCTCCTTGAGGATGATAACGAGCCTATCCTTGTAGAGGAACCACAGGAAGACGCCGAACGCGACGATGAAGAAGGTAGGGGCGCTCGCTTCCATCGGAGATTTGCCGCTACTAACGACGCCGACTATTTCTATAGCGAGGAGATAACTGATGCTGAGTATCAGCTTAGGCAAGCGATGCCTCGCGTAGAAGCCGGTGCGTTCGAGCAACAGAATGCCGATGATAAAAAAACCGAGTCCATAGATGTTTCTCGTGCTTTGGATAATGGAAACGGGGCTAAAGACCAGGAAGACTATAGGCTGTAGGATTCGAAGCGGCCTAACCAAGGCGCTTAGAATGAACGCCGCGCATATCGCCAACTGGGCGAGTTGGTAGGGGTTCGTCGTCGACCAGAAGAAACCATGCTTCCCGATGTCGGAGACGAAGTTGATCATGAATCCGCCAAGGAAGAACGCGGCGAATAGAAACCCTGTCGAACGTAGCTTATCGTTGCTCATCTGGTGTTTCCCAAAATGTATATATAGCTTCATCAGCCGTTAGGATCGAATCGATGACGGCTGATCCATTCTTTTCCGAGCACGATGAAACGGCCGATCGCTCAGGCTCGACCGTATCGCCGTTTACGGGATTGTACTCGCCCGTCAGGCGGTCGATCTCGGCGTCCCTGCGGTAGCCGCTCGTCATGCATAGCGCGAGGCGCGCCAGGCCCTGCTCGAGCGCCGCCGAGTCGCCTCCCTTGAAGTCCGCGATGGTGCGGAGACGGGCCATCGGGTTGGCGTCGTCGGCCGGCGCGTGGTCGAAGAATCGGCGGGCGCGGCCCCGGTTGGCGATCACGAAGGTCGCCAGGTGGCTGAGCGACGAGCGCATCGCGTCGTCGCAGCCGGCTGCGAAGGGCAGGAGCCCGACGAGCTTGGCTACCTTGTTGTTCTTGAAGGCGCGTGTTTCCGAATCGTTCATGCGGAGGGCTTCGGCCGAAACATCGGATAAACGATTCCACAAGGAATCGATTGCTGCAAAGTTCATGCGCTGAGTATTCGAGAGAATCGATGGGGCGTCAAGGCATTTTTTTGTACCATCTCCGTTCGGAACCGTAGCCGACGGAAACTGGATTCTGGCGCTTGAGCGGACGAGGCGCTTCGACGTATCATGGCCGCATGAAGCACGCAGGCGGACAGCCGTATCGAGCTACCTTTCTCTTCGTCGCCATACCGATCGCGGCGGCGATAGCGCTGGCCTGGATTGTCATCGACAGGGCGTCCGTGCGCACGCACCTCGAGATGGCCGAGCGTAATCGCGCCCTGCAGGTCGAACTGGCGCGTAACGCGATGGAAGAGGGCTTCGAGCGCTTGCTCCAGGAGAACCGCGTGCTGGCCGCGTATTCGTTCCCCGAGTACGCGCGTGGCCTGCGCGGCAGGGCTTCCATGGAGGCCTTGCTCGAAGCCGAGGGCGATGCGTATCCCGAGTCGCTATCGTACTGCTACCTGACCGGGCCAGGCAGGCTTGAGCTAGCCTGGGCGCGGCCGGGAGCCGAGGAGACCATGGAGGCCCTGGTCTTCGCCTCCGTCGCCCAATGGGATGGCTTCCTGGGCATGAGCGACCCGGTCGTGCTTTCAAGCCGGTCGAATCGGCCCGAGCCGTATTTCATGGCGCTGTTCCCGGTGCACGTCGGTGGCGACATGGTGGGTATCCTCGCGACCGCTATCGGCCTCGGACGCAGCATCGACACGTACCTGTCGCCGCTGGCTGAAGGCGAGGGGCGGCGTTCGTTCCTGATGTTCGGGGCGGGTCGCGTACTCTGGGCCTCCGACGATCGTAACCCGAGCCTCTTCGAGCTGGACCAGGGCAGCCTGATGACCTCGCGCTCGTTCGCGCTCGGCGATGGGGAGTTCACGATCATAGCCGACGAGTCCCGCGCGTCCCTATTGTCCGAGCTCGAGGCCATCGATAGGCCGCGCTTCCTGGTCGGCGCCATGGGACTGCTGACCATGGTCGCCGCTCTGTTCTTCGCGAACCGCCTGTACCTCGAGCGCCGGGGGCGGCAGGCCCTCGCGAGCGAGGAGCGGCGCCTGTCCGCCAGGGTGGCGGCCGGCGAGCGGGAGCTCAGGGCCTTGCTCGATGACCGCGAGCTGCTCTTACGGGAGCTCCATCATCGCGTGAAGAACAACTTCCAGTACCTGGATAGCCTCATCGAGCTACAGAAGGGCGGCGCCTCAGCCGATGCGGCCGCCGCGCTATCGAATATCCAGGCTCGGATAGCCGCGCTCGCCGCCGCCTACCTGATCAACGCCGATCGCCCGGAGTCGCTCCGGGTCGATGCCCGCGACTACCTGACCGCCCTGGCGGGCAAGGTCGTCGATGGAGCGGGCGTCGAGCTCGTCATAGAGGCCGAGGACATACCTGTCTCTCTCGATTCGGCGGTGCCGCTCGGTCTCCTGTTCCACGAGCTCCTGACCAACGCCGTACGCCACGGTTACGCCGGGAAACGCGGCTATGCCGGGGGGCACGGAGACAGGGTAGCTGTCCGATTCTACCGAGACGGAGAGACGGCGGTGCTCGAGGTCAGGGATTTCGGTACCGGCCTCGAGGCCGGTACGGCGGACGGCCTGGGCCTGACGATAGTCCGGGCCCTCGTCGCGCAGCTCAATGGCGGTTTCAGCCTCGAGAACCGAGAGCCGGGCGTCATCGCGGAAGCCCGATTCCCCCTGGCCTGACCCGGAAAAGCCTCTACGGGCATCTCTACGAGCGCCATGGGCAGAGCAGCCGCTCGGCCAGGTCCACCGCCATGAAGAAGCCGAGCCCCAGGAGGCTTAGCGCGACGATGGCGGCGTACATCTCCGCGTACGCCACCCTGGCCCAGGCGTCGACGATCAGGTAGCCGAGCCCCGTCTCGGTAGCGAAGGTCTCAGCGAGGAACAGCACCGCGACCGCCGTGCCGAGGCTGACTCGTAGCGAGGTCAGCAGATCGGGCAGCGTCGACGGAACGACGACCCGGAACGCCAGGTCGAGCCGGGACGCGCCGAGTGAGCGGACCGAGTCGACGAGCGGCCGCGGTATGCGTCTGGCCGCGTCGCGGGCCGCCACGAGTATCTGGCTGAAGACGATCAGCGCGACGAGGATGACCTTCGAGGCCTCGCCGAGCCCGAAGACCAGCATGATGACGGGCAAGAAGGCAACCTTGGGTAGCGGGTGGAGGACGTAGACGACTGGAGCGACGACGGCGTCGACCCGGCGCGAGCGGCCGGCCGCCAGCCCGAGGGCCGCCGCCGGAAAGAAGCTCGCGGCCAGGGCCCAGAGTACGCGGCTGGCGCTGGCGGCGGCATGCCGACCGAGCGAGCCAGTGGCGGCCAGGCGGCCGAACGCCGCGAAGGTCGTCGCCGGGCTCGGCAGGAAGGGTTTCCCGAGCGCGGCGGCGGCCGCCGACCAGACGGCGACGATGACCGCGACGGCCAGCGCGATGGAGGCGGCCCTTCTCGTCGCCATGGCGCCGTTCCGCCCTCCGAGCCTCATCTTCGCGCCTCCGGGATCGGCGCCATTCCGGGGCTCGCCGAGTCGTCGGTCGGGCCGGAGCCCCTGAGCGCCGAGCGGATCGCGCCGCATAGCTCCAGGTAGCGCGAGGCCGACCTGAAGTCCCCGGCGGCGCCCGGCGCGAAGCGGACCCGAGCCGCGTTCTCGGGAATGTCGAAACGGGCGCGGATGGTTCCCGGGTTGCGACCGCCCATCACGAAGACCGCCTCGGCCAGATAGGCCGCCTCCTCTATCGCATGGGTCACGACGATGATCGTCATCGGTCTCGAGCGCCTGACCTCGAGCAGGGCTTCCTGGGCGGCCTCGCGTGTCAGCGCGTCGAGGCTCGAGAAAGGCTCGTCCATCAGGAGCAGGTCGGGCTCGGAGGCCAGGGCGCGGGCTATCGCGACGCGCTGCTTCATGCCGCCCGAGAGGCGGCTCGGGTAGAAGCCCCCGAAGGAAGACAGGCCGAGCTCATGGAGTATGGGGCCTACCCGGCGCCTCCGCTCCGACCGGCCGATGCCGCGCACGGCCAGCGGCAGTTCGGCGTTGCCCTCGACCGTCAGCCAGGGGAGGAGGCCGTAGTCCTGGAAGATCACCGCGGTACGGGGCCGTACGCCGCGTACCGGCTCGCCGTCGATCAGCGCCTCGCCGGCGCTCGGCGCGAGCAGACCGGCCATCGCGCCTACCAGGCTCGACTTGCCGCAGCCCGACGGACCGACGATGGCCGAGATCGCGCCCGAGCCGAAGACGGCGTCCACGCCCGCGACGGCCGGAACGCGGGGTCCGGGGCGGCCGAGCCGCCCGGTCCATCCGGGCGATGAGCCGCCCGGGTAGTCTATAGTCAGCTCACGGAGCTCTACCACGCCACGACGGCCCTGTCGTCGAGCAGGGCTGATGGATCGACGGGTTTGGAGAGCAGATTCCGCTCCCTGAGCCACGATACGGCCGCCTCGACCTGGCCGAGCGGCGGCATGGTAGGCTTCCGATAGGTCACGAAGCGGTACGCGCCGGCGGCATCCTCGGGGAAGCGGGCCTTCTCGACGAGGAAGGCGCGGTACGACTCGGGCGCCGCGTTGACGCGGCCTGAGGCGTCGGCGTAGGCCTCGTAGAGCCTGAGCACGTCCTTGAGCCTGGCGTTCAGCACGGCCTCGGAGAACACGACGACTGCCGCGTCGATGTGGAACTGTTCGGTCGTGCCGACCAACGTGGCGCCGCGCTCGACGGCCGTGGTCAGGAAGGGCTCGGGTAGGCCGGCGGCGTCCACTTGGCCGGCGAGCAGCATCTCCATGCGTACCGGCATCTTGGGTATGGCCACGGCCGTATAGGCGTCCGGGGCGAGGCCTGAGGCTCCGACGATGGCGTCGACCGAGTACTGGATGATCGTGTTGGTGGACAGCCCGACGCGCTTGCCGGCTAACTCGGCCGCCGAGCCCAGGCCCGAACCGGGGGCCGCGGCGATGCCGTAGCGACCGTCGGTCGCGCTCGTGATCCTCGTGTCAAAACCGCCGGCCGCGAGAAAGGCCGCGGCGAGTACGTCCGAGACGGCGCCGTCTAGCCGGCCGGCCTGGATGGCGGCGTCGCGCTCCTGCGCGTTCGCGAAACTGACGAGTTCCACCTCGACGCCGCGCTTCTCGAATAGACCCTCGGCCTCGGCGACGATGAAGGGCAATGAGTCGGCGTCCGGCATGATGCCGAGCCGGAGCGGCTCCGCCCCTCGCTTCGGGGAACAGGACGAGGCGGCCACGGCGAACAGGGTCGCTACGGCCAAGGCAAGCGACGCTTTGAGAATGGGATTGTGTACATGCATCGGAGGCTCCTGTCGGCGTGGCGCCGGACGACCGCGATCGATTGTCAGGCGCCGCGCCCGAGCCTCAGAGTCTACCGGAGCCCGGCTCCTAAGGCAATAACCGCCTTAGAAGCTGGCCATCCGCGAGACGAGATTGATCAGGAACACCTGTCCGGTCGCTGGCGCGTCGGGTATCTCGTAATAGCCGTAGTAGCAGTACTCGCCCTGCCTGACGACCGGGAAGTACGTCCCGGAGTACGCGTCGCCCGCGTAGATGTAGCCGCCTGTCGGGTTGGCTCCGGATGAGATATAGATCCCGCGGCGCTCCGTGTCCGCCGAGAAGATATTGACCGCCACCGACGACTCCCGGTACGAGTTGTAGAGTACGCCGTAGTATAGCGGCGTGTACCAGATGTCCTCCGAGGCGGACGAGGCGACGGTCTTGGACGAGCGAATGGCGTTGAGGCCCATCTGGTTGCCCGAGTCTATATCCGACGGCTGGGTCCCGGTCAGGGCCCATGCGCTCCAGTTCTGGTCGACGCGGTAGATGAAGTAGGCGCCACCCGTACCCATCGCGATGGTTCCCTTGCTCGAAGCCGCGATGTTCCTGACGCGCCCGTCGTTGGTCGAGGCCGTCGTGAAGGAAGAGCCGTGCGTGACGATGATCGGGTCGCCGTAGATCCTCGCTTCCGTCGAGTATGTCGCAGAGATCAGGTCTTCCGGTAGTAGCGTGACGCTCCAGGTCGGCATGGCGCCGTAGATGTTGGCCAGTCCCGTGATGCCCTGGTCGTCCTCAAGTATCGCCTTGAGCGCCTCCGCTCGAGTCACGTCCGCCGGCTCGTCATCATCGTAGACGACCGTGACGTTCGACGAGAAGCCCAGGACGGACGCGGCGCTGTACGGGCCGTAGCCTCCGGTATCGCTATCGTAGGCGCGCACGAAGAAGTAGTGCAGTTCGCCGTTCGGGATCGGCGCGTAGCTACTCGAGGCGCTCGTCGTGTTATACCGATAGGTGACCGGGTCGCCCGAGTTCGGGGACGCGTCGGGATCGGTCGTGGAGTAGACGTAGTACCTGGTGGTGTAGCTACCGCCGGCGGGGTCGGTTACGGGCTCGTAATAGACGTAAGAGTAGCCGCCGGAGTACGTGCCCTTCGTGGCGTAGGTCGGCACTGGTACCTCGAGGGTGATGCTGTCGGACGCCTGGGCCTCGTTACCGGCCGCGTCGCGTACGCCGACGTACGTCGTCTTATTCCCGGCCGAGGCGGGCCATTGGAAGTCCGATAGCATCGAGGTGGCGTAGGCCCGGTACGGCATCCATCCGCTCCCGTAGATATTCCGGTCCCTGACCTCGAGCTGACTGTCCGTCGACAGGTTGTCGCTGGCCGTAAGGGTCAGGAAGAACGACAGGGACGGCGTCGTCGTCGCGCCGCCATTGATGCTGAATGAAACCGTCGGAGCCACCGTGTCGAGGATGATGGTGTCGTACATGTAGCCGGTGGCGTTCCCGGCCTCGTCGATCAGCTTGGCGTAGACGTACCTCGTGCCGTTGGCGCTCGGGAGCTCGGTGGCGATCGCGGCGGTGACCGAGCCGGAACCGGTCGGGAAGGCCGTGCCGTACGTCTCCCAGCTCGACTCGGGGTTGTAGTCCAGGTAGTTGATCGTGACCGGCCTCGGGTACGCCGCGTTGTCTTCCGAGTCGATGTCGGCGGTGATGTCCACGGAGACCATCGTCGAGTTGGTATACGTATAGTCAGTGTCGTCGGGGTGGGTCGGTCCGCGTACCAGCACGCCGACCATCGTCGGCTTGGTCCTGTCGACGGTCGTGTACTGGGTCGCGTCGAGCGACCAGTTGCCCGCCTCGTCCCGCTCCCTGACGGATAGCGCATAGGTGCCCTCGGCCAGGGCCGACGACGGCGTGTAGCTCATCGCCGCCGTCTCGGCGGTCTGCGCCACGATCACTGCGCCGTCGGCGATGCCTGCGGCTGTATAGACACGCGTGACCCGATAGGAGTAGACGCCGTTGCCGCCGCCGCCGCCTGGCGACCAGATCCAGGTAGGTGTCGTGTCCGGCGTCGCGGTCCGGTAGCTCTGCCCGGTAGCCAGGCCCGTTCCCGTTAGGGTCGGCTCCGTCGGCTTAACCGTGTCGACCGTGATCGTGTGGCTCGCCTGGATGTCTGTGCGCCAAGCGGTGTCGATGCGCTCCTGGACGACGATGGTATGGGCGCCCTCGGTCAGGCCCGATCGGCTGATCGTGACCGGCACGTTCTCGCTGAGCGCCGCGCCGCCGTAGGTCCAGGTCCCCGTGGAGTCGACGTCGTAGCGGTAGAGGTTCGCGGCTCCGCCGCAACCGGTCAGGAGATCCCACTCGACCGAGGCGACCGTGCGCAGCGCCGGGTAACCGTCGCCCAGGGCGATCTGGGCCGGCGTCGTCGCCGAGGAGTCGACCACGGTCGTGCGCGTCCCGTAGGCCGACCAGTTGCCCGCCCCGTCGCGCTCGCGGACACGCATGGTATAGGTCTTGAAGTCCGGTAGCGAGGAGGCCGGCTTTTAGTTCTTCACGGTGGTCTCGCCGCTTGTATAGACCGTGGTCGAGTCGCTGTCGTTGGTCAGGTAGAACTGGAAGAGGCCGGCGCCCCCGCTGCTCGAGCTCCAGGACCAGGTTGGTCGGAGGCTCGGGGTGATAGCCGGCCCGGTCACCGCCGTGGCGGCTGGCGGGTTCGTGTCCCTGAGCAGGGACACCGTCGCGTAGCTCACGTTGCCGGCCAGGTCCCTGGCCCTGAATCGAATCTGGTAGGTCTTATCGATCGAAGCGCTCACCGTAGTCGATAGAGCCGAGGCCGAGCCGAAGCTGAGGTACTTGGGTGTGGATAGTTCTTCCCACAGGTACGACGAAGTGTCGAGGCCGCTCTGGACGCCCGAGCCTGAGTCGGCCACGCTGCCGTGGGTGCCGTTGAAGGCGAGGGTCGCGGTCGGGGCGGCGACGTTGGCCACGAAGCTGTTGGTCGTGACCGAGATCGTCGGCGCCGTGGTGTCCACGTGGGTCGAGGCCGATCGCGTCGTCGAGTAGTTGCCGGCCTCGTCCTGGGCGCGCACGTAGAGCGTCTTGACGCCGTCTGGAGCGAGCGGCGCGTTCGGAGTGAACGAGGTCGAGTGGACATCGACATAACTCGAGAAATCCGACGAGTAGCTCGCGCGGTAATAGTCGGCGTCGGCCACGGTGGCCCATGACCAGGTAGGCTGCCCGCTCGTGTCGTAGGCGCTAACGTTCACTGCGGCAAGGTCGGCGGGCGGCGTCACGTCCCAGGAGAATGGGATGGTTGCCTGGGAGGAGTTGCCCGCGTTATCGGTCACGGTGACCCGCGCGAAGTACGAGCCCTCGACGGTCGCGTGGATGTACGGTTCCCTGAGCCCTATGCCGTCGTTGTCGGTGGATCCGCCGTCGTCGGCGTTGAAGTACAGCGTCCCTTGGCCGCTCAGCTGTTCCCACGCGCACGAGGCCACGCCGAACTCCTCGATGATACGGTAGAGGTCTGAGCCTTCGCTGCCCTCGGCGAGCAGGGTCGGCTCGCTGGCCAGGATGCTCTCGACGTTGAACGAGACGCTCGGCGCGGCGCGGTCCAGCGTGATCGAGCAGGCCTGATTGGTGGCCGATTCCTGATCCAGATAGTCGCGAACCTTTGCGTAGAAGATGCGGGTTCCGTCGCCGTCCGGCAAGACCCAGCCTTCCAAGATCGGCGTATAGTTCATCCACGAGGCGCCAGCGAAGCTAGGGTCATGCGAGATTATCATCTGCTTGACGCCGCTATAGGCGTCGCTCGCTTCGATGGTAAGGTCGACGGCCCGGTCCGAAGCGTTCGTATGGCTCTGACCGCCGTTCACCGAAACAGTCGCAATTGTCGGGAGCTCGCCGGAGTCCAGGATGATCCTGAGCTGACGCGGCGTGACGGACTGATTGTTGGCCGAGTCCATCAGCTTGTAGAGCACGTACTTGGTTCCCGAGCCGGCCGATAGCGTCCACGATACGGTGTCGGACCAGGTCCTCCAGCTCGCGTCTTCTTCGAAAAAGGCAGCGGCGTTGCCGTTGTCGCCCCATATCTTGATGCCGTAGGGGATGTTGTAGTCGTCCGTGATGGCCGAGAAATCCAGCTCGAGCGTCGCGTCGTCGGTGGCTATCGACCCGGACGGCAACGTGACGACGATAACCGCGCCGCCTTGGTCGGTCAGCGTGACCGCGCCGGTCGGCGGGCTCGTGTCCTCGGCGTCGCCGGTGCTGAAGTACCAGGTCTTGTCTGCGCCGAGGGGGTTGCCGGCTATGTCCTGGACCGCCCCCGAGAGCGTCACCAGGTACGAGGTGTTCGGGTACAGCTCGAGGCCCCATAGCTCGGCCGTCGCGTTCGGAGTCGCCCCGGAGGCGGTCAGGTTGACGGTGCCGTCTATGGCGCCGCCGGCCGTCCTCGCGAGCGTAAAGCTGCCCTCGGGGAAGCTGTCCGGCCTCATCTCCTCGTCGAACTGGATGCGCAGCACGCTGCCGTTGTACGGGAAGAGCGCCTGGTCGTCCCAACTGACGCCTATGACGGTGGGAGGTGTCTGCTCGTACCGTATCGTCCTGGACGCTACCGCGGATACGTGTCCCACCCTGTCGATCACCTGCGCCTCGAATACCGCGCTCCCGCCTAGCTCGGAGTTCGTGGCTACATTGGACACCTCGCCAGCGCCAGCGCCGCTATCGAGCGATAGGTCGAGCCAATCGCTCCAGCTCCCGTTCGCCGGCCGGTAGCGGAACCTATGGAGGCCACTCGAGGCGCCCTCGTCGTCGCCCGCGAAGACCTTGAGGCTGACCAGGCCGGAGTTGGTGGCGCTAGCGCCGCCGTTGATGAGCAGGTTGTCGATCGTGGGCGGCTCTAGATCTAGGTGGACTTCCTCGGACACGCGTACGTCGCTGACGTTGCCGGCGCCGTCCTTGACCTTGCCGTAGAGGCGCTTCGGCCCGTCCATGCCGCCGAGTACCAACTCATAGACCGGAGCGGCGGCGTTGAAGGTAACCCAGGAGGCGTTCAAGAACGACGGGCTGTCGGATAGCATCACCTGCGCGACGGCCCGGTCGTCCGAGGCGGCCACGGTAAGCTCAACGCAGAGGGAGCCGAGCCAGGTCCTATCGAGCTCGTCGACGTACGCGGCCGCCGCTTCGAACGACAGCGAGGCGAGGGAAGGCGCTACCACGTCGGGCGTGAGGCTGGTGATGAAGGTCCAGGAAAACGCCTCGGCGAGCGGATTGCCGTCCGTGTCGAGTACGCCGGAGGTGATCGTCACGGTGTAGCTCTTGCCGTAACCGAAGCCTCCCGTCGCGGCGAAGGTAACCGTGGCGTCTGAAACTGAGTATTTCCCGCCGACCGCCGTTCCCGATGCGTCGACGATGGGTAGCGTCGAGCCGTTGACGGTCGCGGCGTCGATGTTCTTGGAGAAGGTGATCGACAGCTCGGCGTTGACCGGGATCTCGGTCGCGTCCTCGGTCGGGTATACGGCCGAGAGTACGGGCGGCGTCACCGCCTCGGCTACTTCTTCGAGCACGAGGCCGAGGAGGGGGCTCTTGCAGGTGGTCAGGGACAGCGCGAGCGGTACGACTGCGAGGGCCGCCAGGAGACGCGTTCCGAATCGTCGGGTCTCGGTCGCCATATCGTCACTCCTCCCCGTCGTCCCAGAGGGTCTCGCCCTTATCCAGGGCGGACGAGGCGCGCATGATCGTGGTCGAGGCGCTGCCTATGTACGCGTAGCGCTCGGCCATGTCCGGGGACAGCGCCGAGAGGCGGGCGTACTGGGATTGGGCTTCCAGGTATTCTTCGCGCTCGTATTGGACGCGCGCGAGGCCCGCGATGGCCAATGGGTTGCTCGGCTCGATGGCCGACGCGCCGCGGTACCACAGCAGGGCGTCGTCCATGCGTTCGCGCAGGAAGTACAGGTTGCCCAGGTTGATCATGGCGTTGACCGAGCGGCGGTCGAGTGCGAGCGCGGCCTTGAACTGCCGCTCCGCGTCGTCGAAGCGCCCGTAGCGCGCGTACATGATGCCGTAGGCATTCCTCGTGCTCGCGCGGTCGCCTCCTCGTCGTATGATCGACTCGTAGCCGTCGACCTTCGGCTGGATCTCCTGCGCGACGAAGGCGTCGAGGCTGGCGGTGTAGCTCTGGACGACCAGGTCGGACTGCGGGAACAGAAGCGACATCGTGTTGCCGGTGTAGCCGACAGGCGCGAAGGTGCCCCAGGCCTCATGGATCGGGAGGAACGAGGCGACCTCCTTGGAGACGGCCTCCTTCCACTGCTTGATACCCGTCTTGTAGGCCTTGATGAAGCCGTCCTGCACGATGGTCACCTCGACGGGTACCCAGGCCTTGCCGTCCGCGTAGATGAAGTCGCCCGCGCTCGTGAAGGCCTGCCTGGCCTCGAGCTCGGTCAGCCCGAGCGAGAAGGCCATGAAGATATGGCCTGGCACGGTGATGAAGGCCGTCTCGATACCGACCGACTCGAGCAGGGCCGCATACAGGATGGACAGGTCGTCGCAGTCGCCGGCGCGGTAGATGAGCGACTGGGACGGGAACTGCAGGTAGTCGAGAAACAGCTCGTCCTTGGACGCCTCGACGAAGGACGACTGGGGGTCGATCACGTAGTTGAGCCCGTAGAGCCGCATCGCCTCGAAGATGCCCATCGCTATCCTGAAATTCAGGTTCAGGGGATTCGCGCCGAGGTCGCGGATGATGCCCGCGGTGTTCTTCGAGAAGATCATCACGGTCGGGTCGCGTGGGGTTACGAACGATGCCGCCTTGCGGTCGTCGTCCCAGGTCATGGCATTGCGGTCGAGCACGGTGACGGTAACCGGCTGCGAGTAGGCGATACGCTCGCCGAGGTAGGTGTACGAGACTTTGACCTCGGCCGAGACCTTGGCCCGCTCGGTCAGGTTCATGAGGCGGCTCGTGAAGAGGGCCTTGAGCGGCACCTCAACGCTGTCGCGCCGGCCGAGCGACGGGATGCTCGCCGTCAGCATCGGCTGTTCCATGTACTCGCCGACGTAGAAGTACACGTCGACGTTGGTGATCGCGCTGTTCTCGAGGTTGGAGACGGTCATCGTGCCGAAGGGGTTATGCTCGTAGTAGCCGAAGAATACGGGGAAGAGCGGCTCGGTCCGCAGGTCGGCTATCCTGAGCTTGCGACGGCCGGAGTCGGGCTGGAGCCTGAGTATCGCGCCGGCCCAGACGCCGACGCCTTGGTACAGGTCGGTAAAGGCTTCGGCGGCGGGATCCCAGCCGACGTGGTAGCGGTAAGCGCCGCCTGCCGATAAGGCCAGGCCGGGGCTCAGGTCCAAGTTGGCGGCGAGGCTAGCGCCGAGGTAGGGGTTGCCCGCGGGGTCGTAGGCGCCGAAGAAGCCGAACGAGTAGCCGCCCTGGGCTCCGAGCTGCAAGCTGACGCGGTCGAGTATCCTCAGGTCGCAGCCGAGGCCGACGCCGGCCGAGGCCAGGGTCAGGGCGTCGGCGGCCTGGGTCGGATGGAGGCCGAAGGTCGCGCCTCCCTCGGCGTACAGGAAGGGCGCCTTGGGGAACAGGTACTGGCCATAGAGCGCGGCGTTGCCGCCTATTCGATAGGCCGCGTTGTCGAAGAACAGCGCGCTCTTTTCGCCTATAGGCAGGTCTAGCTCCGGCCTGACATGGAACGAGAAATTCTCGGCTACCTGGGCGTAGCAGGAAACCGCGGCCGAGATCAGTAGCCAGGCGAGCAGGCGCTGGTGCTTCATGACAAGCCATCCCGGTGGATGGGGATGGGAAGCTATGTTTAGATTATTTAACGCATGAGAATGGTACTGCTATGAGTGTAGTGCGGCGCATGGGCGTTTTCCAGGGTTTTCCCCCGCGTCGCTCATGATTCGCGCGTATCGCCGCCCCAGCGCCTAAACAGCTCGTCCGGGCCCCTCGCCGCGTCGCCGGAGTAGGCGCTCCCGACGCCGTTGAACGGGACGATGAGCCTATCCAGGATCTTGCCGACGACGTGGTCGACGAGGTCGGCTATCGTCTCGGGGCCATGGTAGAAGCCGGGACAGGCGGGCAGGATGGCGGCGCCGGCCTCGGCCAGCGCCGTCAGGTTGCGCAGGTCGACGAGGGACAGCGGCGTCTCGCGAGGCACGAGCACGAGGCGGCGGCCCTCCTTCAGGGCGACCGCGGCCGCGCGGTGAACCAGGTTCGTCGTCGCGCCGGAGGCGATCGCGCCGAGGCTGCTCATCGAGCAGGGGACGACCGCGGCGCCGTCGAGCCGCCAGGAGCCGGACGACGGTGGCGCGGCCAGGTCGTCCGGGGCGTAGAGCCGATCGCGCGGGAACGCGATTCCGTCGAGCCACGCGTCGAGCGATAGCCCGGTCTCCGTCTCGAAGACGCGCCTCCCCCAGGCGGAGAACACCGCGTGGACCTCGTGGCCGGACGACCATAGCGCCTCTATCGTGCGCTTGCCGTAGACGGCGCCGCTCGCGCCGGTCACGCAGACCAGGTATCGTCCCATGCTCGCCTCCCTTAGGCCAGGTACACGTCGACGGCCGTGGCGGCCAGCACGACGAGGGGCAGGATCTCGTTGATCGAGTAGCTCGCGACGCGGATATGGCGTTCGGTGCCGCCCCGCGCGATCAGGTGCTCGGCCGCCAGCATGGCCGCCGCCACCGCGACGCCGGCCAGGTATGGCCAGGCCAGCTTCCAGAACAGGGGCAAGGCGGCCAAGGCGACGACGGTGCCGAGATGGGACAGGGCGGCGATCAGCCTGGCGCCGCCGGGGCCGAACCTGGCCGGCACCGAATGGAGCCCGGCCGAGCGGTCGAAGTCGATGTCCTGGAGCGCGTACAGGATGTCGAAGCCGGCCACCCAGAGCGCCACTGCGCCGGCCAGAGCGAAGTAACCGAGTTCGAAGCGGCCCGACAGGGCCAGGAAGGCGCCCATCGGAGCCGCGGCGCAGGCGACGCCGAGCCAGTAGTGGCAGAGCCAGGTGAAGCGCTTCGTGTACGAGTAGCCGCCGATGAGGAGGGCGGCGACCGGCAGCAGGGCCACGCATAGCCAGTTGAGCATCGCGGTCGCCGCGACGAGGATGGCGCCCATGGCGACCGTGAACGCGACCAGCGCCTTCTTGGACAGCCGGCCCGTCGGCAGGTGGCGGCCGGCGGTGCGCGGGTTCCTGGCGTCGATCTCGGCGTCGACCACGCGGTTGAGCGCGTTGGCCGCGTTCCTCGCGGCCATCGCCGCGACGAGTATCAGGATCAGCTTGCCGATCGGGGGCCGCCCGTCCGTCTCCAAGAGGATGGCGACGACGGCGAAGGGCAGCGAGAACAGGGTATGCCTGACGATGACCGCGTCGCCTATGTCGCCCAGGCGGCGCCATGCGCCCCGGCTCGCGGCGGAGCCGGGCTCAGAGGCCATACTGCTCCCAGCGGCCATCTACTAGGCTCTTTATATGCTCGTCCATGGACAAGGGCGATGGCCACGGCCGCGTATGCCCTTCCTCGGGGCCCTTGCGCGTCGCGTCGATGCCGAGCCGTGTGCCGTAGCGCGGTAGCGGCGACGAGTGGTCGAGCGCGTCGAGGGGGCCGTCGGAGAACACGAGGTCGCGCCTCGCGTCGATATTATTGAAGGCGCGCCAGGCGACCGTCGACACGTCGGACGGCTTCACGTCGTCGTCGACCACGACGATGAGCTTCGTGTACATCATCTGGCCCATGCCCCACATGAAGTTCATCACCTTGCGGGCCTGGCCGGGGAAGCGCTTCTTGATCGACACGATGACGCAGTTGTGGAACACGCCCTCGAGCGGCATCGATAGGTCGACGATCTCCGGGCAGAGCTGCTTGAGGAGCGGCAGGAAGAGCCGCTCGGTCGCCTTGGCCATCCAGCAGTCCTCCTTGGGCGGTATGCCGACGATGGTCGCCGGATAGACAGGCGAGCGGCGGCGCGTTATGCGCTCCAGGTGGAAGACCGGGTACTCGTCCTCGAGCGAGTAGAAGCCCGTGTGGTCGCCGAAGGGGCCCTCGACGCGGACCTCGGAGGGGTCGACGTAGCCCTCGAGTATGAACTCGGCGTCGGCCGGCACGTCCAGCCCGCTCAGGGTGGCCTTGGTTATCTCCGCGCTCTTGCCGCGCAGGAAGCCGGCGAACAGCATCTCCCAGACGCCCTCGGGCAGGGGGGCGGTCGACGCGTAGGTGACCGCGGGGTCGCAGCCGAGGGCCACCGCGACCGGCATGCGCTCGCCGCGGGCCTGGTACTTCTGGAAGAAGTGGGCGCCGTCCTTGTGGAGGTGCCAGTGCATGCCGGCCGTACGGTCGTCGTAGACCTGCATGCGGTACATGCCGACGTTCTGGACGCCGGTCTCCGGGTCGCGGGTGCATACGAGCGGCAGAGTCAGGAAGCGGCCGCCGTCGAGGGGCCAGCACTTGAGTACCGGCAGGCTCGAGAAGCCCTCCTCGTCGGAGACGAGCTCCTGGCACTTCGGCCGCGACACCCGCCTCGGGAAGAGGCTCAGGGCTACGGGTAGCTTGGGCAGGGCCTCGGGCACGGCCTTGAGGATATTGAAGCCGCGTAGCTGCTTCCAGGCCCACGCGATGAGGTCCTCGATCTCCGCGGCCTTCTCGTCGAGGCTGGAGGCGCCGAAGGCCATCGCCATGCGCTCCTCCGAGCCCATAGCGTTGATCAGGAGCGGGTAGGGCGAGCCCTTGACCTTCTCGAAGAGCAGGGCCGGCCCACCGCCGGGCTGCCTCATCACGCGGTCGGCTATCTCGGTTATTTCGAGCTCGGGATCGACCTCGACGCCGACACGCCGGAGCAGGCCCTTCGATTCGAGGGCCGCCATATAGTCCTGTAGATCGTCATACGCCATAATGCTTGAAGTATATAGTAGGGCGGCCCTTCGATGATAGGACGGCCGGGAGGCCGCGGCTAGGGCGCCAGGCTCGAACTGCGCCACGGCGTCGTACGCTATAGCATAGAGCCTCTCCACAAACGAGGCGATACGGCGTATAGTCGAGGCATGGGACGGGAACGCTTTCGTCGCGCGCTGGCGATAGCCGGCTTTCCGGCGGCCATCGCGGCCGTCGCGCTCGCGGCCTTCGCGTTCCGTGAG
>JAKQKE010000126.1 GCA_029560805.1 Spirochaetota bacterium
GTTACGTACCACTGCATGGCGCGGAGTATAGCCTCGGCGCCCCCGCCACGCTAGCGGTGTACGCGTTTCTGTCGGCCGAACCGCGGGGCGGGTCGTCAACGCGGAGTAGGCGCGCGGACAGTCAGGGCAGGGCGGCCGCGAACAGGTCGGGGCGGTTGGTCGTGACGAAGTCGACGCCGAGCGACGACAGGGCCATCATGACGGCCGGGTCGTCCACAGTCCACGCCCCGACTCCGAGGCCGGCGGCCCTGAGCGCGTCGAACAGCTCGCGGGAAAGATAGCGGTGGTCGACGCCCGCGTAGTCCGCGCCCGAGGCCGCGATAGCGGCGGCCTGGTCGGGCCTCGACCCGCCAGCGGCCTTGAACCAGGCCTTGCCGACCAGGGCGCAGGTCTTGACGCCGGGCTCGAGCTCGCGGGCCGTGGCCAGCGTCGGGAAGTCGAACGATATGACTATCGTGCGGTCGATAAGGCCGCGATCGCGGACGGCGGCCAGTGCGGCGGCCTCGATACCCGGGTGGCGCGAGCCGTCCTCGTCGAGCTTGATCTCGAGCTGGAGGCCGACCTTCTCGTTGCCGGGCTCCGCGAGCAGGTCGAGCGCTTCCTCGAGGGTCGGGAGGCGCTGAGGCTCCCCCGTCCAGCCCGGGAAGCGCGCGCTCGCGTCGAGGGCGCGGAGCTCGGCGAGGCTCATAGCCGATACGCGGCCCTTGCCGTCCGTCAGCTTGTCGACGACCGGGTCGTGTATGACGACGAGGCGGCCGTCGGAGCTTAGGTGTATATCCAGCTCTATGGCGTCGACGCCGGCCGCGATGCCGGCGCGGAACGACGCCATGGTATTCTGCGGCGCGAGTCCGGCCGCGCCGCGGTGGCCGACGCAGAGTGGGCGCGGGCCGTACTCGGCGGGCCTGACGGCCGGAGCCAGGGGAGCTATGGCTTCCCCTCCGGAGCCGTCGGCCCGGCCCGTGGCGCAGGCTGACGACAGCGATACGGCGATGGCGGCGGTCAGGACGGCGGCCAGGACGATCCCGGCGGCGGGACGGCGCTCGGCGCCGCGATACGTGTGCTTGCTCATGGAGCCAGTATAGCACCGAAGCGTCGCGGCCGCAGCGTCGACGCCGCGGCCGCGACATGACTATGTCTTAGATCGCCTTGGTCGGCGGCATGTCCCGCGGGTTCGGCGCCTTGACGACGAAGAACTCGAGGGTCTCGTCGCCGCGGTTCCGTATGGCCATCTTGAGGTTGAACGGCACCGCTACGATGCTGCCGGCCGGGTGGGCCTCCTCGGGGCCGTCCTCGAGGGACAGGCTTAAGGTCCCGCGCACGACGATCTGGTGTACGAACGAGTTCGACGCGTGCACCGGCACCGCTCCGCCCGGCTCCACGACGATGTGGTTGATGTTGACGCGCTCGTCGTCGATTATCTTCTCCATCGTGAAGGCGTCTGTTTCGGTAAAACGGTATTCTTTCTCCAGCATTCCTCTACTCCGATCAGCCCAGCTTAGCGGCGAAAGCCTTGCCGTAGGCCGCCGTGGCGGCTATAGCCGCGTCGTCCGGGTTCCATAGCGCCTTGATGCCGTCGTCGACCACGTCGAAGCCGGAGGCCTTGAGCAGGTCGGTGATCACCTTGACCGACTCGCCCGACCAGCCGTAGGCGCCGAAGGCGCCGGCCTTCTTGCCCTTGAAGCGCAGGCCCTTTATTTCCTCGAGCACGCCCGCGACGGCGGTCAGGATTCCCTTGCCCACGGTGGGCGAGCCGACGAGCACGGCCTTGGAGCGGAAAACGTCGGTGACGGCGTCGTTCTTGTCGAACTTGGACAGGCAGTGCGATACTACCGTGGTGGACGGCGACGCCTCGGCGATGGCCTTGGCCAGCGTGTCGGCCATGACCCGCGTGCCCTGCCACATCGTGTCGTAGAGTATGGTGACCCTGTCCTCCTTATAGTCCTGCGACCATTCGAGGTACTTCCGCACGATCTGGATCGGGTCGTCGCGCCAGATGACGCCGTGGCTCGTGGCGATCATGGCGACCGGCAGCCCGAGCGACAGCACCTGGTCGATCTTGGCCTTAACGAGCGACGAGAAGGGCGTGAGTATGTTGGCGTAGTACTTGACGCACTCCGACCAGAGCACGTCCTGGTCTACGAGGTCGTTGTAGAGGCGCTCGGTGGCCAGGTGCTGGCCGAAGGCGTCGTTGGAGAACAGGATGGCGTCGCCGGTCATGTACGAGAACATGCTGTCCGGCCAATGGAGCATCGGCGCCTCGATGAAGACAAGCTTCTTCCCGTTGCCCAGGTCGTACTCGTCGCCGGTCTTGACGACGCGGAAGTCCCAGTCCTGGTGGTAGAGCCCTTTGAGAGACTTGACGCCGTTGGCCGTGCAGTAGACGGGCAGGTCGGGACGGCGGCGCATGAGCTCCGGCATCGCGCCTGAGTGGTCGCTCTCGGCGTGCTGCGCTATGACGGCGTCGAGCTTGTCGAGGAGGCCCTCAGCCTCGAGGTTGTCGACGAATTCCTTGGCGTAGGGGTTCCATACCGTGTCGATCAGCACGGTCTTGCCCTCCTCTATGACGTAGCTGTTGTAGCTCGAGCCCTTGTGGGTCGAGTACTCGTCGCCATGGAATCGCGTCAGTTCCCAGTCGATCTTGCCGACCCAGGACACCGTTCCGTTCAAAGCCTTCTTCATGCCGCCTCTCCTTTCGCGCATTGCGCGTTTCCGCTCTCCCGAGTGAAGCCGAATCTCCGTTTACCGTAATCTGGTATTATAATACCAGAATACGGTAAATGGAGCAAGTAGTTTTTGCGACGATGATATCGCATGGGACTCCGTTACCAGTCGAGCAGCCTGCGCTGACCCTCGAGCGCCCGAACGTCGGTCGCGTCGCCGCTCATCTCGAGTGTGCCCAGGTAGGTCCCGTCGGCATCGTAGATAGGCTTGTACGAGATGACGATGAAGCGGTCGCCCATCTGGATCCAGAAATCGGCCTTGTCCTTCTCCTTTCTCTTGAACGCCTCGACTATCTGCTCGACGATGTGGACGCTCTTGGGCGGATGGCAGTTCTGCACGGCGCGGCCGATGATGGCGGGGCTGCGCGGGAACACGCGGTGAGGCGAGTCGGAGTAGTACATCACGGCGTCGTCCGCGCCGACGAAGGACACGTCGACCGGCAGGCTCTTGAGCACGGCGTCGAGCACCTTGAGCGGCAGGGCGCCGGTGGACAGCGGTATCGGCGTGTCGGGGCCTATGCTCGCCGCGGCGCTCGAGCTATTTTGAGTCGCCGAGGCGCCCGGAACGGCGCTCGCCGCCGCTACGGCCGCGTTGAAGCGCGCGTAGGCGCCTCCGCCGGCCGGAGCGACGAGCGCCGGATCCCATTCGGCGCCGGGCTTGACCCACGAGAAGCCGATCGCGTCCTCGCCGCGCCTCACCTCCGCCCACTCGGCGTCGCTCAGGCGCTTGAGCGCGTTCGGTAGCAGGATCTTCTCTTCCATGAAGATCATCGCGCGTATCCGCCTGGCCAGGTCGCGGGCCTTGGCGCGATACGCCTTGGAGCCCGCCGAGCCCGTGGCCGCGTCCAGCTCCCGGAAGACGGCCCGGATCTCGTCGTGCTTACCCCACATCACCTTGGACGGGCCGGTGAAGCCCTTGCGCTCGAGGTAGGGGAAGAGCTGGTTCTCCTTGCGCTCGAAATGGGTGATTATAGGCTTGAGCCCGCGCACGGCGTTGGCTACCGCCTCGAGGCTGCCGCCGAGGGCCGCGAGCCTCAGCGAGCGCGCGCGCTTCCTGGCTTCCTTGTTCTCCGCCAGGTACGTATGGACCGGATGCCCGGGCATGCGCTCGGCGCGCTCCCCGCGCTCGAGGCCCGCCTTGAACACGTCCGCGTGGACGTCGCAGAGCCGCTGTACCTCCTCGACCGGCAGGCCTCCCTCGATCAGGGACTGCTCAAGGTCGGCGACCTCCGCGGCGTCCGCTCCCTTGATTAGGTCGTGGAATTCCTTTTTGACGGCCGACGGGGTAGCTCCGGCGGCCAGCTTGTCGATGATGACCTTGAGCCGGGCCGCCCGTTCGGCCCTCGTCGCGTCGTTGGTCAGGTACTCGCTCATTGAACGTCCTCCTTGCTTATAGGTTATCAAAATAGTCATAAAAGTTAAAAAAACAAATGGCGCGCTCGTTTCGCGTGCCTTACATGATCGTCGATGGGGGAGACGGGGTCAAATCGGGGCGGGCGCGGCCGGGGACTATCGGTCTGACGGAATCCTAGGCGAGAACCCCGGCGCCAGGTAGCGCGGGAAGCGCCTCGTCGGGCCGGCGACGAAGATCCGGCGAAGCGCGCGCGATCGCTCGGCCGCCCTGAGCAGAGCGTCGAGCGGGCCGAGCTGCAGGACGGTCAGCGCCGCGTAGAGCGCCAGGGAGAGCGCGAAGGACGCGAGGCCGAAGCCGGGCCAGCCGGAACCGCCGCCGACGGCGGCGAGCAGTGCGTCCGCGGCGCGCGGCGCGGCTAGCATCGCCGCGGCGTTGAGCCCGAGCACCAGGACGAGCCTAGCCGTCGATGTCTGGATCGCGGCGGCCGGGCAGAGGTTTATGCAGCGGTTGCACGCCGAGCACGCCGTCGACCAGGCCGGCCGACCGTCGCGCATCTCGATCGCGGCGGACGGGCACGCGTCGGCGCAGAGGCCGCAACCGGTGCACGCGCCGTCGGCGACGAACAGCCGCGCCAGGGCCCTGCGCGCCAGGACCCTGAACACGAAGCCGACGAAGCGGCCGAGGCTCCTCGTCAGCGGATCGCGCCTCAGGAACGTCCCGTCGCCCGCCACCAAGCTCTCGCCGAAGGCCTCCGCCTCCGCGTCCCCCCGCGCGATCATCGCGTCCCGGTCGGCGCCCGCCGCCGGCGGCGATGCCTGGGTCCAGTTCTCCGGGTACGAGACGTCGGCCGAGCCGGCGGCCCGGTAGCCCCGCCGCCCGAGCGCCGCCAGCGCCGCGATCGACGCGGCCCCGCTCCAGCCGCCGATTATGCCGGACCTGCCCATCGTCGACCCGCAGACGCAGGCCACGGCCGCCCGCGACCCGGCCGCGGCGCGCGGCGCTCGCCTCAGGGCGCGCATCACCGTATACGGCACGGAGAAGCCGAGCGTCGAGCTGCAGACGACCAGGAGCCCTCCGGCCGACGGCTCCGGCAGCGCCTCGCCGGCCGCCAGGTCGACCGTAGTCACGGCCAGGCCGGCGGCCCGGAGGCGATCCGCCATTATTCCCGCCGCCCGCGCCGCGTTGCCCGTGCCCGAGAAAACCGCTATCGTCGCGTCGCCCATACCGCTTCCTTTCGTCGCCGTTCAATCGGCCAGGCGCTTCTCGCCCTCGATGGCCCGCTTCTCGGTCAGGTCCTGGCTCGCCTCCAGCACGCCCAGGTATCGTCCGGCGGGGTCGCGCAGCGCGAAGTACTCTATATGGATGAATCGTCCCTTCATCGTGATCCAGAACGCCTCGCGGTCCTTCTCGCCGCGCCTGAACGACTCGATAATGGAGACGACCCGGCCGACCGAGGCGCCGGGGTGGCATTTCCGCACGTCGCGACCGATGATCGCCGGGCTACGCGGGAAGATACGATGCGGCGAGTCCGAGAACCAGCGCACCTTATCCCTGTCGTCGACCCAGGTCATGTCGACCGGCAGCGAAGCGAACATCGCGGTGAGCACATCGTTCGGCATCGCGCCAGTGCGCCCGGAGAAGCCGCCGGCCGCGGCGACGCCGCCCGGGCCGTCGCTCGGTTCGGCGTTCGGCCCCGACGACGCCTCGAGCGCCACCCGCGCGGCCGACTCGGCTGAGGCCTCGGGGCCGGTAAAGCGCAGCGCCGCGGCCTCGTCCAGGAAGGACCAGCCGTAGTCGAGCGTCTCGGCGAACAGCGCCTCGCCGTCGGCCGGGCTCATCAGGTCCATCATCACCGGGTATAGCGCGAAGTCCTCGCGCCACGCGTTCGCGTTCAGGTCGAAGTACAGCCTTCCGAGCGCCTTGTTGAGCGGCGCCGGATCGAAGGCGCCCACGGGGCCGGCCGCGGCCGCGTCGAGCAGGCGGGCCGCGTCCTTCAGGTCCCGCCTCGCGTCGTCGTGGATCTCCCACATCACGCGCACGCAGCGGTACCTGGGGTAGCGGGCCTCGAACCAGGGGAAGAGGACGTTCTCCTTCTTGCGGTAATGGGCCTCTATCGCCCCTAGCTCCTCTATAAGGTTCCTCAAATCGACGATATGACCTGCGGGGTTCGCGCCTCGTTTCGTAGCGTCGTTGATCGCCTGGGCAAACGTCTTGCCCCGATCCAGAACGGCGAGCAGGGCCCGGTTCTCCGCCATCAGCGAGCTGAACAGGCGCTCGCCGCGCGGCGGCTCGCGCCGGCGCCGCGAAAGCGGCGCGGCCATCAAGTTTATCAGCCTGCTTATCGCGGGCTTGAGGGCGGCCATATCGACGCCGCGCTCCACCGCCGCGTCTACCGCGCCCACCAGGTCCTCGGGCCTCGCGTCGTCGAGCAGCGGCTTGGCCTTCCGGGCCGCCTCCGCGTCGCCCCCGGCCAGCATCGCCATGAGCAGCTCGTCGAACCCCGCCGCCCTGTCGGCCGCGTTCCGGATTGCCTCAGCCATATCGCCTCCAGTCGCTCCGTCTCCGATAGCGAACGCGCCTTGCGCGACGCGCCTAGCGCGCCTCGATTCCCTCGAACGTAACCGAGGATCGCGTCAGGACGTCGTAGAATCGGATCTTCTTATCCAGGACCCGTATATTGTACATGTATTTTTCCAAGCCGCTCCAGACGAAGAACCATGACGGAATTAAAAGGAAGTCCTTCAGGTAGTCCGTGATGAAGCGGGCCAGGTAATTGGCGACTAGCATGATGAGCAGGCCGATCGCCTCGAATTTGACCGCGGTAAACAGGATCGCCCGCTTTTTCGCCTTATTCCGCTCGAGCCGCATCGCGAAGAATTCCCTGATCCTGTCCAGTATGATGGCTTCGGCGCCATCATCCCTTTCGTCCGAGGGGATGACGAGCTTGATGGCCAGGGCCTTGGCGTCGAGGGGCCTGTTCGTCCTCATCTTCAGCTCATCGAGGAAGTCGTTCGAGAAGAACCGTTCCCGATAGTCCCTGATATCGAAATCCGAGAACAGGTCGTCGTAGGTGTCGATCGCGATCTGTACCTGCATGGCCGCCTCCCGAACGGACGCGCCGAGATACCCGACCGTCCATCCAGCACTATACTATGATATGTAACGTACCAGCCATACTATATGCACGACGCGCCGCCCTCCGAACCTTGTTCGTACCCAGGCCTCGCATACACGCGGAGGCGGGTGTCCAGGAAGCGTCGACCCTCGCGTTGCGAGGGGCGCGCTTCCTGGACAGGCCCTGCCGAGATGATAAACGAGGCCTGTTCAAAATCACGAACCTGCATGGGGCGGCGCGTCGTGTTTCTATCGGGGACGGACTTCCGCTATCCTTCCTGGGGCGTCGCGCATCGTGGTATAGTCTCGCCGAAAAAATAGACCGAAAGCGAGGAACGAGGAATGCCCATAGCCAACGCGGTGCGAGCCAGCCTGGAGCGCGGTTCGTGGATACGGAAGATGTTCGAGGCCGGCATCGAGCTCAAGGCCAGGCTCGGACCGGACGCCGTCTACGACTTCTCGCTGGGCAACCCCGACCTCGAGCCGCCGGCCGAATTCCTGGCGGCGCTCAAGTCCGCGGCGTCGAGCGACGAGCTCGGCTCGCACGCCTACATGACCAACGCCGGCTATCCCTTCGCGCGCGCCGCGATGGCCGAGAAGGTGGCCCTCGAGCACGGCGTGCCGACGACCTCCGACGACGTGGTGATGACAGTCGGCGCGGCCGGCGCCCTCAACGTGATCCTGCGCACCGTCGTCAACCCCGGCGACGAGGTCGTCGTCGTCAGGCCGTATTTCGCCGAGTACTCCGCCTACGTCGACAACTGCGGCGGCGTCCTCGTCGTCGCCGACTCGGCGCCCGATTTCTCGCTCGACCCGGACGCCGTGGCGCGCGTCCTGTCGCCCAGGACCGCGGCCGTCATCGTCAACAGCCCGAACAACCCGACCGGCCGCGTCTATCCCGCCTCCGCGATCGCCGCGCTCTCCGCCGTCCTATCGAGGCACGCCGCCGCCTCGGGCCGCGCGCCGTACCTGATCGTCGACGAGCCCTACCGGGACATCGTCTACGACGGCGTGACGGTCCCGCCCGTCCTTTCGGCATATCCCGAGGGCATCGTCGCCTCGAGCTTCTCGAAGACCCTGTCCATACCCGGCGAGCGGCTCGGCTACATAGCCGTCAACCCAGCCTGCTCCGACAAGGCCCTCCTGATGGCCGGGCTCGCCGCGTCGAACCGCGTGCTCGGCTTCGTCAACGCGCCGGCCATGATGCAGCGCGCCGTCGCCGCCAGCTGGCGCGCCAAGGCCGACGTGTCGCGCTACGAGCGCCGCCGCGCCATGCTGTCCGCCGTCCTCGACGAGGCCGGCATACGCTACGCCCGCCCCGAGGGCGCCTTCTACCTATTCTGCGAGGCGCCCGCCGCCGCGGCCTCGCGCGCCGCCAAGGGCGAGAGCGCCGACGTCGCCTTCGCCATGGCCCTCAAGGAACGCGGCGTCCTGTCCGTGCCCGGCGTCGGCTTCGGCTACCCCGGCTGGATACGGCTATGCTACTGCGTGCCGGAGGCCACCATAGAGGGTTCCAGGAAGGCGTTCCTGGCCACCATGGAGACGTACCGGGGCTGATGGACGCGATGGCCGCGATCGCCGACTGACGCGGCGATCGCTAGCCGTCGTTTAACCTGACTCGCTGCGCTCGCAGGTTAACGGCGGCATCTGACACCGAACCCGAGCGTCGAGGGGCGGCGTGTCGTGTGTAACTCAGTGGCGGCGTGTCATTAATCTATAATGACCTTTATCTTCGTCAGCACTTCTTCAAAGGCTTCAGAAGATAGTTTTGCTATGAATTCTATATTACGAACTGTCCAATCGAGGCTTTTTAGCTGATCGCTCAGAACGCATCCGTCGATCCGTGACCCATGAACGATAACTTCGAAAGGATAGCCCTTTATCTTGCTCGTGATCGGGCAGAATATGGCCATCCCTGTCTTTTGATTGTATTCCTCATGGGAGACGACCAGCGCCGGCCGCCTACCGCGTTGCTCGTGGCCGAGTTGAGGATTGAAATCCAGCCAGACTATATCTTTACGATCAGGGATATATAACCCCATCACCATGCCTCGTTGCCGACTGAATCGCCTGTTTCGATGGGAACGTGGACATTGTCGGCTGATACGCTCGCGAGGAGGGCATCAAGGCTTATTTTGGGAGGCACGATTACGATAGCGCCATCTTTCTCGACTATATCGACGGCCGAACCATGCCTTAGGCAGAATTCCTTCACAAAGAGATTGGGAATACGGATGCCGAGGCTGTTGCCCCACTTCTGAATTACTGCTTGCATAGTAGAACCTCTATCAATAGTTTATACTTAGTATAAACGCAGAAGCAAGTATAATCAACACAATTTCGAATTGAGTAAAACGCTATATCGACATTCGAACAATTTCAATAAAAGGCATTAAACACCGCTCCGAGAAGCGCGTCATACCGTCGCCTGATACCCTACCCGCAAACCGCCACGACACGCCCGATCGCCGACTGACGCGGCGATCGCTGTCCGTCGTTTAACCTGACTCGCTACGCTCGCAGGTTAACGGCGGCGCTTGGTACGATACGCGATCGCCGACTGACGCGGCGATCGCTAGCCGTCGTTTAACCTGACTCGCTTCGCTCGCAGGTTAACGGCGGCATCTGACACCGAACCCGAACGTCGAGGGGCGGTGTGTCGTGTGTCTACTCAGGGGCGGTGTGTCGTGTGTCTACTCAGGGGCGGCGTGTCGTGTGTCTACTCAGGGGCGGCGTGTCGTGTGTCTACTCAGGGGCGGCGTGTCGTGGTTTTACTCGCGATCCGCTTGAAAATTGACAAGAACTGGTTAATTTGTCATGAAGTTCCAGTTCGAGACCTAAAATTTCCTTGACACCTGAATTTGGCACTGCTATACTCGCCCTAAAGCTAAGGGGTCAACCGGACCTTAGGCCCGGTCCCCGCTTTATTCCTACAAGGAGGAATTTACATGAAGAAAGCTATAGTGCTTCTTCTGGCGCTCGCCCTCATCGGCGGTGCCGTTTTTGCCCAGGATGCCGCGTATACCCTTACCGGTGAAGCGTCGTTGACTTGGGGCTATGACCTCAATTCCGAGAATCATGGTTTTACCAATGCGGCCACTGCCAGCCTCGAGTTCCCCCTCGTCGCGGCTGATTCCGCCACGGCTGGTGAAGAAGCTATCACTGGCTATATCGCCATTGAAGATTTCGAGCTCGGCGTAAGCGGCACGGATGACGAGTTCGCTCTCGATGGATCCACCGGTTCCGTCACCGCGAAGATCCTCTTCCCCAGCGCTCTGTACCTCCAGATCGCCAGCGCCCCTGATTTCGAGATCAACAATGCCAAGAGCTTCGCTCCCTGGGTTGCTGATGAGTTTGATGATGACAACGGCTTGGTAGCTCCGGACCTGTCTCCCAATGGTGGCTTCTCCTTTGGTATGGATGGCGATTTCTCCTTCGCGGTGAAGGTTGCTTCCTCCAACGCTCATGACGCTTCAGATGAGCAGGCTAACGAGTACATGGTTGGTATGGACTTCGGCTACAAGCTTGGCGAGATTGCCAATATTTCCGGTAGCCTCCTCTACGGCAACCTCGGAGCTGATGCTAACGACTTCGGCTTTGGCGTAAAGGGTACCTCTACCCCGATTGAGGCCCTTGACCTTGCTGTCGGCTTTGACCTCGCCATGGCCATGGCTACCGCCACTACCACCGGTTTCGATGCCATGTTCACCGCTGACTACGCGCTGGCTGACCTCGTGAGCTTCGGTGCTGGTGTCTACTACGGCAAGGCTGATGCTTCTGCTGACGCTTCCCGTCTTGATGCCAAGGCTCGCATGGGTCTCCTGGCTGTTGAGAACCTTACCTTCGAAGCCGGTGTTGACCTCTGGGACCTGCTGGCTGACCCCGCCAATAACCCGATGCTGGTTCTCATCGGTGGCAAGGCCTCCTACAAGGCTATGCTGAGCGACGCTACCTATATCAAGCCCTATGCCGAGGGTGGCTATGAGCTTAACGATGAAGTCGCCGCGCTTTCTGTCGGCCTTGAGGCCGTCCTCTTCCCGATGGTCACCTTTACCGTTGACTACACCGCTGGCGAACTCGCTACCGATGATGTTACCGGTGGTACCAACATGGGCGATGATGACAAGGGTGTTTTCACCTTCGTTACCACGATCGCTTACTAAGCTTAGCTTAGACTACTGCTGATCGTAAGGCCGCCCGAAAGGGCGGCCTTTTTTGTGCGCCCGGCGGGCGGTATTCTCCATTGCACGCCTCGTTGATATACTGGTAGCAAGCGGCAGAGCCAACGATGCCGCATGCAGGAGTGGGAATGGATCTATCGTCGCTGATTACCCGGGGAGGGGTCTGGTACAACGTTCCGGGCAAGGACCCGGCCGAGTTCGTCGAGGCCCTGGCCTCGACGCTCAGGTTACCGGCCGGGGTGTCGCCCGGCGACCTGGCCATGGCCTGCGCCAGGCGGGAGGCGAACTCGCCGACCGCGATGGGCCGCGGCCTGGCGTTCCCTCACCCCGGCTCGCCCCTGATAGCCGACGCCGGCCAGGCGATGGTCGCGCTCGCGTATTCCCGATTCCCGGTGGACTGGAAGGCTCCCGACGGGGCGCCGGTCAGGGCCGCGTTCCTGATCCTGTCGGCCACGCGCAACGAGCACCTGACGACGCTCTCGGCTCTGGCGAAGCTATGCGGCGACGCCGAATTCTACGCGGCGCTCGGACGGCGCGCGCCGCTCGAGGATATCGTCGCCCTGCTCGCGATGAAGGCCAAGGCCTGAGGCCCTAGTTCTTGCCGAGCCCTATCAGGTAGGTCTCGAAGCTTACCGTGCGGCAGGCCTCCGGCTTGAAGGCTCGCGCGGTCGCGTAGGCGGCCTTCATGCGGTCGAGCAGTTCGCGTTGGCCGCCGCCTATGAACAGCTTCGCGACGACCGAGCCGCCCGGCTTGAGCAGGTCGTCGGCGTAGCCGAGCACCGCCTCGACGATGGCCTCGGATCGGTCGGTGTCGAGGCCCCGGTTGCCGCTCGTCGCCGGCGCCGCGTCGGACAGCACCAGGTCGTAGGGCCCGCGCTCGGCGATGGCCGCCTTGACCGCGTCGTCGTAGAGGTCGCCGCGCAGGAAGAAGAAGTTAGGGTAGCTCGGGCTGATGCCGAGCGGCTGAAGGTCGACGGCCGACAGGAAGCCGTGCCCGTTCAGTCGCTTGAGCACCCAGAGGCTCCAGCTTCCCGGCGCGGCGCCGATGTCGAGCACGCGCGCCCCGGGCTTCAGGACGCCGAATTTCCTGTCCAGCTCGTCGAGCTTGTAGACCGAACGTGCCGGATAGCCTTCTTTCCTGGCCTTCTCGGCCCAGAAGTCAGGTTTATCGTAATGCGCTGTAGCCATGCCGACCTCCCGCGATACTATACCGCGAAGGCTTACATACAGCCGGCGGAAG
Source organism: Spirochaetota bacterium (assembly GCA_029560805.1). Classification (GTDB taxonomy): domain Bacteria; phylum Spirochaetota; class Spirochaetia; order Treponematales; family UBA12059; genus SZUA-370. The sequence continues at coordinate 12,610 of JAKQKE010000126.1, forward strand.
TTCTATACTATACCCGGAAGCGATCATGGGATCAAATACCTTCGTTCAAGCTGAGGTCTGGACCGTGGCCCAGACCGACCAAGGCAACGTCGTCCTCATCCGGCCCAAGGGCTCGGACCTCGTCGTGCCGATCTTCATCGGCCAGCTGGAGACGCAGGCCATCCTGATCGGCCTCGGCCGGGTGGAGATGCCACGCCCGCTGACCCACGACCTGATCCTGTCGATGCTGGCCACGCTCGAGGCCAGCCTGGTCAGGATAGAGATACGCGACCTGCGCGACCGCACCTTCTTCGCCAACGTGGTGCTGCGCGGCCTCGAGGGCGAGGTGTCGATAGACGCCAGGCCGTCCGACGCGATAGCCCTGGCGGTCAGGACGACCGCGGAGGTGTTCGTCTCCGAGGACATCGTCGAGATGGCCGGCGTCCCCGTCGATATGATACGCGAGTCCCCGCCCGACGAGGCTCCCGGCTCGGGAGGCCTCGATACCGCCCCCGAGGCCGACAGCTCCCCGATCATCGAGGACGTATCGGTGCTGCGGCAGGGCAGCCCCGAATTCGAGAGGGCCGTGCTCAGCGCCGAGCTCGAGAACGCCATCGAGGCGGAGGATTACGAGCGCGCCGCGCGCATCCGCGACCGGCTCAAGGAGCTGCACTAGGCCCGGTCGGCCCTATCCGTCGCTTTTTCGCTTCCATGATACGCCGTACTCGCGATACAATGGCCCGGGGGTCGATGTGTCACGACGAATGACGATGCTCGCGCTTCTCGCCTTTGCCGCGTCATGGCTCGGGGCGGAACCGATAGACTTGAGCGCCCACGAGGCCTACGTCCGCAACGGCTTCTCCCTCGAATGGGTCTTCCAGGCGCCGCTGCCCGGCGAGGCGCCCTGGGTGGAGGCGCCCGGCTCGCCCGGCGACCGCCCGCTGTCGATGCGCGACCTGGGCCTGCCCGACGCCCCGGCGCACGGGGTCTTCTCGCTCGAGCGCCTCAAGCCGAGCCGCTACACCGTGATGATTCCCTTCGACGCCGACGACGAGCTACTCTCGTCGCGTACCGGCGTCGGGCTCTTCCTGGCGAGCGTCGGCCAGAACTGGCAGATCTACCTGAACGGCTCGCTCGTGCGCGACGAGGCCTTCACCTCCGGCGACGGCACGATGCGGGTCGAGCGGTCGGTGCGCGGCGCTCTGGTCGAGCTGGACGCGCGCTACCTGCGCCGCGGCAGGAACCAGCTGTCCATCATGATAGCCGGCGACCCGCGGAACGCGGCGACGGGCCTGTCCGCGGGCGGACCCTACCTGATAGACGCCTACGGCACGCTCGAGTCGACGCGCCGCGAGGGCCTCAAGCTGATGCTGATCGGCATCTACTTCTTCTTCGGCCTCTACCACGCCATCCTGTTCGCCTCGAGGCCCAAGGCGCGCTCGTACCTGTACTTCGCGATCGCCGCCGGCCTCCTGGCGGTCTACCTGTTCTGCCGCACCTATATCGTCTACGACGTCATCCTGGACACCCGCGTGATAGCCGGGCTCGAGTACGCGTCGCTGTTCCTGCTCGCGCCGGCCATCCTGGCCTTTTTCGACGCGGAGCGCGGCCGCCCGGTATCGGTCTTCGCCAAGGCCTACGCGGCGGTCTTCGCCCTGGCCGCCGTCGTGCGGCTGTTCGCCTGGAGCGACGAGCTCCTGTCCCTGTGGCAGTATACGATAGCCCTGCCGGCGCTGTACGCGCTGGCCTTCGACGTGGTCAAGCCGACGGCGGACGCGCTGCGAGCCGGCTCGGGCGCCGGGCGCCGCGGCCTGCCGGCGAGGCTGGCCGCGGCGATCGCCGGCGGCGGAGCCGTGAAGCCGCTCCTCGCGATCGCCGTGGTCGGCCTCGCGGCCCTGCTCGACGCGCTCGCCGGCTCGGCGGGTACGGTATCGTTCATGGATTACGGCTACCTGCTCCTCGTGTTCGGCATAGGCGCGACGCTGGCCGGGCAGTTCGTGAGCGCGCACAACGACAGCGAGGCGCTCGGCGCCGACCTGGCCCGCCGCGTGGCGGCGCGCTCCAGGGAGCTCGAATCGACGCTGGCCGCCCAGGAGGGGCTCAGCGTCGGGCTGTCCGAGGCCAGCGAGCGGCTCAAGGCGCGACTGGAGCTATCGGCGCGGGACACGCGCGTGGCGGCCAGGGTCCAGCAGGGCTTCTTCCCGAGCGCCGCGCCCCGCAACGAGGACTGGGACGCGGCCTTCGCGTTCCTGCCGGCCGGCGGCATCTCCGGCGACTTCTACGACTTCTACCGCCGGGGCGACCGGCTCGACGGCCTTGTCGTCGGCGACGTGACCGGCTCCGGCATCGCCCCCGGCCTGATCACGGTGCTGGCGCGCTCCCTGTTCCACCGCGCCTTCCACGAGCTGCGCGCCAGGAGCCTCGGCTCCATGCTCGAGTCGATCAACGAGGAGCTGATGGCCGAGCTGCCGGCGGCCGATCATGCCGTCTCGGCCGCCCTGCTGCGCCTCGACCCGTCCGGCGGCGTCGAGTACTCGAGCGCCGACCACTCGGGAGCGCTGTACCTCGGGGCCGACAGGGTTCGCGCCGCGCCGCTACGGCCCAAGGGCCAGGGCGACTACATGGGCCCGCCCCTCGGCCGGCGCGGCGTCGACGCTCCGTATACGTCGATGCGCTTCAAGCTACGGCAGGGCGACGTCATCCTGATCTACACGGACGGCTTCGGCGGCGCCGAGAACGTCGACGGCGCCCCGTTCGGCGAGGCGGGCATGCTCGAGGCCCTGACCTCGGCCCCCGAGGGCGACGCGGCCCAGATGCTCGACTTCATCGTCAGGGAATGGCGTTTCCACGTCAGCGGGGCCAGGGTCTCCGACGACGCGACCGCGGTGCTGCTCAAGCGGCTGTAGCTACTTGAGGCCGGGCTTCAGCTCGAATGACGGGCAGTGGAGCCCGGTCGCCGCGTAGACCTCCGCGCTCGGCATCCGGCGCGTCTTGATGTCGAAGACGTCGCAGGAGCGGGGGAAGGCCGGGTCCCAGGTCACGCGGAAGTGGACGCATTGCAGGCAGTTCGGCGCCCGCGGCGGGTTGGTCGGCATGACGATAGTGTAGCGGCCCGGCGGCCGCCGGGCAAGGGCGCGCGTCGTCGCCGTTCCGAGCCTCGAGGCCGCCCCGTCCATGCATAAGGTTCGTGACACTACACAGAGGCGGCGTTTTTTGCGTACATTAACGATATGACTTTCATACAGAGAATCAGGAAGCCCTTCCGTTTCACCAACGGCAACGTCACGCTCGTGCTGATCGGCGTCAACGTGCTCGTCTACGCGCTGACCAGCGTCGCGCGCGAGGCCTACGTCTACCTGGCCATGATCCCGGCCGCCGTGCTCCAGCTCGGCTGGGTCTGGCAGCCCTTCACCTACATGTTCGTCCACGCCAATCTCAGGCACCTCCTGTTCAACATGCTCGGCCTGTTCTTCTTCGGCAGCTCGGTCGAGCGATCGCTCGGCTCGAGGGAGTTCCTGTTCTTCTACCTGCTGACCGGCGCGCTCGCGGGGCTGTTCTCGCTGGCCGCCTTCTCGCTCGGCGGCGCGATGGGCGTCAGCCTGGTCGGCGCGTCGGGCGCGGTGTACGCGGTGCTGCTCGCGTTCGCGGTGATCAACCCGCGGGCCAGGATCTTCATCTGGGGCGTGGTACCGGTGCCCGCCCCCATACTCGTCGCCGGCTACACGGTCATCGAGCTATGGTCCCAGCTGTTCGGCTCCGGCGGCGGCGTCGCCCACCTGACCCACCTGGCGGGCTTCGCGTTCGCCGCCCTCTATTTCCCTATCAGGCACGGCGTCAACCCGATCAAGCGCCTCGTCTCGGGGCGCTGAGCTAGCCATGAGGACGACGATATGCCGGCACGCCACGCCGCCCTCGCGGGCGGCGCGCCGCTTCGCGGTCGCCGTCGTCGCTCTGCTATCGGCCGCCTCGAGCGTCGCCGGCCAGGACCGCGACGTCATCCTGCGGGCCGAATTCCCGGTCGACCTGGCGTCTCCGCCGTCGGTGCTGGCCTTCCGGGACGTGGCCGACCCCGGCTACGTAGCCAGGGTGCCCGACGGCGAGGCGGCCTCGGCCCTGCTCGCCGAGGCGCGCTGGACCTTCTCAGGGATGATATGGGGCTTCTCGTACTCGTATACGCCGAGCGACCGCGCGCGCTCGATAGACGAGCGCTTCGAGCTGGCGCCGCTGGCTCCGGAGGCGTCCGCCGCGATGATGCCGAGGGCGGTCGCCGCCAGGCTCGACGGTACCGTGCTGTACGCGACGGTCGAATTCTACCCGGACGCGTCGCAGCGCGCCGAGCTGGCTTCGTGGAAGGCGTCGAGCGCGGCCGCCCAGGGCAGGGGACGGGCGCCGTTCCTCGCGCCGGGCGCTAGGCGCCTTGCCGTCGAGGACGCCGTCCGCGAGGCGCTCAGGGCCTACCTGCGCCAGGTAACGCACAACAAGCCGCGCGAGGTGCGCGGCACGGTGGCGCTGGCCGCGCCGCCGCGGCTGTCGCTTCTCGAGGGTAGCTGGGTCGCGAGCGCGCGGGTACTGGCCCGCGTCGACGAGATCGTCTCGTACGGCGCGTACTAGCTACGCGCGCTCGGCCGCCAAGTGCATCGCGTCGAGCTCCGCCATCACCGCGTCGACGATGGCCTGCTTGCGGTCCTGTCCCTCGGCGAGGGACGCCTTCACCGCGTCGCGGAACTCGTCGCAGCGCCTCGGCTCGCTTACTCCGTAGCGGACCGCGTCGCGGCAGATCAGGTCCTCGAGCATCTCCCCCTCCGGGTTGATGCGCAGGATGTTGCCGTTGATCGATACGAGCGACATATAGTCGAACGAGCGGATGTACGAGTCTATCTCCCGCACGCCGCGCTTTGAGGCCGGGTCCCAGGGCCTGAAACGGGTGCCCGCGGGGAAGACCAGCACCAGCTTGCCCTGGGTCCGCAGCTCCGCCAGCTTCTTCATCGAGGCCAGGTTGATCGCGTTGGCCTTCTTAGTCTCCGAGGCGAGCGCCTCGGGGTCCTTGACCTTGTCGGCCAGCTCGTCGATCGAGCGGCTCGGGTAGATGACCAGGCGCGAGAACGCCTCCGAGAACGCGGTGACCACGGGGTTGGTCTCCGACAGCTTGATGCCGGCTATCGCGACGACGTCGTCTGCTATGCGCCGGCCCTCGGGGCCGGCCTTGCGCAGCAGGTACAGGAAGACCGGCAGGTCGAAGTTGCTGTAGTGCTCGACGAGCAGGAGGCACTTAGCGCCGTTCCTGGACAGCTCGGCCAGGCGTTCGAGGCGTTCGAACGGCTCGATGGCGCTGTCCGGGGCCAGGTTCTCCTCTATCATGCTGTCGATGAAGGGCGTGATCTCGGGGTTGCCGGGCTGGTAGACGCTGTCTATCGTCACCTTGCCCGCGCCCTTGGAATGCGCGAGCATCTGCAGGATCGTATTTTTATAACGAGCGCTTATCGGTTCCATAACGGTCCTCCGGTCGCGACCGCGACCATGTTCGGGCTGCCGGAAGTATAGTTGCGGCGTCGTTCAGGTGTCAACGCCGCACTATGACATAATACGCCTGTTTGTCCCGCGATCAGCCATCAGAACGGAAAGGCTACGCCTATCCACGCCGACGGGTCGGCCTGGGTCGAGTCTATCATGCCGATGCCGACCCTGGCGGTCGTCTCGGCGACCAGCCAGGCCCCGTCGTCGAACGGGAAGCGCGCCCCGGGGCCGGGCGCGTCGACGGCGGCGAGGGCGTGCTCGTGCTCGAGCGATACCATCATGATGGAGCGTATGTTCTCGCGGCGCAGGAGTATGGCCATGACGAGGGCCCTGGAATCGCAGTCGCCGCGGCGCTCGAAGGCGGCCGATATCGGGTTGACCACGTCGGAGCCGTCGGGGTCGCGCTCGTAGGTAAAGCCCTGCACCCAGGCGAGCAGCGCCTCCGCGTAGGCGCGAGGCTCGGCGGTCGCGGCCGGACCGGCGCCGGCTGCCCCGGCCGACTTGGGCTTTTTTCCGGCCCAGGCGCCGGATTCCCACGCTGCCGACAGCTCGAGGGCCAGGCGGTCGAGCGACGGCGCCGCGTCGCGGAACGCCATCCTGTAGAACCTGGCTATCGCGGCGTCTATCAGTTCGGGCGACCGGCCGTAGGCGGTCAGCACGCGGTACTCGCGCTCGACCAGCTGCTGCGACAGCGCGGCCTCGGCCGGGTTCCACTCGGTCCGTATCTCCGCCTCGCCGAAGCGCAGCGATACCGGCCTCGGCCGCGCCGCGCCGACGGCCGCGCGGGAGGCGACGCCGATCGGCCCCGGGGCGGCCCTGCGGCCGTAGTCGATCGAGAAGCCGTCGATCGCCGACGCGACGAAGTCGGCGTAGCCGTCGTAGCCGTCGGCCGGCGCGTAGGCCAGCACGACGAGGTCGTACGGCTCGCCCCCGGAATCGGCGGGCGGCGCGACGTCGTTCACGAAGAGGCCGTAGCCTCGCATCGCCGACTGGCCCGAGCCGAAGGACAGCTCGCCGAGCGCCGCGCCGCGGCCCTGGTAGTCGAAGGCCGCGAACGACCCGCGACCCGACAGGCGCCTGGCGGTATCCTCGGCGCCTTCGCGGGCCTCCCCGAAGCGGTCGTCGGGGTAGGCGATAAGGTCGATCTCCACCGAACCGTCCGGCAGCCCGAACGAGAATTTGCTCGATCCGTCGCCGCCCAGGAAGACGAAGCCCTCGGGCAGGTCTATCGAGAAGCCGCGTTCGGAGTAGTACTCGTCGCAGGAGGCTCGCCCGTAGGCCGCGGCGCAGGCGAGGGCCGTTACGATGGCGATGGAGCGTATCGTCGCGTTCATACGCAGAGTATAGCGCATCGCCCGCGAAAGGTTGAGCCGCCGCGCCGCTGCGCCGCCGCGGTCGAACCGCTCAGGAGCGCCGAGGGCTTCGCTTGGCCGCGGCCCGCCCCTTCGTCGACCGTCCGGCGGAGGCTCCGGGCCGGGCCTTCTCGGCCGCGGCGTCGGCGTAGCGGAGGGCGGCCGCCTTGAAGGCGTCGTAGTCGGGCGCCTCGTCGAACGACATGACGATGCTCGACCCTGAAGCCGTCGTGACGGTCAGCCGCCAGGTGCCGAGTATGTCGGACTCGAGGTCGGCCGACATGACCGGCCTCCGGTCGCCCCGCTCGAAGAAGAACATGCGGTATCGGTAGCGCTCGTAATGGTGCAGGGGGTTCGGCCTGGACGCCACGGATACCACGCTGAAGCGTCCTCGCTCGAATCGCTCCGCGGGGGAGGATGTATAGAGCTCGCGCATCCACGATGGATCCCGGAGGGCGTCCATTGCGGCCTCCTCGTTACCATAAATATAGTCCCGGCGCCGGCGCGGGACAAGGCGAAGCGGCTTCATAAGGAGAAACGCGCTTGCCTCGCGACCCCCGCGAGGCTATACTACGTCCTATAGCAGATCGATATCGTCGCCCGTACGGGCGGCCATCCGCGTAACGCAGAGGGGGAGGACGTCCATGCCGGACCCGGACAGTTGTTCGAGGCAAGACATTCCGCCATTCCTACGATGGCCCCCGCGCGAGCCGGATCGAGCCTAATCCCCCCTTCGCCTTAGCGAGCGCGGGATCGATGGTCCGACCGCCCCGGGGGCGGAAGGGATTCATCATGATCCGATACTGGAAGAAGGACGGGGCCGCCCTGGTCTCCGTCGACGCTCCGGGACGAGACGTCTGG
>JAKQKE010000157.1 GCA_029560805.1 Spirochaetota bacterium
AGCCGAGGCCTCGAGCGCCATGTTCGGGGGCCGCATCGCCGCCCTGTCCCTGGCCAAGCTACTCGGACGCAAGGTGGAGATCGACGCCGAGTGGCTCGCCAAGCGCGAGGTGCTCAAGAGCCGACCCGGCGAGGTGATAGCACGCGAGCCGGTCGAGCCCGGCGACTCGTGGAAACCGGTGTTCTTCTGCACCGAGGAGATACCGTGCAACCCCTGCACCACGGTCTGCCCGACCGAGTCCATACAGCTCAAGGCGCGCAAAGGCTCGATCCTGGACCTGCCGTACTTCGAGGGCTCGGACTGCAAGGGCTGCTCGGCCTGCGTCGCGGCCTGCCCGGGCCTCGCGGTGTCGCTCGTCCGCCGGGCGGGAGACGGCATGGCCGAGGTCAGGATACCGTTCGAGTTCGACGCCGGCCGTTACGCGATAGGCGACAGGCTGCCCGCCCTCGACGCCGATGGCCGTTTCGTCGAGGACGCCGAGCTCGTAGCCAAGCAGTTCTATAAGAAGCGCCGCACCTGGGTGCTGACGCTGCGGGCCCGGCCCGAGAACGCCGCCAGGATCATCGGCGTGCGCGTGCAGGACGAGGCCGTCACCAGGCCGCTCCCCGAGCCGCGCTACGAGTACCTGCCCGACCAGGCTATCGTCTGCCGCTGCGAGCGCGTGACGGTCGGAGAGATGGTCGCGTTCATCAAGGCCAACGAGGTCCGCGACGCGAGCCAGCTCAAGAGCATTCGCGTGGGCATGGGCGCCTGCGGCTCCAAGACCTGCTCGGCGCTCCTGCCGCAGGTCTTCCGCAAGGCGGGCGTCGACCCGCGCGAGGTGACCGACGGCACGCTCAGGCCGCTGTACCTGGAGGCGCCGCTCGGCGAGCTGGCTGGCCGCGTCGCCGGCCCCGTGGGAGCCGATGAACGAAACGGAGGGCGGGCATGAGAACCTGCGATGTACTGATCATAGGCGCCGGGTCGGTCGGCGTCCCGCTCGCCCTGTACTGCGCCGAGCGCGGCCTATCGACGATAGTCCTGGAGAAGAATGCCTCTTGGGGCCGCGGCCAGAACCGCGCGGCCATCGGCGGCCTGCGCGCCACCCACTCCGACCCGGCCAAGATCAGGCTATGCCAGGAATCGATCCGCATCGTCTCGGGGCTCGAGGCGGAGCGCGGCATAGACGTCGAGTGGCGCGCTGGCGGCTACCTATTCGTCGCCTACGACGAACAGCGCGAGCGCGCCTTCCGGGACCTGCTCGTCACGCAGAAGGCCGCCGGCCTCGACATCGACTGGATTGGGCCTGAGCGCGTCGCCGAGCTCTGCCCGGGCATCCGGCGCGACGGCCTCCTCGGCGGCACCTTCAGCCCGGGCGACGGCTACGCCTCGCCCCTGATGACGAATACCGCCTTCCATAGGCTGGCCAGGGCGGCCGGCGCCGAGTTCCGTTTCGGTGAGGGCGTCGTTTCGATGGCGACCACGCCGGACCGCGTCTCCGGAGCCCGCCGGATAGCCTCGGTGCGCACCGACAAGGACGAGTACTCGGCCGCCGTCGTCGTCGACGCCGCGGGCGCCGACGCCGCCGACATAGCCGGCCTCGTCGACCTCGAGATACCGGTGCACCCCGACTGCCACGAGGCCGGCGTCACCGAGCCCTGCGAGCGCTTCCTCGAGCCGATGCTCGTCGACATCCGTCCCGACGACGAATCGGGCAACTACTATTTCTATCAGACCGTCACCGGCCAGATCGTCTTCTGCATCACCCCCAAGCCCCAGATCTGGGGCAAGGACACCGACTCGACCTCGAGCTTCCTGCCGCTCGTCTCGCGCCGCATGATCGAACTGTACCCGCGCCTACGCAACCTCAAGGTCAGGCGCACCTGGCGCGGCATGTACCCGATGACGCCGGACGGCCTGCCCATCGTCGGCTATCCGCGCGAGTGCCCGAACCTGCTCCTGGCCGTGGGTATGTGCGGCCAGGGCTTCATGCTCGGCCCGGGCCTGGGCAGGTTGCTCGCCGACGCGATAGCCGACGGCCCCGAGGCGGCCGCGGACGTCTTCGAGGAGCTGTCGCTGTACAGGAAGTTCGAGGGGATGGAGCTGCTAAAATAAGCGCTGGCGGCCGGGCGCTGTCAGACCGGCCGTCAGCCTAGCCGTCAGACCGGCCGTCGGCCTAGCCGTCAGCCTAGCCGTCAGACCGGCCGTCAGCCTAGCCGTCGGCCCGACCGTCATCCGCCCGGCCGCTACTCGTGCCGCTTCTCCTTGAACGCGGTGAGGCCCATCGACCTGATCTGGGCGCCGTGGAAGGCGTCGTGCGTGGCGAGCCAGGCTATCACGTCGCCCCATGGCCGCTTCCAGCTCGGCATGGCCTCGGCCAGACGCTCCTCGGGTAGGGCGCGGAGCGCGCCCATGGCCAGGTCATGCATCACGCGGAGTAGCGCGCGGTCCCGCTCCCAAGCCGACGGGCTCGGGTCGGCCGGCGCCGGGAACCAAGTCTCCTCGCCGTAGTCCCAGTCGGGTGCCCTGACTCCGAGGTCGACGGCGACGACGCGCTTGCACTTGGCGCAGTGCAGGGCGATACTCCAGGCGCTGTAGCCCTCCCAGGTTGCGTCGTCCGCTGCCTCGGCGGCCGAGAGGCGGTCGAGCGTGGCCATCAGCGACGGCCCGTTCCACGACTTGCCGAAGAACTCCGCATCGATCACGTCCAGGAAATATTCCAGGCATCCCATGGCTCTACCCCCTCCGATCGGCGGTCCATCGGCGCCAGCCGGTGGCGCTCCGCCAGAGGCAAGTATCGCCGAGGCCAGCCGCGCTGTAAAGGGACTATCACCCGAGGCAAGCCGGAGCGAGGGTCGAGCCGTTGACCAGGCGCTTCCTCCTAAGCGACATCGGGTTTAGACTAGCGCTATGATCATCGACGAACAAGCGAAACGGCCCGCCAGGCTCGACACCTGGGAAGCCGTGCTCGAGCAGCTCGGGCGCGTCCGCGACGCCGCCGACGAGGCGGAAAAGATAGAGCTCCTCGTCGAGCTCATCGTCAACCTGCGCCTGCTCGGACAGGACCAGGCCATACCCGACCGCCGCACCCGGTCGGGCGACATGGAGAGCATCTACGCCGACCTTGAGCGCGCCACCCGGGCCATGCTCGACTCGGCCGTCTCGCCGTCGTCGCGCTTCATCTACTACGCCCGGGAGGTGGTCAAGAAGCTGCCTATCAAGCAGGACGCCGAGGACATGATCGAGCAGATACGTATGGCGGCCGAGGCCTTCGAGGAAGAGCGCGATGAGGACGACCCGATGCGCGGCTTCGCCGGGGACCTGCGCAAGGAGGTGCATCGCAGGCTGTCGCCGCGCATCATCCACGCCTACCTGGAGCCGTACCTGGCCCTCGTCGAGCGCGGCGACCCCGAGCCGATGATCAGGGCCGGCTACGTAGCCCTGCCGGGCCGCGTCGACCCGGCTGACGAGCGGGGCTCCTTCCTCGACCTGGCCAGGGACCTCAAGGAACGGCTCGACTACCTATGGGACTACGGCGTCGGGGACATGGCGGCCGTCAAGCGCTCGCTCGAGCAGAGCATGCCCCTTTTCGAGCGCTGCTTCCTGCGGGCCGAGGTGTCGGGCTTCCTCGAGATGCTGACGCCCGAGCGGCTGGCCAAGCGCCACGTGGCGGCGGACATGCTCAAGCGCCTCGCCAGCTTCAAGCGGTCCATCAAGGAGTCGTTCACCGAGTCGAGGATATCGCTGTACGACATGCTGCTCGTCGACCTGTCGCTCGGCCGCCTCATCTTCCTCCTGGCCAACGACCTGACGAACAACCGCTTCCTCGAGGTGACGCCGAGGAACGGCAAGGAGGCGCTCGGGGTGCTCGCCGAGCTACTCAACATATCGACCGTCAAAGGCCTGGCTATCGGCGACGCCGACCGCAACCTGCTGGCGCTCGAGGAGCTGCGCGCGCAATCGACCTACGACTACGTGCGAGCCAAGCGCTGCCTCGGCTCGATCTGCGACGAGCTACAGGGCTACCTGCAGCGGGATATCATAGACCGCATGAGCGGCCCGCTCAACCGCGCGCTCGAGGCCTACGGCGTACCGACCTCGCGCCTGTCCCAGATCAAGACGCGCTTCTTCAATAACTTCATACGGCGCACCCAGGTCCACGTGCTGTCGGAATTCGTGGAGAAGGTGCGCTCGGCCATCGACGCCGAGCTGGAGCGGCAGAGCGTCAGCAGGCAGCTCTACGCCGACTATCGCCTGGCCGAAGGCGGAGCGGCCCCGGCCCGCGAGGCCTGCGTGGCCGCGACCTGGAGGGAGACGCACGATAGCATACGCCCGACGCTCGGCGGCAAGGGCAACGGCCTGATCGACATGGCCAGGCTCGGCCTGGCGGTGCCGCCGGCCTTCATACTCGGCTACCCTATCTTCGCGGCCTGCGACGCCGATGGCGAGCTCGACGCCGGGCTCGGGGCCATCGTCGATGAGCAGCTGGCCGAGCTGGAGCGGCGTTGCGGCCGGCGCCTGGGCGACCCCGAGCGGCCTCTCGTCGTATCGGTACGCTCCGGCGCGCCCGTGTCGATGCCCGGCGTCATGGTAACGGTGCTCAACGTCGGCTTAGTCCCGGAGGTCAGGCGCGCGATCTGCCGTCGCTCGGACTGCGACTTCGCCGAGGCCCTATACCGACGCTTCCTGGATAACGCCGCCGGGGCGCTCGCCGCGATGCCACCCCGGACCGACTCAGACCAACGGGAGCGGGCTCCGGCCGAGCTTAAGTCGGCGCCCACCGACGAGCTCGAAGCCTACCTGCGCGCCTCACTCGGCGACGGCTTCCTGTCCGATCCGCGCGAACAGCTGATGCAGTCGATCCGCCTCGTCTACGCCTCGCGCAAGTCGAGCGCCGTGGACGCGTTCTCGAGGACGCTCGCGACGACGATACGGGCCGACACGGCCGTGACCGTCCAGCGCATGGTCTTCGGTAATCTGAACGACGCCTCGATGAGCGGGGTCGTCATCACGCGCGACCCGATCACGGGCGCCGACCGGCTGTTCGGCGACTTCAAGCGGCGGGCCCAGGGCGAGGAGGTCGTCATGGGCTCCGTCGACACCGAGTCGATAGAGCACGTAGACGAGGCCGTGGCGGCGGAGCTCGAGGCCTGCAAACGCCGCCTCGTCGACTACTACAGGCAGGACCTCGACCTGGAGTTCACCGTCGAGGACGGCGAACTATACCTGCTCCAGACCAGGGCGGCCAAGCTCGGGGCCTTCGCCCAGCTGGTCGCGGACAAGGAGTTCCTCGAGCGCGGCCTTATACGCCTCGAGGAATTCCACTCCAGGCTCGAGCGCCTCGAGATGGCCAACGCGTCGATCGCCCTGCCCCGCGCCGATTTCCGCTTCAGGCGATGGAACCCGCCCCTGGCCGTCGGCGTACCGATCAACGGCGGGGTCGTGTCGGGGACCCTGGTCCTGAGCGACGATTGCCTTAAGGAGGCCGAAGCCAGGCGCGAGAGCGTCGTGTACCTGGCCCATACGACGAAACCCACCGACTTCACGGTCATGAACGGCGCCAACGCCATCGTTACCGTCTACCCGGGCCGCACCTCGCACGCGGCGATCACCGCCATGTCGATCAACAGGACCTGCATCGTCGGCGTCGAGAGCGCCGAGCTCGACCTCGCCGCCCGCCTCGTACGCTTCCGCCTGGCGGACGGCTCCGGCCACGTCACGGTGGCCGAGGGCGAGCGGGTAACGGCCGACGGCAACACCGGCGCCATCTACCGCGGCGTGGCTCCGATATCGGAGTTCTTCCTGCCCGTATCCGTCATAACCGAGGCGATACGACGCGAAGAAGACCCGGTCGAGGCGGCGCGCGCGGTCGGCGCCCTGATCGACGAGAAGCTGTCCGGCCTGAGCCGCGAGACGAGCATGCGGCGCTCCGGCCTCGACTCGCCGGCCGCCCGGGGCATGGGCCGCGTCATCGTGCGAGTCGACGCGAACGTGGCCCTGGCCGACGGCGCGGTAGCCGACCGCCGTAGCATCCTGCGCTTCGCCGACACCCTGCGGACCCTGCTCGACCGCGGCGCCACACCGATCGTCTGCTCGCACCTGGGAGACCCCGGGGCGATAACCGGCTCGGTACGCTCCCGGGAGGAGCAGTACCGCGACTATAGCCTGCGGCCGATAGCCGACGTCCTCTCGGGCATCCTCGGCGAGCGCTTCACGTTCCACGAGACGAGCGTGGCCACCTCCGGCCTCCTGGTCACCGCTTCCGACATGCTGGAGGGCAAGGTCAACCTGCTCGAGAACCTGCGTTTCGCCACGGGCGAGAAGGACAACGACGACGCCTTCGCCATGGCCATCGCCGAGCTGTCCGACGGCTGGTACGTGAACGACGCCTTCAACGTCTGCCACCGCCGCCACGCGAGCATCGTCGGCGTGCCGCGCTTCTGCCGGAACCGGCTCGCCGGTCCCCAGGTCGTCGCCGAGCTGTCGGTCATCGGCGCCCTGCTCGACGAGCCCGAGCGGCCCTTCGTCGCGGTGTTCAGGGGGACGAGCCAGGCCACCGACCTCGGCGCCCAGCTCGGCGTGATGTCGGCCATCATCAACCGGGTCGACGCGATGCTCGTGACCGGCCCGGGCGTCGAGGCTATACGGCCGCGGCTCGAGGCCCTCGGGCACCAGGCGCCGGGCCGCCTCGTCGTCCTGCCGTCGGAGGCAGAGCTGAAGGAGGCGCTGGACGGGGCCGGCACCGTGCTGTGGTCGGGCGCGAGCGGCCTGTCGGACGACGGCTGGTCCGAGCCCGACGCCTCGGGAGACCCGGTCGCGGCCGCCCTCGGGCGCGCGGCGGCCAGGAACGCGTCGGTGGTCGTCTGCAGCGCCACCGACCGTTACGGCCGAGGGGCGCCAGGCTCGAGGCTACACCTGTCGAGCGGGCCGGCGGCCTTCCTCGAGTTCCTCGAGCGGCTGTCCCTGCCGGGCGTCACCGCCCTCGATCCCGACTAGGCGCCGCGTCCGCCGTCCCGGACGCGCTTGCCCGAGATGAAGAAGATCCGGTAGCAGATCGTCGAGGCGAGATAGAGGCCGGCGGTCAGCGCGAAGGAGGTCTTGAAGCCGCCGCGGTAGATCAGCTCGCCTGAGACGCGCGCAGCCACCGTCCAGCTGCCCGTCCAGGACAGCATCTTGACCGCGTTGAGGAGGCTCTGCCGCTCCGGCGGCACCAGCTCGAGCGCGAAGTTATCCTGGATGGGCGACGACATGTTCATGAGCACCTGCCTGGCCAGGTAGGCCAGCAGCGCGAGCGGCAAGGCGCGCACCCAGCCGAGCACCAGGATCAGCGGCACCGACAGCACCTGCGTCCAGAACACCGCGCGCGGCTTGCCTATCCGTTTGGCGATGATAGGACCGGCGACGATGCCCAGGAAGGTGGCCACCTGTCCGGCTGCCACGGCGGCGCCTATCGCCGCGTCGCTCATGCCGAACGCGTTCTTGAAGTACAGGTTGAGGTACGGTATGGTCAGTCCCGCGCCCATGCCGACGAGGAAGCTCGGGAAGATCAGCTTGAGCCATAACGGGACGTCGATTCCGTCGAGGCGCCGCAGGCCGGGCGCGCGCATCGTCCGCGGTTCGCGCGACGGAGCGATACGAGAGAACGGCCACACCGCCGCCGCCACGAAGCCCGCCCCGACGAGCAGCCCGACCCGGTACGCCGTCAGCTCGTCAACACCGAGCCCCGCGAGCCCGTCCTTGAGGCCGCCGCCGAGGAGCGAGCCTATCAGCCCCGTGCCCATCGACAGCGCGCCGTTCAGGCTGAACAGGTGCATCCGCTCCTTCTCGCCCGAGTTGCGCATGAAGAACGGCCCGGCGCTCACCTGGAACACCGTCGACAGGGCGCCGGCCATGAACACGGCCGACGATATGGCCGCGCCGGAGACGAACAGCGACTGGGCGACATAGGCGGCCGCCGTCATCGCCGCGGCGACCGGTAGAAGCCGGCGCGGGTCGAAGCGCGCCGCCAGGATAGACGCGGGCAGCGCTATGATCGTCGAGCCGAGCGCCCTCGTCGCCAGCACCGCCCCTATCCCGGCCTCCGTGTAGGCCAGGCGCTGGAGGTACAGGCTGAAGAGCAGGCTGATCTGGTTGGCCCCGACGTTCAGGAGGAAGCTCCCCGTCAGGAAGCGCCTCGCGTTGGGGCTGAACGACTTGAAGGCTTCTATATACTCGTCGACGATACGCCTGGCGGTGCTCACGGAGGCGAGCTTAGCGGCGCCGTCGTCCCTGGTCAATCGGAGCGGTCGTTTCTACCTGGGCTCCCAGGAAAGATGATATAATATTGACATCGCGCATCAACGGTGTAATGATTGCGCTCGCGGGCCGGGCGTTTAACGCCATGAGCCCGTTTCTTTTCGGAGGAAACATGAGCAAGAGAAGCGCGCTCGTCATTGCTGTTACACTGGCGACCCTGGCCAGCGCCTGCGGCCTCGTGCCGTTCTTCGCGACCCTGACCATGGGCACGGACATCACGTTCGACATGTCCGGCGCCAAGGCCGTGGCGGCCTCGTCGCCCGAGAGCAGGAGCCTTCCGGGCGCCCGGGGAACCGGCGCGAGGGCCACCTCCGAGGACGCCGCCCTCATCAAGATACTCGAGGACGGGTCGACCCTGCCGCTCGTCGAGTCGAGCCACGGCTATTGGAGCCCCAAGGTGGCCTTCATCGCCACCGGCTCCGCCGAGACCGACGACGATGGCTCCATCTATATCTGCTTCGACCAGATGGCCAGCACGATAGACGGCTCGATCCAGTTCATCCGCGTCTACCCCGATAACCATTACGACATCATCTGGCCGATCGACCCGGCGAATTTCGCCTACGACTCGACGGGCCAGGTGTCCACCTGGAGCTGGTGGGGCATGGACTCCGAGCCCCTGGCCAAGGGCCCCGACGGCCGCCTCTACTTCAAGGTCTCGCGCTTCAACATGAGCGCGAACGCCGACGACATCTATGCCTACGACCCGCGCCGACCGACCGAGGCGCCCATCCGCATCACGCCTGAGAATTCGACGTTCTCCATCGAAAACTTCGTGGTCGACGCCAAGGGGCACCTGTTCATCCAGGGCCGGCCGGGCGGCGACTACGAGGCCTCGTTCATGCGTTATTACACGGACGGCGTCACATCGCCGAATATCATCTACTACGCCTCGACGAGCGGTAGCACCTGGGTCCGCGGCTATACCACCGACCCGAGCGGCAACTACCTGATCATGAACGGCTATAACATCCGCGGCATGAACGGCATCATCAAGGCCACCATCGTCGACGCTACCACCGTCGAGTACCAGCTCCTGTACCCGAACTCCTGTGGCATGAACACCTGGATCGGCCTAACCAAGTACTACGGTGACGGCTGGACCAGCCCCACGGCGGTCATCAAGCAGACGACGCAGGGCTGGCCGACCAGCTATGACTGGCTTGACGAGGTCACGACGAGCGGCGTGTTCGACGGGGCCAAGTTCACCGCTCGGATCGCCTCGTACTTCAAGCCTGGAGAGACGCTCGCCTTCCCCACCACCACGCCCGATTGGTGGAAGGACGATCCCGAGGTGCCGATCGGGCCCCCCGGGTCATCGGTAACGATCGGCACCTCGCCGATTACTGTCGCGGTAGACGGAGGCACAACTCTCGGTTCGCTCATCCAGCAGTATCCTGAAGAGGTGCTCAGGGAGCTCTACCCCGCGAACAAGCTCTTCAAGGACTGGCTCGCCGAGAACCCCGGATTCGAAAATATCAACTTCGACAACATAGGCGCCATGGCCTGGGCCTCGGATGGGCTCTACGGCCTCTACTCGAGCGCCTGGTGGGGCAGCTCCTCGTCGGACGCCAAGCTCGTCAAGCTGGTCGACAGGAACGGAGATCCCGACCTGAGGGTGGTCCAGCTCGGTCATAGCGCCGAGTACCCGAGCCAGATCAAGATCCAGGGCGACTACATCTACTACCGCTACGCCATCCTCGACGGCGCGAACCAGGAGACAGGCAAGCACAGCATCGCCAGGCAGAACTTCGTGGGCGGGGCCCAGGAAGAATTGCTCGCGCCCTTGGGCAAGGATATCGAGATTAATAACTACGACGTCTCGGGCGACGACTCGATCCTCTACTTCACCGGCTACGACATCGCGGCGAACGCGGTGGTCGGCGGGCGCATCGAGCTGGACACCAAGGTCTACATCCCGATGGAATCGGCCGTCGAGCTGTCCCAGATCAGGGTCATAGACTGACGAGCGAGCTACCGAGCCGCCGCCACTGCGAGGCGGCGGCTCCCACGGAGAAAACCATGGCTTTCAAGCGTATCACGATAGCGGCGCTCATTGCCCTTACCATCACGGCCGCCTTCGCCGACGGCTCGGAACCGGCGCCGGGCGACGAGACAGCCCTGACCGCCAACATCTCGCGCTTCGTGCAGCTGGACCTCATGGCCGCGGCCGGCATGATGGCAGCCGACGAGGGCGTCGCGGCGATGCGGGCGTACTCAGCCGGGCTGGACCCCTTCTACCGAGAGATACTCTACGAGCGCTACAAGAAGGACGCGACCGG
>JAKQKE010000109.1 GCA_029560805.1 Spirochaetota bacterium
CGATTTCAAGCTCGATGAAGCCAAGGCCCTCGTCGCCAAGCACATCGGCGCCATACCGGCCGGCTCGCCCGATACGCCCGAGTGGATAGCGCCGCTATCGCCGCGGGACGGCGGCCGGCGCGTCGACTACAGGCTGTCGCGCGAGCCGAGGGCCAGCGTACGCATGGTCTGGGCCGGAGAGGCTCCCTGGTCCTGGGAGGACGAGCGGACCCTCGACCTTTTGGCTCAGGCCCTCAATAACCGGCTCCTGGATGCCATCCGGGAGGATCTCGGAGGCACCTATGTGGTGTCGACGCGGGCCTCGTTCGCCCGGTCGCCGGTCGAGCAGTACTCGCTGGTGATCCAGTTCGACACCGACCCGGCCCGCGTCGAAGAGCTGATAGCCGAGGTCAAGGCCGAGGTCGCCACCCTGGCGGCCGGAAGCTTCGATCCCCGCTACGCGAGCCAGGTGCAGGCCTCGGCCAGGCGCGACTTTTCCGGCAGGAGCCGTACGAACGATTTCTGGGCGAACGGGCTGGGTAACGCCGTGGCGAGCGGGCTAGACCTCGGGATACTGGCGCGAGCCGAGCAGACGGCCGGCCTTGCCGACCCGGACGCCTTCCGGGCCCTGGCGGCCGCGCTCCTGACCGACGACAGCTCCTTCGTCTACGTGATGCTACCCGAATAAGTACCTGTCGCGACAATAACGAGAAGGCCTCCGCTTGCGCGGAGGCCTCTTTTTGCATGGAGGCTAACGGCCGCCGACCAGGATGACGAAGCCCGTCGCCCTACCCGATTCATCCCGTATCGGCGCCGCCTCGAGGGCCACCGAGCCGCCGCCGTTCTTGAGCGGTATCGACCGCGCCACCGCCGGGGCTCCGGGGACGATGCCGCCCGCCGCCGACAGCATCTCGGTCATCGCGGCCGGGTCGGCGAGAAGTAGGTGCATCGCCGTACCCACCTTGCCGGCTTCGCCCGCCTTGAACATGACCTTGGCGGCCGCGTTCTGGAAGGTGATGCGGCCGTAGAGATCCGTCAGGAAGACCGGCCTCGGGAAACCCTCGAGGATGCCGCGGTACCAGTCGTCGTGGTCGCGCTCCCAGAATTCCTTGGATCGCCGGAGCGCCAGCTCGATGGTCGTCCTCAGAGTCTTCTCGTCGAATGGCTTGACCAGGTAGCCGTAAGCCCGCGTCCCGAGGGCGCGCGACAGAGTCTCGTCGTCCGAGTAGGCCGACAGGAATACGAAGGGTACCTCGAACTCGCCGCCGACCATATAGGCGGTCTCGATGCCGTCCTGGAAGCCCTTGAGCCTGATGTCCATCAGGATGAGGTCGGGCCGGTGCACGATGATGGCCTCCGGCACGTCCTCGCCCTGCTTTATAAGCGCGGGTACCCGATAGCCATAGCGCTCGAGCGTCTCCTTCAGCTCCATTCCGACGAGCGCCTCGTCCTCGACGATAAGGATCACGGAATCTGGCATGAGTAGCCTTTCAGCGTTAGGTTAACATTTCTATTATAGGATAGGAATATACTTGAACAGGGCGGATAGCGCAACAATGACGACGAGGGCCGGTAGGAAGTCGCCCGTCCGGATTTTCTTGAGCCCGAGTAGGTTGATGCCTATCATGATGACAAGGGCCCCGCCGACCGCGGACAGCTCGGTCATCATCGACGCGGTGACGTAGGGCTTGATCCACGTGGCGGCCAGGGTCAGGACGCCCTGGTAAACCAGCACCGAGAGGGCGGAAAAGCCGACGCCGACGCCCATGGCGCCGGCGAACATGACGGCTATGACGCCGTCCATCACGCTCTTGGTCAGGATCAGGTCGTAGTCGCCCTCGGCCCCGGCCTTGAACGAGCCGACCAAGGCCATCGCGCCGACGCAGAACAGCACCGAGGCGTTCAGGAAACCGTAGGCGAAACCGCCGTCCCGGGACTCGGCGTCCGCCTCGGCGCTCCCGTCGATGACGCGGCTACCGACGGCGCGGCGGCGGGCGAAGCGCGAGCGCAGCCATTCACCCAGGCGATAGATTGCGCCCTCGATGTCAAGCGCCGTGCCGATGAGCCCGCCGGCTATGACGGCTATCGCGAACGCTAGCACATGCTCGGTCGTCACGGCCATGCCGATGCCGATCACGAGCGAGATGATGCCGGTAGCGTTATAGGCGGCGTCGCGCGCGCGCTCGGAGAAGCCCTTGCGCGCCAATAGGCCGATGGCCGTGCCCAGCGCGATGGCTAGCGCATTTACGATTGTCGCGATCATGGTTCGCTCCGATATTGAAGACGACGATGGATGGCGCGGGCTCGCTTGACCGCTCGATGATCATTATATACTATGATCCGATGAAAGGTGGCAATCAGGATGGAAGCTGAACGCGAAGGCCGTATCTACTGCGCGAACTGCATCCATTGCAAGCTTGTCCCGTCTCCAGCCGGCGGCGGCCAGTACTACCTGAGGGTGCGCTGCGACGCCGGCATGTGGCGCAAGAAGCTTGGCGGCGAGAAGCTCTACAAGTACTGCACCGTCGCCAACCGTAGCATAGAGGGTTGCTCCCGCTACGAGGACATGGGCGACGGCCCCGAGTTCCTGCGCGACCTCCGCGCGTCGCTACCGGCCGCCGACGAGCTGTACGACGCGCCTCCGGTCCGCTGACCGGCCCCTTCATCCAACCTACATAGCCTGGAGGCCTCGGTGGTTTGCTCGTTCACGGCGCTCGACGAGTATTTCGGCGTCAGCCCGGCCCCGTCGCGCTTCGAGCGCTTCGATGGCGATATCGTCGGCCTGGCCAAGGCAACCGATGGCCTGTCCTTCCCGGGCCTGCCTTACGCCGAGGCCGTCGGCGGCGGCCCGGCCAGCCGCGTGCTCTACCGCTGTTCCGACGGCGAGGCTGGAGCCTATCCCCAGACCGCGCTTACGAGGCTCCCTGCCAAACGCTCCTTCGACGCGCGCGGGGGCGTGTACGAGAGCCTGTCCGAGCCGACACCTTCTCCGCGCCAGGCGTCGCCCGAGCTGATCCTGTTCGAGGCGGCGGCGCTCGCGGCCCGGTACCGCTATGAACCCGACCCGTCCTACCTACCCGAGACTCCGTCCGGCCTGCCTGTCGAGTACCAGCGCGACCTGCTCGACCTTGTCGTCACCGGGGCCCGCCCCGACAAGGGCTTCGAGCTGCTCCGGCGCTCCGGCTTCGTGGACGAATACTGGCCCGAGGTCGCCGAGCTCGGGAGCGTGTCCCAGGCCAAGGATTACCACCCCGAGGGAGACGCGTGGCGGCATACGATGGAGACCTTCGGCCACCGCAAGGCGCCCGACCTCGTGCTGTCGCTCGCCCTGCTACTCCACGATACCGGGAAACCCGATGCCGTACCGGCCGGCGGACGCCGTTTCGACGGGCATTCCGAGCTGGGCGAGCGGGCCGCCAGGCGGCTGCTCGGGCGGCTCGGCTACCCGGGCGACGTTGTCGACTCGGTCGCCTTCCTCGTACGCTACCACATGCTGCCCGCCGCCCTGCCGCGCATCCCCCCGTCGAGCGTCGGTAGGGCGCTCGACAGCCCGCTGTTCCCGACGCTCCTCGAGCTGTACCGTTGCGACGAGCTGTCGACCTTCAGGGGGCCGGACGGCTACTACGAGGCCTGCGCCGCGTACAAGGCCTACCTTAAGAACGCCAGGAATCCGTACCGCGACGACGACGGCAAGCGCCGCGGCGACTCGCTTCACAGGGCGCGCCCCCGGACGCTATAGTGCCGTATGCCGATATGGAGCGATATCGAGAGGGCGCTGACGCCCTCCCGCGAAGATACGGCGCTGGCCGCCGATTTGGCGGCCGCCATCGACCGCGGCCTGCCGCTCGCGATCACGCAGAGCGTATTGATCGCGGCGAGCGACGCGGCCATGGCGTCGCTGTACGCGACGCTCGAGGCCAGGAGTTCTCCTCCCGAGCCGCGTAGGCTGCGTAGCGACTCATCCTGGATGCTCGAGTCCGACTTCTGCTGGATCAACGTACGCGCCTGCGCGTCCGGAGGCTTGCCTGGAACCTTCATCAGGGCCGCCAAGCTGCTACCGGCTATAGCCTCCGACGCCATCCTGCTAGCGCCCTTTCACCCGACCCAGTTCGACCTGTGCTACGCGCCCGAGACGATGACGATGGCCGACCCGACCCTGTTCGACCGGGAGCTCGTCGGCGCGGGGGTCAGCGCGGAGAATCAGCTCCGCGCCTTCGTGTCGGCTTGCCATCTGCTCGGCAAGTGCGTCGGGTACGAGCTTCTGCCGTACGCCGCCCAGTTCAGCCGCATCGCGATGGAACGGCCCCAGCTGTTCCGCTGGGTCGCGCTCGACGACGAGCGGCGGGGCTTGGCTCACGCCGACCCCGCGTTCCCGTACCGCTCCGAGGACAGGCTCCGCGACGCCGAGCAGGTCTCCGACATAGTGGCGACGGTTAAGGAGGATTACGGCATCCGTAGCTTCCGTGTGATCGAGGGCGACGCCCCCGAGGTCGTCGACGCCAAGGTCAAGGCCTATTACTCGGCGATCAGGCTCTGCGCCGACAGAGGCCTCTGGCCCGTGCCGGCCCACGCGCGGGCCGGCGTCGGCGTTCCGTCGTTCCTACGCTGCGACTCGTCCGACGACTTCCCGATCTTCTCGTACCGCGACATCGACGGCGCCGATATCGGAGAGGACGCCTATAGCGTCGTCGCGCCGTTCGCGTTCTATGACGATATGCCGCCGAACTCCATCCCGACCGAGCCGGTCCGCCGTAACGACGAGGCTATCGGATACTACGCCGAGGTCTTCTCCTACTGGCGCGATTCCTTCGGCTTCGATTTCGTCAGGTACAACGCCGCCGATCGCGTATTCTCCGAGAGCGTCGACGACGAGGGATCGGTGCCGTCCTGCGACCGCCCGACCTCCGAGGTCGTGGCCCAGGCCATCCGCGCGTCCAGGGACGGAGCGCCAGGCGTCGGGGCCATCTCGCCGAGCAAGGGCGACGAGACTGGGGCCTTCGGCGCTCTCGGCTTCGACCTGCTGATGGGCGGCGAGGCGCTGCGCCGCGTCGATGCGCCGCTCCTGCGCGATGCGTTCTCGCTGTACGACTCGCTGGCGGCCGAGAGGACCGGCGGAGCGCGAACCTCGGTATGCTTCGCGGTCGACCTGCCCGAGTCGTCCGCCCCTAGGCTCTGGGGCTCGCCCCTACGACGCGTCATGGGGCCCGAAAGGATGCGGCTACGGCACGTCGCGGCCCGCTTCCTGTCCGTCGGGGCGGGCAGGCGGCCGATGTTCGAGACGATGGGCTTCCAGGACGGCTCGACCGGACTCTACGAGGCCGGACTGTCCGTACGCGGGCTCGACTGGGCCGACGACGCGGCCTTCGCCGCCGGCTACGCCGCCATCGAGCGCTTCTACGTCGGCCTGCGGCCGTTCCTGGCCTCGGCCGCCATAATCGATCGCTCCGTCGACGACGGCCTGGCCTGGTGGCAGATACGCGCCGGTGACAGCGCCAGGCTCGTCGTCGTCGCCCTGTCGCTCGAGACGGCGGAAGGTACCGCGCCCGGCAGGATCACCATCCCTATCGGTACGGCGCTCGGCGAGCTGAGCGGTACGGCCTATCGCCTGCCCGACCTCGCCGGCGCTCCCATCGACGCGGCAGGATCGCTCGTAGTGGAACTCGGTTTCCTGGATTCGGTCGTGGTCGATCTCGTCCCGGCCTACTATCGATAGCCCGGAGGGCCCATGATTCGCAGAGTACGGCATTGCATTGCGCTCATTTTATTCGCGGCCGTAACCGCAATGCAGGGGTTCGGGACCGATGGAGCGAGCCTCGACGCTCTGACCGCCGCCGGTGCCAGACTCTGGGAGGGCTGCTCGCAGTACGTACGCCTGGGCAAGGCGCCTCTCCGGTCAACGATCGATCCGGGTGCCGCGCTCAGGCGCTTGGTGGCCGATTTCTCGTCCGCGGGGCGCTACGACGAGTTCCGCTACCTGATCGAGTACGTGGAGCGTTCCGTCGCGTCGGGCCGCCTCGTCATAGGCTCGGTCGACGACGTGCCGCCCCTGCCCGGCTTCTGGCCGGCCCGCGTCGGCGCCGCGAAGCGGGCCATCGTCGTCAACGCCGACGAGCTGGCTAGCCTGTCCCAGGACGACGCCGTCTACCGCTCCTCGTTCCTGCGGGCGGCCGCGGCCCTCTACTATGCCGACGCCTCGCCGGCGGTGCCTGGCGTCCATTCGGGGCGCAACGCTGCCGCCGAGCTGGTCGCCATGATGAGCGGCCTCTACGTCGAATCGATCTACCTGCTCGAGGTGTTGCGCCTGGCCGAGCCGGAAGGCACGGCCGTGGATTATATTGACCTGCTGCTCGGCAGCGCCGTCTACGATAACCTGCGCGGCGCGGCGTCCGCCCTGTTCAGGGTGGACCTCGACTATGCCTACGACGCTGTCAATGCCGCCACCAAGGCTGCGTCGGCACGGGGGCTCGCCGACTACCTGGAGCGCGCCGCGCGCGAGCTCGTCGAGCTCGAGGCGATAATCTCGACCGCGTCGCTACGGGCCTCGCCGGGGCGTGAGGACCTCGAGCCGGCCGGCCGGGCCCGCGCCGCGCTCATAGCGCTGCCCTGGGCCGCGCGCGAGGCGGCCCAGGGCAGCTACGGTTCCGACTCGTCCGTCCGGCGGGCGCTCGCAGGCCTCGTCGAGGCGCTGTCGTCGATGGCCTCGGCCTACGCGCCGCTCGATCCGCTCGCGATGGAGGAGACGAGGCGCTTCCTGAACGATCTGCGGTTCAGGGCGCCGGACCCGCTCGCTCCTGTCGTGGGCGAGCCTTTGCCCGACTACGTCGAGCCCGTCGGACCGTCCGGGCCTCCGGCTTTCCCCGGCTCCGCAGAAGAACGCTGGTATAGGCTCTGCCTCTATGACAACCCGTACGAACCGGTGGGGGAGCTGCCTATCGACTTCGAGGCGGCCATGCTCGGTGCCGCGTACCGCTTTTCGTATGGTTCGGAAGGCGGTCTCCTGGCGATCGAGCATTTCATCTACGGCCGCCTGAGGCCGTCCGACCTGCTCCAGTGGGCCGCCAGGATCCGAACCGGACGCGACGCGACGGGCGCCTGGTCGGTCTGGGAGAGCTCGTACGGCTATCCGATGATGAACGAGGCCGGCTACGCGACGCGGCGCGAGAGCCGGACGCGGAACGGCCTGAGCCTGAGTTTCTACGCGACGGACGGCCGTCGCGTGCCGGACTGCTCGAATACGTATATCGTCGGCATCGAGCCTCGGAACGGAGGCTACGATCTGAGCTATCGGACCGCCGATGGCCGGCTCTGGAGCGGCTATTACGGCTACGCGCTCGATTCGCGGCGCATCGCCCAGGGAGGCGAGGAGACCCGGTCGCACTTCGACGAGCTCGGCCGACCGGTTGTCACCCTGTCGCTCGGTTTCCACAGGTCCGTCTCGGTTAAGGAGCGGCGGGGCGGGGCGCTGGTCGTCGACATGGCGTTCTTTGACGAGGCGGGCGCTCCGGCTATCACCTTCGAGGGCTACTACCGACAGCGCGTCAGGCTCGATGAGGAAGGCCGAACCTACGAGCTGTTGGACGCCGACGGCGAGCCGATGACGAGCTGCCTTGGCTGGGCCGCCGAGCGGATCGACTGGGATCGCGGCCTGCCGGTCCGCCTGGCCTTCAGCGCTCCGGATGGAGGCGCGGTCATCTCGATGGAGGGCTTCCACGAGGCTCGCTACGAGTTGTCGCCCGATGGCTCCATCGTCGGCCTGTCGTTCTATGGCACCGAGGGCGAGCCACGTTCGTCCTACGAGGGCTATCACCGACGTGAAGGCGAGTACGACGATAAGGGCGCCCTGATCGGCGTCGAGTACTTCGCGGCCGACGGCTCGCCCTCGTCCGACAGGAGCGGCGCCTCGAGGATACGATGGTACCTCGGCGCGGACGGCTCCGTCGAGTCGGTGCGGGTCTGGGACGCGCATGGCGCCCTGATAGCGGGAGAGCCGTCGAGGGCGCTGTAAGCGAGGCTAGCGTCCCTGGCGCTTGCGGATATAGATCTGCTTGCCGGTGTCGGTCGGGCTGGAACGCTCCTCGACCTCGAACCAGCCGCAGGAGCGTATCAGCTCGGCCAGCTTGCGGAAGCCGTAGTTGCGCGGGTCGAAGTCCGGTTGCCGGTTGGCCACGTACTGGCCGACCGGCCCGAGATAGGCCCAGCCCGTCTCGTCGGCCGAGTCCTCCACCGCGTCGCATAGCAGGGCCTTGAGCTTCCTGTCGATCTTCAGGTCCTGGGGGGCCGGCGCCTTGCGCTTCGGCTCGTCCTTGGCCGCCGTCTCCTCCTCCGCGGGGCCGCGCAGGATGTCCGTATAGATGAATTTATCCACGGCCGACACGAAGGGCTTGGGCGTCTTGCGCTCGCCGAAGCCGAGCACGAGCTTGCCCGCCTCGCGCATGCGCGCGGCCAGGCGCGTGAAGTCCGAGTCGCTCGATACGACACAGAAGCCGTCGAGCTTCTCGGTGTACAGCAGATCCATCGCGTCGATGATCATGGCGCTGTCCGTGGCGTTCTTGCCGCTGGTGTAGGCGAACTGCTGGATAGGCTGGATGGCGTACTCGAGCAGCTTGGCCTTCCATTGGGTCAGCTTGGTGGTCGTCCAGTCGCCGTAGATGCGCTTGACGCTGGCCACGCCGTACTTGGCCACCTCGGCGAGCAGGCCCTCGGCGATGCTCGGTTGCGTGTTGTCGGCGTCGATGAGCACGGCCAGTTTCAGCTGCCCGGCGTCGTAATCGGTAGTCTTTCTCATTCGTTACTCCAAATTCGGTCTGTTACGTCCGACGCGCGGCCGTTATGGCGCGTATCGGTATGACGGCTTGGGCTCCATTATCGGTCGATACTGTTACCAGGGCTCCGGATGACGTGCGGCGGATGTCCCGCGGTACGCCAGCGGCCGAGAGTCTCCGGCCCGTATCGTCGATATAGTCGAGTTCGACCCTAGAGCCTTCTTTCATAGCCTTCTCGAGTAGCCGGACCTTGCCCGGATAGTCCGTGGCGCCTACCGAGTCCGGCTCCTCTTCGGCACGGGCGCGGTCGAACTCCTCCTCGCCGAGCACGAGCCTCGCCCTGACGCCCGCCTCGAACCGCGCCTTCTCCTCGGTCGGTAGCTCGAGCCGATCGAGAGCCGCGAGCAACCTTTCGACGAGCGGCGCGCCCTCGTCTATGAGTGTATCGTTCCGCGGCCTGAACGCAAGGGGCGGCGTAGCATTGGAAGGCGAGAGGTCGATCGATGAGGAGGCCCAGAGCGGCCTGGCCTCGCCGCCGTCCCGCCTGGGGTCCTGCCGCATGTCTACGTCGATGCCGGCCGCCTTGAGCAGGCGCTCGGCCTCTGCGGCGTCGCCGGCCGCTAGCAGGTAGACGCCGTCAGCCAGGCGCTCCCGCACGAGACCCTCGGCCTTCGGCGAATGCTCGAGCATGCCCGCCAGGTGTCCGTCCAGGGCGAGGACGATGCCGACCCTGAGCCTAGCCGAACGCGACTCATCCTCCCAGGCGTCCAGGGAGAAGCGCACGCTCTGCGGTAGCGGGAGGCCCGAGAGGCGTTCCAGCTCGGCCGCTATCCCCGTGGCGCGAAAGCCATACGCGTAAGCGGTCTTGGCCGCGGCCTTGTCGAGGTAGGCCGACCAGACGAGACCGGCACTCTCGAGCCTCGCGACCGAGGCGATGAAGGACCGCGTCGCCGGGTCGGCCTCGGGCAGGATCCGGAGCTCATGGGATTCCTCGACGATGACGTTGCCTGGGCCCGATCCGGCGGGCGGGTCGAGCAGGGCCGCGGCCGCGGAGGTTGTCCTGACAAGGCCGTCTCCGCCGAGCGCGACGACGCCGAGCCGGCCGAGCGCCTCCGCCGTGGCCGAGACGGCTCCGGCCAGGCCGTGGTCGAGCGCCTCCTCGGCGCCAGGGACCCCGGCCGCGGCGAGGGCCTCGAGGCGCCGCCTGATGGCCATCGCGCAGAGCCTGCGCAAGTCGGCCGGAGAATAGGCCAGGCCGATCGGCAAGGCCTCGATCGAAGCGCGTAGCGTCGCCGGTACGAGGTGCCCGTCGTCGTGGACGCCGAATAGGGCTTGCCCGCGCCAGACGCAACCGGCAGCGAGCGCGAGCGGCGCGGCTGCCCCGGCCTCCGCGCACAGTTCCACGAAGCGGCGCGGGTAGGCGGCCGGACGCCCGTCGTCCCCGACGCCGAAGGCGCCGCAGGCCTCGAGCCCGGCGAGTAGGGCCGCGAGGCGCTCCTTGTCCTGGGCCAGGCCCGGGATCGCGGCCTCGAGCAACTCCGACGCCCGCTTGCTTAGCTCGCGCCGGCCCTTGAAGGCCGGCTTGGCGTGGGAGCAGGCCGATACCAGCGCGCAGAAGGCAGCGAAAGGATCGGGCGCACGGGGCGACTCGCAGGCTTTGGCCGACGACAGCGCGTCCGACGGCGACAGCTCTGCCGCCAGCCGCCCGAGCAGCGGCGGCGCCACGGCGACCCTCTCGCGTCCCCTGCCGTCCCGGTAGCTGTAGAGCGCGAGCCGGTCGTGCAGGCTTCGTATCCTCTCGAGCGAGCTGGCCTCGAAGGCCGGCTCGTCGGAGGCGAGCTTGGCCAGCTCGAGCCTCGGTAGCCCGTCGGTCGGGGCCGTACCAGAGTACAGGGCGAGCGCCAGTATCCGGCGCTCCGTCCGGTCGAGCAGCCCGACGACGGCCGAGGCTGTCTCCGGCTTTTTCAGGAACGCCTCGAGCCTGGCTATCAGCTCGTGCTTGTTGAACGGCGTCCTGACCGGGCCGAGCCAGCGCTTGGCCGCAGCTATAGCCGTATCGTCGCGGTCGACCAGCAGCGCGTCGCGCCAGCGGTTCAGCGCGTCGGCGCCCATTCGGCTTCCTCCCAGGCCTCGATCGTGTAGCGGTAGCCCTGTTCCGTCAGGAATCGCCGGCGGTTGTCGGCGAATTCCTCCTCGATCGTGTACCTGGAGACGATCGAGTAGAAGTAGGAGTTCTTCTCCTTCGGGCGCAGTACCCTGCCGAGCCGCTGCGCCTCCTCCTGGCGCGAGCCGAAGGTACCCGAGACCTGGATGGCCACCGAGGCGTCGGGTAGGTCGATGGCGAAGTTTGCCACTTTGGATACGACGATGGTCCGCACGCGACCGGTCCTGAAGTCGGCGTAGATGCGCTCCCGCTCGGGGTTCGGCGTGGCGCCGGTGATCAGCGGCGCGTTCAGCTCGGCGGCCAGCGTACGAAGCTGGTCGAGGAACTGGCCTATGACCATGACTAAATCCTGGGGGTGGTTGTCCAGGATCTCGCGGACGACCTTGGACTTGATCGGGTTCTCGGCGGCCACCCGGTGGCGCTCCCGCGTGCCGCAGGCGACGTAGCGCATCCGCTCGTCGTCGGCCATCGGCACGCGTATCTCGCGGCAGAAAGCCTCGGCTATGAAACCCTTGGCCTCGAGCTCCTTCCAGGGCACGTCGTAGCGCTTGGGCCCGATCAGGCTGAAGACGTCATCCTGGAGGCCGTCCTCGCGAACGAGCGTGGCGGTAAGGCCGAGGCGCCGTATGGCCTGGATCTCGGCGACGACCCGGAAGACCGGAGCCGGTAGCAGATGCACCTCGTCGTAGATGATCAGGCCCCAGCGTTCCCGCCTGAATAGGTCGAAGTGCGGAAAGTCCGATTCCTTGTCGGGCCGCCAGGTGAGCACCTGGTAGGTGGCGATGGTGACCGGCCTCACATCCTTGGCCGCGCCCGTGTACTCGCCGAGGTCGTCCCGCGAGATGTCCGTCTTGTCGAGAAGCTCGTCCATCCATTGATGGACGGCGGCAACGTTCGTGGTGACGATGAGCGTCTTGCGGCCTATGGCGGCCATCGTCGCCATACCGACGACGGTCTTGCCGGCGCCGCAGGGCATCACGACGACGCCGTAGCCGGTACCGGGCGCGCCGCGCCCCGAGAAGGCGGCCGCCGCGTCCTCTTGGTAGGGCCTGAGCGAGAAAGGCGAGCCATTGGACCGCGTCGCCCTGAGGGCGAGCGGGAAGGGGTCGCCGTCCAACAGCGGGGCCGTGTCGAGCGCCGGCCAGCCGAGCTTGATCAGTTCGCGTTTGACGGTGCCGCGCTCGGTCAGCGCGACCAGGAACCCGTCGCCGTCGGGCGATAGGTACTTCCCGAGCTTCTTGGAACCGGCCAGCTCCGCCCGGACGAAGCGGTCGTCGCAGGCCAGCCTGAGCGTTCTCTCGTCCGGTCCCTCGGACATGACGATGCGGCCGAAGCGGGCCATCGTGTCCCGTATGGCCTGGCCGAGCGAGGCCGGCAATTCGTAGCGGGACCAGCGCTCGAGCGTCGCGACGACGGCGTCGGCTGATAGGCCGGCGCTCGCGGCGTTCCAGAGAGATAGCGCGTCCAGTCGGTAGGCGTGGAAATGCTCGGGGCTCTTCTCGAGGGTGGCGAAGGCCGATAGTTCCGCCCTGGCCTCGTCGAAGGCGGGGTCGTGCGCGTCGAGGAGCAGGCTTTGGTCGCTCTGGGCGATCAACGGGCGGTTTTTCATATCCGGTCTTTGTACC
Source organism: Spirochaetota bacterium (assembly GCA_029560805.1). GTDB lineage: Bacteria > Spirochaetota > Spirochaetia > Treponematales > UBA12059 > SZUA-370. Next base: position 12,531 of record JAKQKE010000109.1, read on the forward strand.
ACGCGCCGCCCCGCGCTGTCAAAGACGCGGCGGCTCAGGGCGACGGGGACAGCGATACCCGTATCGGTAGGTGGTCCGAGTAGCCCGAGCCGTTACGCCAGCCCAAGGGTTGGCCCGAGTCGTCTACGGCGAATTCGGGCGGCTCGGCGCTGAAGCCCGAGTAGGCCCAGGGGCAGTCGCCGGCGGCGAGCGGCCCGGGCGACAGGAGCAGCTGGTCTATCCGCTCGTCGGCTCCGTCATAGCGGTAGCTATAGCCACCCGACTCGTCCCAGGGGCAGAACAACACCGGTTGGCCGTCGCGAGGCTCCAGTCCGGCGCGGTCGCCCGATATCAGGAGCCAAGGGCCCGGCCCCGCCTTGGCCGGCATCAGAGCGGTCGGGTAGGCGGCTCCGACGCGTTCGCGTTCGTCCGGGTTCTCGTTGAAGTCGCCGGCCACGACGACGGCCAGCGTCGGGTCCTCCGCGAGCCTGGCGGCGACGATGGACGATATGAAGGCGGCGGCCGCCCTACGCTCGCTTTCAGTATCCGCGGCGCCGCCGAGCTTGCTCTTCAAATGGGCCGCCATGACGACGAGACGCCTTCCGCCCGCGTCCAGCTCGGCCTCGAGCAGGTAGCGCGGCACCGACGATGGCGACGATTCGGGCTGGCGGACGCGATGGGCTCGGAAGGCAGTCACGGGGACGCGCGACAGTATGCCGCAGGATAGCGTCGCCTCCTCGTCCGGCGACGATAGGACATATCCGTAACCGCCGAGGGCCTCGGCCAGGTCGCGGAGCGCCCTGGCGTTCTCGGCTTCCTGCACGACGAGCACGTCCGGGCCGTCGGCGGCCGAGTCGCCGACCGGAGGCGTGGCCGCCAATACCGCCGAGGCGAGCGCTTTGATGCGCGAGCGGTACGCGGCCTCGGTCCAGTCGCCGTCGGCGACGACGAAGCCGTCGTACTCGCCGCCCTGGTCAACCGGGTCGAACAGGGTCTGCAGGTTATAAGACATGACGACGATGCCCGTGTCCGCCGCTACGGACGTATCGCAACGGACGCAGGCTGACAGGAACAGCGGAATGGCCAGGAACGGCGCGATGGTGGTACGGCGCATGGAACCCCCTTACCTGCATGGGTAACGGGGCTCCGCGCCATGGCGCATGCGCTTATGGCGCGCGACCCCGGCTAGAGGCCGAGTTCGTCCCTCGTCGACACGATCCTGGAGACCAGCCCGTACGACACGGCGTCCTCGGCTCCCATCCAGTAGTCCCGGTCGGTGTCCTTGACGACGCGCTCGAGCGGCTGGCCGGTCTCCGCGGCTATCAGCTTGTTGATGCGGTCGCGGGTCTTCTCGATCTCGCGGGCGTGGATCTCTATCTCGGTGGCCACGCCGCGCAGTCCCGACAGCGGCTGGTGGATCAGGTAGTGCGAGTTCGGGAACGCGATGCGGCGCTTCTTGGGGGCCGCTAGCAGGATGAGGGCGCCGGCGCTCGCGACGAGGCCCATGCCTATCATCCAGACCTCCGGTTTGACGAAGCGGGCCATGTCGAAGATGGCGTAGCCGGCATCGACGTCTCCGCCGGGGGAGTCTATCATGATCTTGATCGGCTCGGGGCCCTTGTCCTCGAGCAATAGCAGCTGGCGGACGACCCGCTCGGCCAGTTCCTTGTTCACCTGTCCGGACAGCAGGACGGTACGCGTCTCGAGTAGGCGCTCGGCGAGGACGTCCGGGCCCCGCTGAGTCTTGTCCTCCTCCTCGTCGTCGTCGTCCAGGCGCCCATATATCTGACTGACCATGCTCATGTCGTCTCCTCGAATTCGGTGTTGGTAAAGGCTCGCGCGGAGGCGAACCAAAAGCTAGTATAATAAAAAAGTGCCGATTCGCCTATGCGGCGGTCCGAGGCGGCGCTTGCTGGAATGCTTGAAATATAGTAAATTGCCTATATAATTCCCAATCCGCCATGCGCTACCTTGACGCATCAGGGTTGCGAACCCGTCGTATAGCGGGCCAATAGGAGACGCGATGATATCGATGCCCCGGACAGTCATAGCCGCTTCGCTCGCCCTGCTTAGCCTCGCCTCGTGCTCGGGGCCGAAGGACGGAGAAGCCCCCGTATCGACGATGGCCTCCGCGGCGCCCTCCTCCGCCGAAACGCCCTCGATATTGGCGGCGGACGCCGCGCCGTGGTACGCCGAGCCTATGGAGGCGCTCGGCTTCTTCGTGTTCCCGAGGCCGGAACCGATGCCGCCCTTCGAGGTCGCGCCCCTGGCCGGCGGCAGGGCGGGACTGGGCGACGCGGCCGGCAAGGTCGTCCTGCTCAACTTCTGGGCCACCTGGTGCCCGCCCTGCCGTAGCGAGATGCCGTCCATTCAGCGCCTCCACGACGCCATGGCCGGCCGGCCCTTCGCGGTGATGGCGGTTAGCGTAGCCGAATCGGCCGCGACTGTGCGTGCCTTCCTCAAGACGGATCCCTATACCTTCCCGATCTACCTCGACGAGGGAGGCCGGGCCTCCGGCCCCTTCGTGGGCCGCGGCATACCCACCACCTTCGTACTCGACAAGCAGGGCCGGGCGATAGCCGGCGTCATAGGCTCCCGGTCCTACGACGACCCCGAGGTGTTGGCGCTGTTCAAGGCGCTCGCGGAGCGTCTGTGATCGCTGACGTATCGATACTCGTCGCCCTGGGCGCGGGGCTCCTGTCGTTCCTATCGCCATGCGTGCTGCCGTTGATCCCCGGCTATCTGTCATTCATCAGCGGTGCCGGCATCGAGCGCATACGCGACGGTTCTGAGCGCTCCGGCGTCTTCTGGAGGACGTTGTTTTTCGTGACCGGCTTCTCGGCCGTGTTCATAGCGCTGGGGCTAGTGTTCTCGGGCGGCGGCATGCTGACCGCAGGGCGCGCCAACCGCGTGGTGACGGTCGCGGCCGGTTCGCTCATCGCGGCGCTCGGGCTGAACATGATCTTCGGCTTCCTACGCTTCTTGAACCTCGAAGCCAGGGTCAAGGCCCCGGCCAAGCCGAGGAGCGCCGCCGGTGCCTTCGTCGTCGGCATGGCCTTCGGGGCCGGCTGGACGCCCTGCGTGGGGCCTATCCTGGCCTCGATACTCGTAATGGCCGCACGGTCCGGTGGGGCCGGCCGGGCGGTCATGCTCCTGACGGCCTATTCGGCCGGCTTGGCCCTGCCGTTCATCGCCGCGGGCCTGTTCTTCGAGCGCTTGTCACCGGTCTGGGCCTGGTTCAAGCGCCATGGACGCGGCGTCCAGATCGTCTCGGGCCTCCTACTGCTCGCTATCGGCGTATCGATGGCCATAGGCCGGCTCGGCTCGATAGGCGCGATCAGCGCCAGGGCCGGCATAGGCTTGAAGGCCGCCCTGGCCACCGATCCGGCGGCCGTCAGGCTATGGAGCGCGGCCGTCGTCGCCGCGCTCGCGGCTATCCTGGTCGTCGCGCCGCTGGCGCGGCGCCGGCCCTTCGCCAAGCCATGGCGTATCGTCGCGCTGGCCCTCCTCGCCGTTCTACTGACGCTCGAGGCCGCGGGCGCCGTATCGATGGCGAGACTGATAGCCGATTGGCTGTTGTTCCAGGGAGCCTAGGCCGTACCGGCCCTGAACGAGCGCCTGAATCGCCCGCGCCTGAGGCGCTCGAGCCAGACGACCAGGAGGGCGGCGACGATCCTGGGCAGGGTAATCCAGCCTAGCGGCGTGCCGATCGCCAGGAACAGCGACGTGTCCTCGAGCAGGCTGTGGCATAGGCAGGCGTGGTGGTTGAACAGGTCGGCCTCCTGCGGCTTCATCGCTCCGCCCTTTACCCGCTCCATGATGATCGCGGCCCCGTAGGCGTAGCCGACGACGTTAATGACGATCCACAGGAAGCTGGAGTTATCCGAGAGGCCGAAGACGCGCATGAGCGGGGCGGCCAGCCTCGAAAGGAAGTCGAGCACGCGGAACGCTTCCATGAGCCGCTGCGCTATCATGATGCCATTGACGAGCAGCAGGATCTTGACGACCAGCCTGAGCGTCGACAGGCCCCACGCGCCGAGAGCCGGAAGGAGCGCGGCCCGCGCCGTATCGGCCGTCGACGCGGCGACGGAGGATGCGTCTCCCGGTAGCAGCAGATTGAGCGCGTAGGCGAGCGCGACGCCGCCGAGTATCCTGAGTGACAGCATCTTGATCGCCGAGGAGCCGGACTTCCGCATCACGGCGGTCTCGATGATCAGGTTGTGGGCGGACAGGCACAGCACGGCCAGAATCGTTATCTCACGCATCGTCAGCGGTAGCGTCTCGATCACCGCCACGGCGCTGTACACGTTGAGCAACATCGAGCTGACGATCACGAGCGAGGCCTCGCCGGGCAGGCCGACGAAGCCCATGGCCGGAGCCATGAAGCGGGCGGCCCAGTCCAGCGCGCCGCACCACTTGAGTAGCGCTACGGCCAGGCTGACCGGTATCATGATGCGTAGCAGGTATAACGAGGTCTTGAGCCCCGAGCCCAGTCCGCTTACGACGGCGGCGCGCGCCCGGGCGAGCGCGTTCTGAGAGTCATCCATCGGGCCGGATTCTCCTCGCATAGGCCCCTCCTGTCAAGGTCGGGCGGGCTATAGCTGTATCGTCATGCCCTCTCGGCTCGTATCCACCCGTAGCCGCGTCTTGCCTGCGACCTTGGCCTGGTAGAACAGCTCAAGCTCCTGCAGCTCGGTGTCAGTGCGGTTCGGGTCGTGGTGGAAGAGCAGGAGCCGCCCGACGCCGGCGCGGTTGGCGGCGTTGATGGCGTACTCGAACGACGAATGGCCCCAACCCATCTTGCCGGCCTTGTACTCCTTGGCGCTGTACTGAGTGTCGTGCACGAGCAGATCGACGCCGCGGTAGAAGGCCTCGACGCGCTCGTTCTCCTCACGTGCGGCCTTTTGGCCTTCCTCCGCTATAACCGGGTCGTAGTCAGGATCGGCCGGATCGGTGGGGAACAGGTTCGAGAATGGCTCGTGGTCGTAGGCCGTGGCGAAGGCCTTGCCCTCGTATTCGACGCGGTAGCCGAGGCAGAGCACTGGATGGTTCAGGTATTTTGTCCTGACGACGATGCCATCGCCGAGGTCGAGTTGCGTCTCTTTGAGACTCTGGTAGCTGATCGTGGCTGCGAGCTCGTCCTGCCTGACCGGCCAGTATCGATACGACAGCTGGGAGCCGATGATCTGCTCGAGTGTCTCGTCCTCGAAATTGACCGGACCGCGGATGCGCAACGTGGTGCCGGGCACGTAGATCGGCGTGAACATCGGGAAACCCATGATATGGTCCCAGTGGGTATGCGTCAGGAAGACGTCGGCGTCGATAGGGCCCTTTTTGAGCTCGTTGCGGACCAGCCAGTCGCCGAGGCTCCTGATGCCCGAGCCGGCGTCGATGATGATGAGCCGCTTCCCGCACCGTATCTCGATACAGGCGGTATTGCCGCCGAACAGCACCGTGTCGGCGCCAGGTACCGGCATCGAGCCGCGGTCGCCCCAGATCGTGACGCTGAACATAGTGGGCCTCCAGCCTTTATCTAATCTTCAGGAAGACCGAGGCCTTCTCGATCTCGGCCGCCACCGCGGCGTCGATGTCCTCGAGCCAGACCTTCGGCACGCCGAGCCGCTCGAAGACCTCGGGTGGCAGCTTCTCGGGGTAGAGGCAGCCGGAGAAGCCGATGCCCTCGCGGTTGGCGTAGTAGTCGGCGACCGCGACGGCCAGGACGATTTCCTCGCTCTTGCCCTCGTACAGCTCCAAGTTGTGATGGTACCGTATCGCATCCGCGATGGGGCCGTCCAGGTGCCAGGCTTCGGCTATCATCGCGCCGGATTCGGCGTGGTCGAGATCGATGCTCCGCTTCTCGGCCAGGTGGAGCGGGATCCGCTCGCGGTCGGCCAGGCTCATGGCTCGCACATACTCGTCGGACAGCGCGTTATTGAGCGGTATCTTGCCGATGTCGTGAAGCAGGCCGGCTGCGAAGAACTCGTCGAGGCGCTGAGCCTCGACGCCCTTCTTCTTTGCAATCATCTTGGCTACCACGCCGACGGACAGGGAGTGGCGCCAGAAGCCCTCCATGTTGAGCGCCCGGAAGCCGGACTTGTCGGCCAGCTTGTCGAGGACCGCCGTGCTGAGCGCCAGGTTCTTGACCGTGTTCACGCCGAGCATGATGATGGCCCTGACCAGGCTGGTCACTTGGTTCTGGAGGCCGTAGTAGGCCGAGTTGATCAGCTTGAGCACCTTGCCCATCAAAACAGGGTCGAGGGAGATGACCCGGTCCAGATCGATCGGGCTGGCCTTCGGGTTGTTGCATATTTCCATGACCTTGGCGACGGTCGTCGGCAGGCTGGGCATCGAGATTATGTAGTTCTTGATCCTATTGGCGTTAGCGCTTCCCGGCATGTCTCTTCTCCCGGCGCATGAACTCGATCAGCTTGGCTAGCCTCGGCGAAATGGGTACGCCCATAATCTCGTTCGGGATGGGCGGCGCCTTGGACGGCATGGTGACGCGGTCGATGATGGCGTCGAGCTTGCTGGCCACGCCGCTCTTCTCCATGGCCTCGCGCTTGTCGTCCGGCAAGGATCGTGTCAGATCCTTCAGGTAGACGTACAGCTTGGCCGCTTCTTCGCCGAATGGGTCGATCGAGTCCTTTGGATGTTCAGGTTCGCTTCGCGGCTCATCGAGCTCGCTTCGCGGCTCGTGCGCCGGTTTCGGAGCCGATTCCGGCTGTGGCGGCGACTCTGGTTCCGGTTCCGGTTCCGCCTCTGGTTCATCCCAGGGGCGCTCGTCTTCCTCTTCGGTGATCAGCTCGTCGGCTTCGTCGTCGAAGGCTGGTTCGTCTATGTACTCCGGAGCGCATTCGAGGTCTTCTTCGAGCGACTCCTCGTCGGGCTCGGTCTCGTCTTCAGGCTCTTCATTAGGCTCTGGTTCCGGCTCTGATTCAAGTACTGGTTCCGGCGACTCCTCGACCGATTCGTCGGCGCCTTCGTCCTCGAGCGGGAGCTCGACGATCTCTTCATCGGGCGGAAGTTCCTCGTCCAACGGCAGATCTTCTTCAGGCTGAGACAAGTCTGGCGGGTCGAGGCTCGGAGGCTTTTGCCGTTCCGGCGCTCGAGGCGGCGGATACGAGGGGAAAGGCGGGAACTGCGGGTACGGCTGATACTGAGGCGGCGCGAGCGGTGGCGCGTAGGACGGCTGTTGGGAGGCCGGTTGGGGCACCTGGGGCTGCTGGTACGGCTGCTGGGGCGATTGGGGTTGCTGGAACGGTTGTTGGGGCTGCTGGGGCTGCTGAGACGGCGGCGCGGGCGATTGGGGTTGCTGGAACGGTTGTTGGGGCTGCTGGGGCTGCTGAGACGGCGGCGCGGGCTGGGGCGCGGCCTGCTCGGGTTCCTTGGTCGGCTCCGACTGCGGACCCTGCGGCCGCTCGTCGCCGTACAGCTCCTCGCCCTCGAGCAGCGCGTCCACGCGCGGCTCGTCGTCGTCGATCGGCTCCTCGTCGATCGGTTCCTCGTCCTGTTCCTCGACGCCGTCGAGCGGTTCCTCTCGCTCGTCGAGGAAGATCAGCTCCTCCGCCTCGTCGACCGGTATGGAATCCGCGCTACCTAGGTCGAAGATCGTATCGGGCTCGTCGCCGCGTATATCGCCGGCTCCTTCGGCGTCCTTGCGCAGCGACTCTCGCAGCACCTCGATATTTCGTTCCCAGGCCTCGCGCATATCGTAGGAGTAGGCGCGTACCGCCTTCTCGTAGGCGGCGATCGAGTCGTTGAGCCCGTCCATATCGTCGGGCCGGCCCCTGCCGCCCCTGATGTTGACGAGGCGGTCGGCGGCCTCGACAGCCCTGTCCTTGTCGCCGAGGGCCTGGTAGGCGGCGGACAGTTCGAGCCAGGCCTCGGCGTCGTCGGGCCTCGACTCGATCAGCTCCCTGAGTATCTGGGCAGCGTGGGCGTGCTCGCCCTTGTCGGCGTAGGCTCTGGCCAGCTCGATACGGGCGGTCTGGTCCTTGGGCCGGCTGACGAGGTATTCGTCCAGCTCCTGGATGGCGGAAGCCGGATCGCCCGCCTCCCGGTACAGCCTGGCCAGCTCGATCCTGAACGACGCCTGCTTCGGGTCGAGCTTGACGATTTTCTTGTAGACTTCCTTGGCCTTGGCAGGCTTGCCGAGTGCCTGGAGCAGGGTGCCATAGAGTTTGAGCGCTTCGATGTCGTTGGGCGACCGGCGAAGCACGTCGGTGATCGTATCCATGGCCAGGTCGAGATGCCCGAGCGCTTTGTACAGGCGCGCCAGCTGGACGCGAAGCCCGTCGTTATCGGGCATCAGGTCGACGAGGGCCTGGATTTCCCCTACCGCCTCGGCGTAGCGGCCGGTCTTCTCGAGCACGTCCTGGATGTTCACCGCGGCGAGTAGGAAGCGGGGATCGGCCTCGAGGGCCTTGCGGAACCAGGAGACGGCCTCGTCCGGCTTGCCGGCCTCGGCGTAGGCGAGCCCGATGCCGTTCCTGGCCTGGGCGTTGAGCGGGTCTATGGCGATGATCTGGGTAAACACGTCGATGGCGCGCTTCGACTCGGCGTTCCTGGCCAGGCACTCGCCGTATCGCGTCATCGCGTCGATCCAGCCGGGTCGCCCCTTGACGGCGGCCGCGTATTCGGTGATCGCGTCGGACGGCTTCCCCAGCTTCTCGTAGGCCATGCCGAGGTTGTAGTGGAACGACGGGTAGTTCGGGTCGATCGCCAGGCCGCGCCAGTAGACCTGGACGGCCTTGGAGGCGTCCCCGAGCGATAGGTAGACGTTGCCGAGGTTGTTGTAGGCCATCACGTGGCTGCCGTCCAGTTCGATGGCCTTGGCGAACGACATCTCGGCGGCGCGGAGGTTGCCGAGGGCCTTGTGGGCGTTACCGAGGTTGAACAGTAGCTCGGCGTCGTTCGGGTTCAGGTCTATGGCCCGCTCGAGCGCGGCCAGGGCGTCCAGGGGCTTGCCGAGGCGCAGGTACGACACGGCCATGCCCTCGAGCGCGCGTAGGTCGGAGGCGTCGGCCTCGACCGCGCTGGAGAACGCGGCGAGCGCGTCGCTCGCCCGGTCGGTGCGTAGGTACACCGTGCCGAGCACCATGCGGGCCTCCGAGGATTTCGGGTCGGCGAGTAGGTGCTTGCGCGAGTATCGTTCCGCCGTCTCGAAGTCGCGTAGCCTGAGCGCGTTCTGGGCGAGGGCGAGGCTGTCGGTTTTTTTCTTCGCTGTGCTCATGGCGAGACCCTCGATGGCCGCGCGCTGATCTCGCGCGATGAATCCCCGATATGGGGAGGATGAGCGCCATCGTACGCGGCGACGGCCAAAAAATATAGCGACCCGTTCTTGAGGCCGGTCAGCGTCAGGCCCGAAGCGCTACCGCCGGGCACAAAGATCGGGCTGCGTCCCTCGCGGGCGTCAGCGCCGAAGTAGTCGCCTGGCGCGGAGCCATAGTATACCACGTATCCGGCTATGTCCGCCTCGGTCAAGGGAGACCAGGAAACGGCGATGGAGCCGTCGCCGGCCTTGGCTCTCGCCATGGCCGGCGGGCTCGGCGGCAGGTCAGGCTCGAAGCGGGCGCGTATCGTCGAGACGGTCGGCGACAGCTCGCCCGAGGCGTCGGGATATAGGTCCATCCTGAGCTGCAGGTAGCGGCCGCGGATCTCGGCGCCGGCCCGTGACAGGGCAACTCCGGGCGAGAACGGTACCCAGGCCGGTTCGTCGTCGTCCCAACCGGCCGAGGAGTCGCCGATGCGGTAACTCCAGTGGACAGCCGACTCGGCCGGCGTCATGGCGTCGGCCTCTATGGACTTCAGTAGCGAGTTGGTGCCGCCGAGATCGAATATCGGCGAGACGGCCGTACCGCCTGCAGCGCCATATCGCCCGAGGCGAGGTGCGTCGATGAAGGTCCGCACGATCCGCAGCTCATCGATCAGGCCCGTATAGTTGGGAGCGACCTCCAGGCGCCCGGAGTCTCCCGCCATGGGGCTCCAGATCGTGCCGGCCTGCTTGCCGGTCGAGGTGGCGTAGGCCACCGCCTCGATCTCGCCGTTCATCAGGTACTCGACCAGCCCGGTGGAGGAGTCGAAGCGTACGAGGTGATGCGACCAGGCGGCCGGGACGACGACCGACGAGCCCTGTAGGCTGAGCGTCGTCGCCTTGCCGCTCGGATCGGCGAAGAAGTTGATGAAACCGAAGGTCATGCGGTTCCTGGATATCAGGCACGTGACCTGCTGCGGCAGCCAGGAGGAACCGGCCTTGCGGTTGGCCTTCCAGAGCATGACTATCTCGCCGGAGTCCGCCCTGGTCGGCTTCAGCCAGAACTCGAGGGACATGTCGCCGATCGGCATGTTCGGAGTGAAGACGCCGACGGACGCCGGCTGGAGCACGAGCCTGGTCGCGGGCGCCCTGAACGAACCGGCTCCGGCCCCGAAACGCGATGACGGGCTGATCGACACCGGCCCGACGACCTCGAGGGACCATTTGCCCGACTGGTCGGATGGATGCGCCTCGTCGAAGGACAGCCGCAGGTCGGGCTCCTCCCCCGCGTCGGCCGGCGTCGGGCTGAGGCCGAGGACCGGGCCGGCCGGCCCCGAAGAGGCGATCGCGCCGTCAAACTGCCACTGTCGGGGCGAGCCGGGCGCGGTGCTCGCCGCGTCGATGACGAGCGTCTCCTCCGCCACCGGACCCGCGCCGAGCGCGGCTATGGCGAAGGCCGCCACGACGGCCACGCCCCTCGCCTGGAATCCGGTGCCTCTATGCTTGAAGGGTGCGCTCATGCTGTTCGTTCCTCGATATCGATGGGGAATCGGCCCTATGGCCGGGGAGGCTCCACATTCAGGCGAAACCCCGTTATCATATTATCGAAGATTATGGACGAGAATAAAGCCCGGCCTTCCGCCGGATTGAGGAATAGCGCCAAACAAGCCCCCGAGGCGCCCGGTGTCTACCTCTGGAAGGACGCCGACGGCGTCGTCATCTACGTCGGCAAGGCCAAGTCGCTCAAGGCGAGGCTCGCCTCGTACTTCACCGGCAAGCGCGAGATCAAGACGAGGCACCTCGTCGCCAAGGCCTCGACTCTCGAGTGGATACTCACGGAGACCGAGTACGAGGCCCTGTTGCTCGAGAACAACCTGATCAAGCGCTACGCGCCCAAGTACAACATCAACCTGAAGGACGGCAAGACCTATCCGTCGATACGCATCACCAACGAGGAGTACCCGAGGGTCTTCAGGACGAGGCGCATCGTCGACGATGGTAGCCGCTACTTCGGGCCCTACCCGAGCGCCGACGTCATCGACCGCTACCTGGAGTTGGTCAGGCGCCTGTTCCCGCTCCGTCGCTGCAAGACGCTCAGGCGGCGCGAGACGCCGTGCATGTACTACCATATCGGCCGTTGCTCCGCCCCCTGCGCCGGCAAGACGACCCGCGAGGAGTACGCCCTGCAGGTCGAGCGGGTAGCGACGCTCCTGTCCGGGGACAGCGAGGCTCTGGTCGAGGCGCTCAGGGCCGACATGGCCGCCGCGTCCGAGGCGCTACAGTTCGAGAAGGCCGCCTACCTGCGCGACTCGGTCCAGGCGATCGAGTCGTTCCGGGGCGACTCGGGCGTCGTCGACTTCGCATACGGCGACCGCGACTACCTGGCTTGGGCGGTCGACGGTAGCCTCGTCGACTTCGTCGTGTTCCAGACTCGCTCGGGGCGCCTCGTCGGCCGCGACCTGTACCGCGAGCGTAGCTTCGGCTCCGAGGCCGAGGCCGCTTCCGAGTTCATGGCGGCTTACTACGGCCCCGAGCGCCTGCCGCCGCCCGAGGTCTTCGTCAAGGACGCCGAGGGCCTGGAGCTGGCCGCCGATTTCCTTCGTCGCGGCCTCGGCGCCGCGTTCAGGCTGGCCGCGCCGGACGAGCGCCGCCACGAGGCCGCCCTCGCTATGGCCGAGCACAACGCCCGCGAGGACCTGGCCAAGCGGCGGCGCGAGTCGGGCGACGTGGAGGCCCTCGAGGCCCTACGCGCCGCCCTCGGCCTCGAGGTGCTGCCCGAGCTGATCGAGGGCTTCGACATAGCCCAGCTGTCGGGTAAGCACACGGTCGCCTCGCTGGTGTCGTTCAGGAACGGCGCCGCCAACAAGAAAGGCTACCGTATCTATAAGATCAAGAGCCTCGATGGCGGCATCGACGACTTCGGGGCGATGCGCGAGGCGACGGCCCGGCACTACACCCACGTGGCCAACGACGAGGCCGAGGCGCCCGACCTGGTGCTCATAGACGGCGGCCGCGGCCAGGTGAACGCGGCTTGGGAGATACTCGACGCGCTCGGCCTGGATCTGCCGGTCGTCGGCCTGGCCAAGGAGAACGAGGAGCTGTGGCCCCACGGCGCCAGGGAACCGGTCGTGCTGCCCAAGGACTCGCCGGCGCTCAGGCTCGTGGTCGCGGTGCGCGACGAGGCGCATCGCTTCGCGACCGGTATGAACCAGCGGCTGCGCGGCAAGGCGCTAGGCTTCCCGGTGCTGGAGGCGGTCAAGGGCGTCGGGCCGACGAGGGCGCGGCGTATCATGGACGCCTTCGGCTCGCTGGCCGCCGTGGCCGAGGCCGAGCCTTCGTACATCGCCGCCCGTTCGGGGCTCGACGGCAAGACCGCCGAGGCCGTGCGGGACGCGGCGTCCAGGGCGGCTTCGGCGATGGGCGCCGCGGCGTCCTCGTCGGCGGCTGGCGGGACCGCCGGGCTGGACGAGGTCGTCGGTCCCGGGCGATCATAGGCCATGTCCAGGCGATTCCCGTTCCCGACCACCGCGACCGCGGCCCTGATACTCGTCGCCGTGCTGCTGCCCGGCTCGGCCCTGCCCGAGGGCCCCGGCGTGCCCGGCCTCGACAAGCTCGTGCACGCGGTCCTGTTCTTCGGGCTGGCGCTAGCGGCCCAGCTCGACTTCGGCCTCGATGGCCGACGACGGGTAGCGGTGGCGCTGGTCGCCGCGCTGGCCTTCTCGGCCCTGACCGAGGCGCTCCAGCTGGCCGTCGACGGCCGCTCGTCGGAGCTGCTCGACATGGCGGCAGATATGGGCGGCTTCGTCGTCGGGCTGGCCTGCAGGCGGCCGCTGGCGCACGCGGCACGCCGGGCGGCGGCCATCGTCGTCTCAAGACTGTCGGGCTCGGGAGGCCGGCGGGGAGCGTAGCGGCCGACTTGACCGCCCGAGCCGCCGCTCGCTATAGTCGCCCCCGACGGAGTACCACCCGCCGCTCGGATCGCCGGCATCGTCGATACGCGGCTGGACCCGGCCTCGTTCAGGCCGGCGCCACCGTCCCGGAGCCTTCTATGGACATTCAGAGCGTCCTCCCCCCGTCGCTGCTCGCGGAGCGGCTCGAGAGCCTGGCCTACCTGTACAAGCGGGCCGATTCGGCCGTCGACGCCTTCGTTGCCGCCTCCGGCGTCAGCTGCCCCTTTGGCTGCGGGTCCTGCTGTGAGGGCTTCGTGCCGGATATCCTGCCCGTCGAGGCCGCCTACCTGGCCGCCTACCTGGCCGCGGCGGACCGGCCCAAGGCCTATGAGGCGGCCGCCGGCCGGCTCGGGGTCCGTTCCTATCCCGACGGCCGCCAAGGTTGCCCGCTGTACAGGACCGACACGCCGTACCATTGCGGCGTCTATGAGGCGCGGCCGTTGATCTGCAGGATGTTCGCCTTCTCCGCCACCAGGGATAAGCTGTCCATGACGGCTTTCTCCGTTTGCAGACTTGGCTCGAGCCGGAATGGCGCTAGGGGGGCGCGAGGCGAGGCTTTGATCGACGCCTTCGGCGCCGAACCGCCGGTCATGGGCGATTACGGCTCGGAGCTGGCCGGCATCGAGCCTGAGTCCGCGGGGCGCAGGATGCCCCTGCCCGAGGCTTTGGCCGAGGCGGCATCACGGGTGATGTTCCTGATAGGCATCCGTGACGACAATCCGCTCGACAGCGGGCCGGACGTCAGGCCGCCCCTGCCGAACGCGAGCTAGTGGCCCCGTCCCGGGGCGGCGCTTGCCATCGTCGTCCCCCGCTGGTATCGTCGACGGCGATGAAACGTTCCACTCGCGCAAGTTCGGCGTCAGGCGCCAGGTCCGATGCCTGACCGCCGCCGTCGACCATCCGACGGCCGCCCGAGCTCCGTGGCCCTGCTGGCCCTGCAACGCGGCCTGACCGGCGACCGGGCCTTGGCCGGCTCGGGCTACATGGACGATCCCGACTACCTCGCGGCTTACCTCGAGTACTACCGCGCCGTGTCGATGGCCCAGGTCGGGCGGATCGTCGACCTGTCGGGCATTGCGCCGCGTTCGGTGCTCGATCTGGGCGCCGGGCCTGGTTCGGTGTCGCTCGAGCTGCTCGGGCGCGGCGTCCGCCGGTTCTTCCTGGTCGACTCGTCGCGCGCGGCCCTCGACGCGGCGACCGCCTCGATACGCGAGTCGGCCGGCCGCCTCGGCGTTCAGGTCGACATCGAGACGCGGGTCGCCGACCTGGAGTCGCCCGACGCCATACCAGAAGGCCGTCGCTTCGATCTGGCGGCGTTCGGGCACTGCCTCAACGAGATAGGCAAGGGCGACGACCGGTTCTCACGAAGGAGGGACGTCGTCGATCGGGCCGCCCGCGCGCTGGCGCCCGGCGGATCCGTCATGCTGCTCGAGCCGGCCACGCTCGCGGCGAGCCGCGACGCCCTGGCCTTGCGCGACGCCCTCGTCTCGGACGGCTGGCGCGTCGAGGCGCCCTGTACGCTATGCGGGCTCTGCCCGGCCCTCGCCGCCGGCCCGAACCATACCTGCCACGACGAGGCTGCCTGGGAGGTGCCTACCGGCGTCAGGCGCCTGGCCGAGGCGGCCGGCCTCGACCGAGAGCTCATCAAGATGACCTGGTACGTCGTCTCGGCTTCGTCGAGACGTGTCTCGGCTTCGTTGGACCATGTTTCAGCTTCGTCGAACCACGGTCCGACGGCGTCTGGAGACTTCGGAGAGGGGTATTATCGCGTCGTGTCGGCGCCGATGCTCAACAAGGGCGGCCGCGTGCGCTACTTGCTCTGCGGCCCATCCGGACGCTTCCCGTTCTCCGCGCGCCAGGACGACGCGGCCGCCCGGAGCGCCGGCTTCTTCGAGCTCGGGCGCTACGATCTCATAACCGTAGACAAGCCTGAGCGGCGCGAGAACGGCTGGGGCTTCGGTCCCGGAACCCGCCTACGGCGCTTGCCTCCCGGCGCGGAGCGAGGCTAGGATACGGCCATGGCTATGCGCTTAGCGTCGTTCATAGGCTGGTCGAACACCGGCAAGACCGGCTTCGTCGAGGCCTGCGCCGCCGCCCTCTCCGCGCGCGGCGTCGGAGTCGCCGCCGTCAAGTGCGTACGGCACGGCGGCAGCTTCAACCTCGAAGGCAAGGATACCTCGCGCTTTTTCGCCGCCGGGGCCGAGACCGCCCTCGTAGCCGCGGAGGAGACTGTACGCGTCTCGAGGACGCCTCCCGATTGGGGCCGCGCCTGGGTCGAGTCGCTGTTCCCCTCCGCCGACGTGATCCTGATCGAGGGCCGAGTCGTCGAAGGCGCGACGCGGGTCCTGGTCGCCGGCGGCGCGACGGGGCTCGAGGGGCTCAAAGCGCCCCTCGACGGCTTCGACGCCCTCGTTACCGCCGAGCGCGGCCTTTCGGATCTCGCGGCCGCCTCCGGCCTGTCAGTCTTCTCCCCCGGCGAGTCCGGGGCCTTCATAGAACGCTACCTATCGGGAGGAAGCATGGAAAGCAGGGATGTGACCGTGACGACCGGCGGTGTCGAGGTGCCGATCAACCCCTTCATCAAGGAGACGATAGAGAACGTCGTCGTCGGCCTCGTCAAACCGCTCAAGAAGACCGATATCGACGGCGAGATTGTCATCCGCATCGGCCCGGCGCGGACGTAGCGGGCGCTACGGTCGCTCGGCCCGTTCCATGGCTGGCGCCTCTGCCAGCTCGGCCCGTTCCACGGCAGGCGCCCCTGCCAGCTCGGCCAGTAGCGACTCGTAGTCGGCCATAGTGTTCACGTTGCGGTACCAGCCCATGTCCGGGTAGCGCGCGAGCGATAGCGTCAGGCCGTACTCCGAGCGTAGATCGTCGCCCATCAGCGCGGCCATGCGTCGCACGCCCCCTTCCAGGAGCCGCCTGATCGCTGGGATCGTCCGCCTCGAGTACGCCGCGAGCAAGGGTTCCGGTCGGCCGAGTTCGTCGAGCGGCATCGCTATATCCGCGTCCATGGCCGTCTCGAGCATGAGCCGTACGAAGGCGTCCGGTATCACCGGTACGTCGCACGGCGCGAACAGCACCGAGCCGTTCCGCGCCGCCTCGAGGCAGGACAGCACGCCCATCATCGGCCCGTGGCCGCGCTCCAGATCCGGCACCACGCGGAAGCCGGTGAACGCGTAGGCAGCCGCGTCGTTGGAGCCGATGATCAGCTCGTCGGCGTAGGGCGACAGCCGCTCCGCGACTGCCTCGATCATGCACTTCCCGCCGAGCGGGAGGAGCCCCTTATCCCGTCCCATCCGCCGGCTCTCCCCGCCAGCCAGGATCGCGACGCTGATCCTAGACCCGTTCATCCCGATGGTACACGCTGCCATGGGCCTACTATACCGGCCCTCGGTCGCTTCGTCATGGCTTGGCTTGGCGGCGGCCTTCCGGCCGCCGCGACGATATACCATTAGCGGAACGCGGCGGCCAGGGCCGCCGCGCAGAGCGGGGCGGCCGTAACCATGGCGAGGATGGCCGAGGCCGCCAGGTAGCCCCGCTCCGCCGCGCCGTCGCCGAGCATGGCGAAGCGACGCGTCGTCTGGCTATCGGCGGCCATGGAGGCGAGCGCCGAGCCGAGCGTCACGGCGAGGAAAGCCGCGGCCGCCGTAAGCGGAATGGCCGTCGGCGCTCCCTGCGAGACGCACAGCGACGAGAAGGCTAGCGACGCGGCCAGGGCCGGGCCCAAGCGCCGTCCACGGGCGGCCGCGGCTGCCATCGCCAGCGGATAGGCTAGCCGGCCACCCGGCAGGCTAGCGCCGCGTCCTGACGATGGCGACCTGGCCGGTCTCCGTCGGGGTTCGGCACGGCGCCCGCCGCTCAGTACGGCGTCCTCGGCGATGGCCGCCGCCAGCGCGAAGGACCCGGCCACCGCGGCGAGGGCCGCCATCGAGTCTACGCTCAGGCGGCCGGCGAGGTTCGCCAGGTCGGCGGCGGCCAGCTCAACGGAACCGAACAGCGTCACGACGAGCCGGCCCGCCGCCATGCTCGGGCTCGGGTTGGCCGCCGCCGAGGCCAGCATCGCGGCGAGCAGCGCTACGCGGCGTCCGTGGCCGCGGTCCCGCGGCCGCGATCGGCGCGTCGCGGCGGTTATCGCCGAGGCGGCCGAGCGTAGGCCGAGCCCGGCCGCCGTCGCCGTGAACGATGACCATGCCGCGACGGCCAACCAGAGGCCGATCGAGCGTAATGCGAACGGCGCGGCCGCTATGGCCGGCAGGATCGAGGCGAGCAGGGCTATCGTCGCGGCGGAGGCCGCGGGTGAAAGCGCGGCTATGGTCAGCCTGAGCGGCCTCGATAGCGGCAGGAGCGCCAGCCTGCGCTCGGCTCCGGTACGGTCGCCCGACAGGCAGGCGGCCGACAGGAGGGGCGCGCAGGCCAGCGCGACGAGTACGGCCGCCGAACCGCGGATCTCAGCCGGGCTCGCCAGGCGCCCGAGCGTAGACAGGAACAGGTACGCGTTCGTCGCGGTCCTCATGATCGCGAAGCCTACCAGGTAGGCGCTCACGGCCCGGAGAGCCGAGCCAGGCCGGTCCCGCGAGCGTAGCTCGTCGTCGGCGGAGCGTAGCGATGACAGCGCTAGCCGCAGCCGGACGAGCCCCGTCGGCCTGGTGCGGCTCAGCCGAGCCACGGCAGCAGGTCCTCCGTGTCCGGGACAGTCGCGGGGCCGCGCGGCAACTCGCCTATCTGGCCGGTCACTGCCTTGCCGTCCCGCAGGAGCAGGAAGCGGTCGGCTACTCTCCGCGTGATGCCGTCGTCGTGGCAGGATAGCAGGATCGTCAATCCTCGGGACGCCAAGGCCCGGAGGATGGACGTCAGCGCGGCGGCCCGTTCCGCGTCGAGCCCGGAGAACGGCTCGTCCATGAGGAGTAGCTCCGGCTCACCGAGCAGGGCAAGCGCGCAGGCCAGGCGCTTACGGTTGCCGCGAGAGGCCTCGTCGGCCATTCTGGTCGTCGCCATGGCGTCCTCGAGCGCGAACAGCCTGACGAGCCGTTCAGACCGATCCTCGACGGTCGCCGGGCTCAGTCCGGACAGTCCGCCGCACAGCGCGAAGTGGCCGCCTATCGACAGGCCCTCGATCAGCGCGTCGTCGTCGGGTACCGCGCCCACTTGGCGCTTCCAAGCCGTCGAGCGAGCGTCGAAAGGCTCGCCACGCCAGAGTAGCTTGCCCGAGTCGGCCGGAGCCTCGCCCCAGAGCGCCTTGAGCAGGGTCGACTTGCCGGAGCCGTTCGGGCCGACAAGGGCCGTCACCCGGCCCTCGTCGACGACAGCGTCGAGGTGGTCGAGCACCGTCCGGCTACCGAAGCGCTTGACGAATCCACGTACTTCGAGCATGGCTTAGTGTGCGTCCGCTCTCCACGCCGGTCAAGGTACGGCCGCGAGTCGATCCAGGAAGGCCCGCAGGCCGGTGACGATGAAGCCACCGGGCAACTTCGCGCCGCCTCCCTCGGGCACGACGATGTAGCGCTCCGTGGCGCCGATCGCCCGCGCCGCGTACGATACGGCCCGCTCCGCGGAACTCGGACGATGGCGGCGCGCGGCTGCCGCGACGACGGGCCGGCCGTCCATGGCCACGACCAGCTCGAGGGCCGCGCCGTCCGCACTGGCGTAATGGAAGATAGCCGTTCCAGGCCTAAGGACGCTCAGGGCCTGCCCGATAACGAAGGACGTCCACGAGGCGGCCGTGGCCGCAGTCTCGAGCGTCGGGGCGGCGCCGTGCAGTGCGTGGAGCAGCCCCGAGTCGGCCAGGTGGATCGCCGGCGATCGGATGGCACGCGCCGTGCCCGGCGGACCGTCGTCTCGCGCAATATCGTCTCGCGGCCGCCAGGCCGGCACGCGTAGCAGGAGCCCGGCCCGCTCGACGGCCGCCACGGCGCGTTCTATCGTCGGTCTTGAAACGCCGAGGCTCCTGGCCGCGGCGTTCTCGTTGAAGGCGCGCCCGCTCGAGGCTGCCAGGGCGTCGAGCAGCCCCGAGACGAGGGCCGCGTCGCGCGGTACGCCCCAGGCTGACAGCGAGTCTCCGGCTAGGCTGGCGGCGTAGTCGCGTAGCCAGGCGAGCGCGGCCTGGTCGCTGTCCGCCATGAAGGCTTGCGGAAAGCCGCCTCGTAGCCATAGGCGCCGCATCGAGGCCGAGCCTGCCTCGAACAGGCTCAAGGGGCAGACGCGGAGTATGGGCGCGTCGAGCGTCGCGGCCACGCGGCTCGCAGGTGCCCGACCTGTAGCTGCCCGGCTCGCGGCCGCATGGCCGAACGGCCCGCCTATAAGAGCGAAGCGCGGCGTACGCTCAGCCTCGCCGAAGGCGCTTAAGCTGGCGGCTACGCGCTCGGCCTCGCGCCGCCCGGCGCCGTCGACCACGATCAGTCGAGCGGCCGAGGCGGACGCCGGATCGGCGAGGACGTCGCGCCCCTCCGGCCTGCGCGCGTCGACGAGTATGCCGCCGCCCGGAGCGCCGGCCGCCACCTGCGCCGCTATCGTCGACCTGCCGGAGCGCGGCGGCCCCTCGACGAGCACGAGCCGATGGCTGGCGAGCAGCCCATGGATGCTTCGGACACAGGAACGCTGAATAAACCCCATTGTATGAAAGCATAGCGTTTAAAATGCGGTAATAAAAGTGGCTAGCATCGAGCGTTCATCTTGCTAGGGTCCATTTTCGTCCTATACTGATAGGTAGCAAGGGGGTCAGGGGTGAAGACTGGATCGAATCGCTACGACGTCTGCGTGATCGGCGCCGGCGTCTGCGGCGCCAATATAGCGAGGCGCCTGTCGGCCTACGAGCTTGACGTGGCGCTCGTCGACAAGGAAGCCGACGTATCCTTCGGCACGTCCAAGGCCAACTCGGGCATCGTGCACGGCGGCTTCCATCACAACAAGAAGTACCTCAAGGCACGG
Source organism: Spirochaetota bacterium (assembly GCA_029560805.1). GTDB lineage: Bacteria > Spirochaetota > Spirochaetia > Treponematales > UBA12059 > SZUA-370. The sequence continues at coordinate 32,640 of JAKQKE010000109.1, forward strand.
CTCGAGTTGCAGGGCATGATGATGTTCGACAGGTTGCAGCAGGAGCTCGACTTCCCGTTCAAGCGTTGCGGCATCGTCGTCGCGGCCCTGCACGAGGACGAGATGCGCGCCATCGAGCAGCTGTACATGCAGGGCGTCGACAACGGGGTCATCGGCATCGAGATGTGCTCCCGAGAACGCATCCTCGAACTGGAGCCCAAGCTCAACCCCGACACCCTGGGCGGACTATGGGTCCCCGGCGGCGGCATCGTCGAGCCGTATCGCTTCGTGTTCGCCCTCGTCGAGAGCGCGCGCAAGAACGGCGTCGAGATCATGACCGGCTTCAAGGTCGAGCACGCGGCTCGCGCCGGCGACGAGTGGACGGTACGCGCGGCGGATGGCCGCGTCGTCAAGGCGCGCTACGTGGTCAACGCCGCGGGCCTCTATGCCGACGAGGTGTCTCGCGCGTTCGGCGCCGAGGAGTTCGAGATCAAGCCGCGCAAGGGCGAGTACTACCTCCTGGACCGGCTGACCAAGGCCAAGCCCGAGCGCGTGATCTTCCCCGTGCCGACGAGCGTCTCCAAGGGCATGCTCGTCATACCGACCGTCGAGGGCACGGTGCTCATAGGCCCCACGGCGGAGGCCGTGGACGACAAGGCCGACCTGGCGACTACCCGCGAGCAGCTCGAGAAGATCCTGTCGTCGGCCCGAGCCATGGTGCCGTCGGTCTCCGAGTACGACGTGATCACGAGCTTCGCGGGACTCCGCCCGACGCTCGAGGAGGATTTCTATATCGAGCCGAGCGCTAAGGCTCCCGCCCTGATCCAGGTGGCCGGCATCCAGTCGCCCGGCCTGACCGCCAGCCCCGCCATCGGCGAGTACGTCAAGGACCTGCTCAAGAAGGAGGGCCTCAGGCTGTCGGAGAAGCCGGACTACGACCCCTTCGTCGGCAAGCGCCCCCACGTCAAGGATCTGACGCCCTTCGAGGTCGACAAGCTGGCCCAGGCCGACCCGGCTTACGCCAACATGATCTGTCGCTGCGAGAAGGTGTCGGAGGCGGAGATCGTCCAGGCCATCAGGGCTGGGCATACCACGCTCGACGGCATCAAGTACTTCACGCGCGCGCAGATGGGCCGCTGCCAGGGCGGCTTCTGCACCTATAAGATCATCAAGGTCATCATGCGCGAGACCGGCCTCTCGTGGGACGAAATAACCAAGAACGGCGACGGCAGCCGCATACTCAAGGACGCTCTATGAAAGACCTCGTTTTCGACTCGGTAGTGATAGGCGGCGGGGCGGCCGGCATGGCCGCCGCCCTCGAGCTGGACCGCGCCGGCTTCTCCTGCGCCATCGTCGAGCGCGAGGAAGCGCTCGGCGGCATCCTGACGCAGTGCATCCACAACGGCTTCGGCCTCATCGAGTTCAACGAGGAGTTGTCCGGCCCCGAGTTCGCCGAGCGGATCGAGGAACGCCTGGCCGGGACGCGCATCACCTCGTTCACCGGCGCCACTGTGATGGAGCTGGATGCCTCCGGTGATATCAAGACGCTGTACTGCTACACCGGCGCCCATGGCGTGATGCGGCTCTCCGCCCGCGCCGTCGTGCTGGCTATGGGCTGCCGCGAGCGCAACCGAGGCAACATCCGCATACCCGGCGACCGCCCCGCGGGCGTTTATACCGCCGGCCTGGCCCAGCGCCTGGTCAACATCGAGGGCTTCGTGCCCGGCAAGGACGTCGTCATCATCGGCTCCGGCGACATCGGCCTGATCATGGCCAGGCGCATGAGCTGGATAGGCTGTAAGGTGCACGCCGTCGTCGAGATCCTGCCGTACCCGTCCGGGCTGACGCGCAACATCGTCCAGTGCCTGCACGACTTCGGCATCCCACTGTACCTGTCGCACCTTACCACCAACATCGTCGGGCGCGAGCGGGTCGAGGGC
>JAKQKE010000110.1 GCA_029560805.1 Spirochaetota bacterium
CGATTTCAAGCTCGATGAAGCCAAGGCCCTCGTCGCCAAGCACATCGGCGCCATACCGGCCGGCTCGCCCGATACGCCCGAGTGGATAGCGCCGCTATCGCCGCGGGACGGCGGCCGGCGCGTCGACTACAGGCTGTCGCGAGAGCCGCGGGCCAGCGTGCGCATGGTATGGGCCGGCGAGGCCCCCTGGTCCTGGGAGGACGAGCAGACTCTCGAGCTACTGGCCCAGGCCCTGAACAACCGGCTCCTGGACGCCCTGCGCGAGGACCTCGGCGGTACCTACGTGGTGTCGACGCGGGCCTCGTTCGCCAGGGAGCCGATCGAGCAGTTCTCGCTGATCGTCCAGTTCGACACCGACCCGGCCAGGGTCGAGGAGCTGATAGCCGAGGTCAAGGCCGAGGTAGCCAGCCTGGCCGCCGGAACCTTCGACCCGATATACGCCAGCCAGGTGCAGGCCGCGGCGCGTCGCGACTTCGGCGGCAGGAGCCGTACGAACGACTTCTGGGCCAACGGCCTTGGCAACGCGATTGCGAGCGGGCTTGACCTGGATATACTGGCTCGGGCCGAGCGGACGGCCGGCCTGGCCGACCCGGCCGCGTTCCAGGCCCTGGCCGCCGGGCTCTTCGCGGACGACGCTTCCTTCGTCTACGTGATGCTGCCCGAATAAAGCCGCGCCTCTGCGCGAAAAAAAAGGCCTCCGCGCGAGCGGAGGCCTTTTTTAGCGCGTACCGGCTATCTGTCGCCGACCAGGATGACGAAGCCCGTGGCGCGTCCAGACTCATCGCGGATCGGGGCCGCCTCGAGGGCTACCGAGCCGCCGTTGTTCTTGAGCGGTATCGACCGCGTCACGGCCGGGGCGCCGGGCGCCATGGCGCCGGCCGCCGACAGCAGCTCGGTCATCGCGGCCGGGTCCGCCAGGAGCAGGTGCATAGCGGTACCCACCTTACCGGCCTCGGTCGCCTTGAACATGCCCTTCGCGGCGGCGTTCTGGAAGGTGATGCGGCCGTAGAGGTCCGTCAGGAATACCGCCCTCGGGAAACCCTCGAGGATGCCGCGGTACCAGTCGTCGTGGTCGCGTTCCCAGAATTCCTTCGAGCGCCTGAGCGCAAGCTCGATGGTCGTCCTCAGGGTCTTCTCGTCGAAGGGCTTGACCAGGTAACCGTAGGCCCTGGTGCCGAGGGCGCGCGAGAGTGTCTCGTCGTCGGAATAGGCCGACAGGAACACGAAGGGTACCTCGAACTCACCGCCGACCATGTAGGCGGTCTCTATGCCGTCCTGGAAACCCTTGAGCCTGATGTCCATCAGGATCAGGTCGGGCCGGTGCACGATGATGGCCTCCGGCACGTCCTCGCCTTGCTTTATAAGCGCGGGTACCCGATAGCCGTAGCGCTCGAGCGTCTCCTTCAGCTCCATTCCGACGAGCGCCTCGTCCTCGACGATAAGGATCACGGAATCTGGCATGGGTAGCCTTTCAGCGTTAGGTTAACATTTGCCTTATAGGATAGGAATATACTTGAACAGGGCCGATAGCGCAACAATGACGACGAGGGCCGGCAGGAAGTCGCCCGTCCGGATTTTCTTGAGCCCGAGTAGGTTGATGCCTATCATGATGACGAGGGCCCCTCCGACCGCGGACAGCTCCGTCATC
>JAKQKE010000176.1 GCA_029560805.1 Spirochaetota bacterium
CGCGGCGAGTCGCGGCTCCTCGTGCTCGACCGCGGCTCCGGGGAACTGACGCACTCCGCGGTGCGTACTATTGCCGAGTTCGTGCCCTCCGGAGCGGTGATGGTATTCAACGACTCACGCGTCAGGCGGGCCAGGCTCTTCGCGTCGACGCCGAACGGCGGCAGGGTCGAGGTGCTCCTCCTCAGGCGCGAAGGCCCGGCCCTCTGGGCCGCGCTGACGACGCGGATGGCCAAGTTGACGCCGGGCAAGCGGCTCGAGCTGCCCGAGGGTATCGAGGCCGAGGTGGTCGAGGCCCTGGCCGACGAACGGGTCTTCCGCTTGTCGAGGGAGATCGACGACGACTACCTCGAGCGCAACGGGCACCTGCCTCTGCCGCCCTATATCAGGCGGGAAGACGCGCCGACCGACGCGGAGCGCTACCAGACCGTCTACGCGCGCGAGCGCGGTTCGTCGGCCGCCCCGACCGCCGGGCTACACTTCACCGAGGGGATTTTGTCAGGGCTCGAGGCCGCCGGGGTCGTGTTGCGCTTCGTCACCCTGCACGTCGGACTCGGGACCTTCCTGCCCGTGCGCTCCGAGTCGATCGAGGACCACCGCATGCACCGCGAGGAGTACTCGATTCCGGCCGCCACGGCGGACGCGGTCAACGCCGCCAAGCGGGATGGGCGCCCCGTCGTCGCCGTCGGCACCACGAGCGTCCGCACGCTCGAGAGCGCGTGGACCGACGAGGGGTTGCCGGCCGCCTCTGGCTCGACGAACATCTTCATCTACCCCGGCTACCGCTTCAAGGCCGTCGATATGCTGTTCACCAACTTCCATACCCCCGAGTCGACCCTCTTGATGCTTGTCTCCGCCTTCGCCGGTCGCGAGCGCATTCTATCGGCTTACCAGGAAGCCGTGCGGGAACGTTACCGCTTCTTCTCCTACGGCGACGCCATGCTCATACGCTAAGGGTCCAGCGCCATGAAGCGACGACTATCCGTACCCAAGGATCTCAGGGAGTTCGCCGCCGTCTTCGCGAAAGCCGGCCACTCGTGCTACTTCGTCGGCGGCGCCGTGCGCGACGGCCTCCTCGGTAGGCCCGTGAGCGACTGGGACGCCGCCACCGACGCCACACCCGAGCGGGTCCAGGCCTTGTTTCGGTCGGTCATACCGACCGGCGTCCAACACGGCACCGTCACGGTGCGCTGGCGCGGCGCTTCGATCGAGACGACTACCTTCCGCGTCGACGGCGAGTACCGCGACGGCCGCCGCCCCGAGTCCGTCGCCTTCACCGGTGACCTGCTCGCGGACCTGTCCCGCCGCGATTTCACCATCAACGGCATGGCCGTCGATCCGGCCACGGGCGAGGTCGTCGACCCGGCCGGAGGCATGGCCGACCTGGAGGCCGGCGTCGTTCGCGCCATCGGCGACCCTATAGCCCGCTTCACCGAGGACGGTCTCCGGCCTATGCGCGCCGTACGCTTCGCCGCCAGGTTTGGCTTCTCGATCGACCCGGCCACCTTCGCGGCCATTCCGGCGACGCTTTGCCGGTTCAGGCTCGTATCAGCCGAGCGGGTGCGCGATGAGTTCTCGAAGATCCTGACCTGCGACCGGCCAAGCGATGGGCTCCGATCGCTATACGACTCCGGCCTCCTCGCCGAGTTCCTACCGGAGCTGGCCGCCTGCGCCGGTGTCGGGCAAGGCGGCCAGCATCGCCACGACGTGCTCGGACACTCGATCGCCGCCTGCCAGGCCGCCCCGGCCAACCTGGAGCTCAGGCTCGCGGCCCTGCTACACGACGTCGGAAAGCCGACCAGACGGGTAGAGTCCGCGGACGGCTCCCTATCGTTTCACGGGCACGAGCTCGAGTCGGCCAGGCTCGCGGCGGCGGCCCTGAGGCGGCTCAAGTATCCGAACGCGGTCGTCGACGCGGTCTCGCACCTCGTCAAGCACCATATGTTCGATTATCACGACTCGTGGACCGACGCGGCCGTCAGGCGCTTCGTCTCGCGGGTGGGGCTGGACTGGGTCAAGCCGCTCGCAATCCTCAGGCTGGCCGACTCCGGCGGCATGGGCGCGGGCCCGGCGGACCCGCGCTCGGTGATGCCGCTCCTAGAGCGGGTGGAAGCTCTCGTCGCCAAGGATCAGGCCTTCGGCCTCAAGGACCTGGCCATAGGCGGCGACGAGCTGGCGGCGGCCGGCTGGCCGAAAGGCCCGGTCATGGGCCGGGTCCTCGCCGAGCTGCTCGAGGCGGTGCTCGACGACCCGGAACTGAATACCAGGGAGCGTCTGCTCGATATAGCCGGTAGGATCAAGGCTAAGTACGGGGTAGGGGACTAGGGCCGGACGGCGCTAGAGTCTCTTCGTCGCTAGGAGGCGCTCCGTCTCGGCGTCTCCGCGCCCGAGGATCGCCTCATAGGCCAGGGCGGCCGAGGCCTGCTCGGCGTCCTTCTTGGTCTTGCCCGCGGCCGGGCCATAGCTCGCGCCGAGCAACTCGCAGCGTATCCAATAGGTGCGGTCGTGGTCCGGTCCGGCCTTCCGCTCGAGCGTATAGACCGGGTAGCAACGGTGCCACTTCTGGGCGTACTCCTGGATCAGCGTCTTGTAGTCCTTGCGGTGCCTATCGGTCAGGACCTTGGTTATCTCGGGATCGATGAGCGACAGTACGAGGTCCTTGGCCTTATCGAAGCCGGCGTCGAGGTAGGCCGCGCCGAAGACGGCCTCCATCGCGTCGGCCAGGATGGCCTTCTTGTTGCGCCCGCCCGAGCGTTCCTCGCCCTTGCCTACGAGCAACACCCCATCGACCCCTAGCCTCGAGGCTATGTCCGATAGGGTATCCTCTGAGACGACGAAGCTCTTGATCCTGGCGAGGTCGCCCTCCGACTTGTCGCCGAGGGCGATGAAAAGGCGCGAGGCGGTAGCCATGCCCAGCACGGCATCGCCGAGGAATTCGAGCCGCTCGTTGTTACCTCGCGACGCGGGGTCCTCGTTGACGTGGGAGCGGTGGGTCAGCGCCCGGTTGAGGAGCGATAGATCCTTGAAGCGGAACCGCAAAGAACGCTGAAAGGCCGCGAGCGCCTCCAGCCGATCACGACCAATGTCGTCGTAACGGAAGGACACGATCGCGGCCTCCTTGACCGACGATTGCGGACGGGCCAGCAAGCCCGCCCGGCTACGTCACACCTGGGACTTGATAAATTCGTACGCGTCCCGGACGGTCTCGAACTCGTTGGCCTTCTCGTCGGGGATGCGGATCTTCAGCTCTTCCTCAATGCCGTAGACCAGCTCGTAGGTATCGAGGCTGTCGGCGCCAAGATCCTGCCTAAAGCTGGCGTCGAGGTTGATCTTTGACTCTTCGACCTCGAGCTTGTCGGCGATTATCTTCTTGATCTTCTCATACAACTCGTCCATGGCGAGTCTCCTTTACGCGTTGGTTTCGGGGGTCAAAACCTGCCTGCCGCGATAGAAGCCGCACTTCGGGCAAACCCTGTGGAACAGTACGGCGTTGCCGCAGTTCCCGCAGGAAACGATCGTGGGCGCGACGAGCTTCATATTGATAGAGCGGCGCCTGCGCGAACGTGCCTTCGAAGTATTACATCTGGGTACAGCCATACTATAACCTCATTCCCACAAAATGTGCCTGTAACGGATACCGGCGCACAATAACGAAATACCGGATATTTGTCAAGTCGAGGAGTGGGCACCGACCCTGAAACGCTCGAGCGCCTTGGCCACGACCGGCGGCACCATGGCGCTGACGTCGCCGCCGAAGGAGGCGAGCTCCTTGATGGCGCTCGAGCGCAGTACGAAGAATTTCTGATCCGTAGGCATGAAGACCGTCTCGATCTCCGGGCCGACTCCCTTATTCAGGATAGACAACTCGAACTCGTACGAGAAGTCCTGAACGCTCCGTACGCCGCGCAATAGCACCCTGCAGGCGTGCTCCCGCGCGAAATCGACTATCAGGGTGTCGCAGCGGTGCACCTCGACGTTCGGCCAGGGCGCGACCAGCTCTTTCATGAACGCCATGCGCTCGTCGGCGTCGAACAGATAGCGCTTGTCGCGGTTGACGGCGACGACCACCAGGACCCGCTCGAATATCGTACGGGCGCGCTCGATGATGTTCAGGTGCCCGAACGTCGGGGGATCGAACGAACCGGGAAAGACGGCCTTGACCATGGACGAACCATATCCGGGTAGGCGAGCGCCGTCAAGGTGTTTTCCACGTATACGCGCCCGCCGACGGCCATCGCTGGCGCTGGGCTCGATCAGCGTGTATCATGTGCCCATGGGCATCGCGCGGCGACTCTTCCTCGGCTTGATCTCGAGCCTCCTCCTGGCACTATCGCTCCCCAACGAGCTGTTCTCATGGGGCGCCCCGGCCCTTGGCCTCGTGGCGCTCGCGCCGCTGTTCGTCGCCCTGGCGGAATCCGGGTCGTACCGCGAGTCGTTCGCCATAGGATCTACGTTCGGCGGCCTGGCCCACGGCCTGTCCAGCTACTGGCTATGGTTCTTCAAGGACTTCAGGTTCTGGACGCTCGGCACGACGGTGATCGCCTACATGATAGTCTACGGGACCCTGGGGCTATACCTGCGCGGGACACTCAAGCGAGGTGGGCTGGCGCGGCCGCTCATCTTCGCGATGGCCTGGGCTGTCTTCGAGTGGGGCAAGTCGTCCGGCTTTCTCGGCTACCCATGGGGGCTCGTCGCCTATAGCTGGAACACGGTGCTTCCCGCCGTGCAGATTGCCGAGTCAACCGGCGTGTACGGACTGTCGTTCGCGTTGGCCTTCGTCTCGGCCTCGATCGGCGAGGTTCTCTGCGGCCCCCCCGCGCGCTTGCCTGGCCCGACTGATGGCGTAGCCGAGCGGACGCCGGCGGGTCGCCTCTCCGCCATCGTACCACCTCGGCCGGCCTGGCCGGACGGTCGCTACGCTAGCCTAGGCAACCTCGTCGTCGCAGTCCTATGCCTCGTGGCTATCTACGCCTACGGCCTGGTAGCGCTCGAGCGGCCGAGGGAGGCCCGCGGGACGGTCGACGTCCTCCTGGTGCAGCAGAACGTAGACCCCTGGGAAGGCACCGAGGCCGAGAACCTGGCCGGCTCCATCGCCCTGGCTTCGAAGGCGCTCGACTCTGCCGGCGCGGGCGCCGACCTCGTGCTGTTCAGCGAGTCGACGCTACGCCGGCCCTGGAACGGTTTCCAGCGCTACTTCTCGCGCACGCCGGCCGGCTATCCGCTTGGGAGCTTCATCCGAGACTCGGGAGCCCATTTCCTGACCGGCGCGCCAGAGATTCTCGACTATGAGAGCTTCGAGGCTACGAACTCGGTCATTCTGATAAGCCCCGAGGGTCGTCAGGTCGGCTCCTACGCCAAGACCCACCCCGTGCCCTTCGCCGAGGCCATACCGTTCTGGGAGGTTCCGGCCGTCCGCTCGTTCATCCAAGACGTCGTAGGCCTGGCGTCGGGTTGGACGATGGGCGTGGAACGCGTGCTGTTCGACCTGCCCACGGCCCGGTCGGGGAACGTTCGCTTCGCAGCTCCCATCTGCTTCGAGGATGCCTTCGCCTACCTGTGCCGCCGTTTCGTCCTCGACGGGGCGGAGATCCTGGTTAATCTGACGAACGACTCCTGGTCCAGGACCGAGTCGGCGGAGATACAGCATTTCGTGGCGGCGCGCCTCAGGGCCGTCGAGCTCAGGCGGACCCTCGTGCGCTCGACGAACGGAGGCGTGTCAGCGGTGGTCGGCCCCGACGGGCGGGTGCTGGACTCTCTGCCGCTCTTCGTGGCCGAAGCCCGCTTGGTTAAGGTTCCGGTCTACGTTGGCGAGGAGACGCCCTACCTGCGTTTCGGCGACTGGTTCGCGGCGCTCCTGGCCTGTATTCTAGCCTCATTGGCGTTTATACTATATTTCGACGACGTAGCGTCGAGGAAGGATAGCCCATGAGCGTACGAGAATACCTGTCCAGCCCGTTCTACGAGCTACAACCCTATAAGAGCGACCCTCCTCAGGATGCGCTCGCCTTCACCGGCTCGCCGCGCAAGCACCCCTACGATGACGGCAAGATCATCCTGCTCGTCGAACCGAATGCCGGCGAGTCGGCCATCTACGAATTCAAGGCGGCTGACATCGTCGGAGCCCAAGACCTGCCGAGCCCCGTGACCGAGGCCGGGGAGAGCTACCGCATCGTCCGCCTCTGGATACGTCGCGGGGCAGTCGGAATACGCTATGAGCCGTTCGAGGTCGAGGCCCCGCTACGGTTCATGAACGATGCGAAGGCGTTCAAGGACAAAATGCTCGGCCGGCATAGAGGCTAGAGCCGTGGATCCTCGCGCCGGGCCGGTGGCACGGTACTATGAATGTCTCCCCGACGGGGACATCCGTTGCCGGCTATGCCCGCGCCGCTGCGTCATACGCGACGGCGGCGCGGGAGCTTGCCGGGTCAGGAGCAACTCAGGCGGAACCATGACGCTTCCGTTCTATGGCATGGCCAGCGCCGTATCGGCCGACCCGATCGAGAAGAAGCCGCTGTACCACTTCATGCCGGGTAGCGCAACCTACTCCGTCGGCTACCTAGGCTGCAACCTCCGCTGCCCCTTCTGCCAGAACCACGGCATCTCGCAACGCACCGATGCCCCGACCTGGCGCGTCGAGCCGGCCGGCCTCGTCGCCGAGGCGAGGGCGGCGCGTTGCCCATCGCTGGCTCATACCTATTCGGAGCCGCTCGCGCATGCGGAATTCGTCATGGACTGCATGAAAGCCGCCAGGGAGGCCGGCCTTGCCAACGTACTCGTCACCAACGGCTACTGCGGCGAGGAGGCCGCGGCAGCGGTCTTGTCGCTGTGCGATGCCGTCAACGTCGATGTGAAGGCCTGGGACGAGGGCTTCTATCGCGAAGAGCTAGGCGGCGACCTGAACTCGGTCAAGCGCTTCGTGATGATGGCTGTCGAGTACGACGTCCACGTCGAGGCGACCACGCTGGTCATTCCCGGCAAGAACGACGACCCGGCCCAGATCGACGCCATAGCCGGCTTCCTAGCCGCCTTGTCGCCCGACATACCGTACCACCTGTCGGCGTATCATCCCATGTACCGCTATACGATTCCGGCGACGAAGGCCTCGACGCTACGCTCCCTCGCTGACCTGGCCCGCCGTCGCCTGCGCTACGTCTACTCGGGCAACCTACCGGGCGAGCGATCCCTCACGCTATGCCGGGCTTGCGGCGCCGTCCTCGTCTCGAGAATGGGCTACGCCGTCGACGCCTCCGGACTACGGGGCTGCCGCTGCGCCTCCTGCGGCGAGCCGAGCCCGATTCACGGCGCTAGAAAAAAAAACCAGAAATGCCCTTGACACTTTTTTTGCGTTTTGGCATAGTACGTCTCGCCAAGCGCACGGTGGATGTAGCTCAGCGGTAGAGTCCCAGAATGTGGATCTGGTTGTCGCGGGTTCGAACCCCGTCATCCACCCTAGCTCGTCTGATGCCGGCGCCTGGGGCCGATCGGCGACGGGCGTTCGTAGCTCAGCTGGATAGAGCGACGGACTTCGAATCCGTAGGTCGGGGGTTCGACTCCCTCCGGACGCAGCGTTCTTGTTTTGTGTTTTGTACCAGGGCCGTTAGCTCAGCTGGTAGAGCAGCAGACTCTTAATCTGCGGGTCGCAGGTTCGATCCCTGCACGGCTCAAGAACGTCTCAGGCGCTCGTCGCCCGAGGCGAGCGCCCTTGACAGGGTTTGTCGATTCCGATATCGTTCGGACCCTATAGTTCCGAGCGAGAGTGGTGGAATTGGCAGACACGCCAGACTTAGGATCTGGTGCCTCCGGCGTAAGGGTTCAAGTCCCTTCTCTCGCAGTAGATCGGACGTACCGAGCGTCGGCGAAGGATGGAACTGCATCGCGGGAATAGCTCAGTGGTAGAGCGCCACCTTGCCAAGGTGGATGTCGCGGGTCCGACTCCCGTTTCCCGCTCGACGTGAAGGCGGTCCGGAGAACTCCCGGATCGCCTTATTTTTTTGTCGTTGGCGACGCCGCCGCATACGGCTCGCTTTCCATGCTACGTATACTGGCGGGCCCTTCCGCGGTCCCGCAGGAGAAGGGGAATACACGTGGTCGTAACCAAGAATATCGAGAAGCTGGAGCATTCCGCGGTCAGGCTCACCGTCACGGTGGGCAAGGACGACGTCCGGGCCGCCTACGACGCCCTGCTCAAGGACTACGCGAAGAACGTCAGGATAGACGGCTTCCGCAAGGGCAAAGTGCCCGCGAATATACTCGAGCGCAAGTTCGGGCCGCAGCTCAAGCTCGACGCGATGGGCCGCGTGATGGACGAAGCGGTCGAGAAGGCACTCGACGGCGAGGCCCTTGTCCCGCTCTCCTACGCCCAGCCCGAGCTCGACGGCCAGCCCGCCTTCGAGCTCGACGCCGATTTCTCCTTCTCCGTGACCTACGACGTGTTCCCCGAGGTCGTTGCCGGCGATATATCCGGCATGGAGCTCGAGCTACCCCAGGTGACCATAGCCAAAGCCGACGAGGAGCGAGAGCTCGACGAAATCCGCGACCGCAACGCCATCGTCATGGACAAGGACGACAAGGCGGCGGCCAAGATGGGCGACATCGCCACGGTCGACTACGCCGAGCTCGACGAGTCGGGCGAGCCGATCAAGGGTACCGAGCGACAGGACTTCGTCTTCGAGATCGGTTCCGGCCACAACCTGTATAAGTTCGACGATGATGTTATCGGCATGAAGAAAGACGCCGAGAAGACCATCGAGAAGACCTTTCCCGCCGACTTCGAGTACGCCGAGCTGGCCGGTCAGACCAAGAAGCTACGCGTCAAGCTTACCAAGCTCAAGGAGAAGAAACTCCCCGAGCTCGACGACGAGCTGGCCCAGGACGTATCGGAGCAATTTAAAACCCTCGACGACCTAAAGGCCGACATACGGGCCAAGCTCGAGAAGCGACTCGAGGACAGGCTCAAGAGCCTCCGTGAGAAGGGCGTCGTCGACGCGCTCGTCGAGAAGTCGACCGTCGATCTGCCGGCCTCGATGGTCGCAGCCGAGCTCGAGATGCGGCTACGCAACCTGATGCAGCGTATGGGTATCGACAGCGAGGAGCGCCTGGCCCAGATCGTCAGCATGAGCGGCCGAAGCGTCGACCAGCTACGTGAGGAGTGGCGACCGGAGGCCGAGAAGGCGATCAAGACGCGCCTCGTGCTCGACAAGCTGACCGAGGAGGGCAAGTACGCCGCCTCGGACGACGACGTCGCCGCCGAGTACGCTAAGATGGCCGCCGACTCGAACCTATCGGTCGACGAGGTCAAGGCGGAGTACGAGCGCCGCGGCATGGTCGAGTACCTTGTCGACAGGATCAAGGAAGACCGCCTGATAGCCGACCTCGAGAAGAAGATGAAGGTCAAGAAGGGCAAGAAGATAGCGTTCGTGGACTTATTCAAGGAAAATGAGTAATCTTGTCCGCGAGGTGCAATGAGATGATCGAGAAGATGCATAACCTCGTGCCGGTCGTCATCGAGCAGACCGGGATAGGCGAGCGATCGTACGATATCTATTCGCGGCTCCTGAAGGACCGCATCGTCTTCGTCGACGGCGAGATCAACGACCTGACGGCTGACCTGGTGGTTGCCCAGTTGCTGTTCCTCGCCTCGCAGGACGCCGAGAAGGATATCGACCTATATATCAATTCCCCCGGCGGCGCGGTGACGGCCGGGCTGGCCATCTACGATACGATGCAGATCGTCCAGCCTGACGTCAAGACCATCTGCGTCGGACAGGCGTCGAGCATGGGCGCCCTGCTGCTCGCAGGAGGGGCGGCCGGCAAGCGCCTGGCCCTCCCGAGCTCCAGGATCCTGATACACCAGCCCTGGGGCGGAGTCCAGGGGCAGGCGTCCGATATCAGCATCCAGGCTCGAGAGATCATCCGCATGAAGAAGATGACCGTCGAGTACTTCGCGAAGCACACCGGCAAGAGCGTCGACCGCGTGGCCCAGGACATGGAGCGCGACTTCTTCATGTCGGCGCAGGAGGCGGTCGAGTACGGCCTGGTCGACTCGATTCTCGAGCGGAGGAAGCATGGCGCGCTCGAAGGCAAGTAAGGGCTCCGATGGCGAGGACCTCCACGAGTGCTCGTTCTGCGGCAAGTCGGCCGAATTCGCCAAGCGCCTGATAGCCGGCCCCGGCGTCTATATCTGCGACGAGTGCGTTCAGGTCTGCAACCGCATCCTCGCCGAGGACGAGAGCGCCGCCTCGGGCGACTTCTCGACAGATGTGCCCAAGCCCAAGGACATCAAGGACTACCTGGACCAGTTTGTCATCGGCCAGGACTACGCCAAGAAGGTGCTGTCGGTAGCGGTCTACAACCACTATAAGCGCATTGCCCATCAGCACAGCCTGACCGACGGCATCGAGCTCGAGAAGTCGAACGTGCTTCTGCTTGGTCCCACCGGCACCGGCAAGACGCTCCTCGCGCGCACGCTGGCCAAGAAGCTGAACGTGCCCTTCGCCATCGCCGACGCCACGACGCTGACCGAGGCAGGCTATGTCGGCGAGGACGTGGAGAACATTCTCCTTAAGCTGATCCAGAACGCCGGCGGCAACGTATCGCTCGCCGAGAAGGGCATCATCTACATCGACGAGATCGATAAGATAGCCCGTAAGACGCAGAACGTGTCGATCACCCGCGACGTCTCTGGCGAGGGCGTGCAGCAGGCCCTGCTCAAGATCATCGAAGGCACCGTGGCCAACGTACCTCCGCAGGGCGGCCGCAAGCACCCGCAGCAGGAGTATATCCGTATCGACACAACGAACATCCTGTTCATCTGCGGAGGCGCCTTCGTCGGGTTGGACAAGACCATCGAGGCCCGAGTCGCCAAAGCGGCTCTCGGCTTCGGCGCCGAGCTGCAGGAAAAGACCAAGATAGGCCTCCGCGAGCTGTTCATGAACATGCACCCGGACGACCTGGTCAAATACGGCATGATACCCGAGTTTATCGGGCGCCTGCCCATCCAGGTGGCCCTCGACAACCTCGAGGCCGAGGATCTCAAGCGCATCATCATCGAGCCTAAGAACTCGATACTCAGGCAGTACCAGGAGAGCTTCAAGCTCGACGGCGCCGAGCTCGTGTTCGCCCCGGAGGCGATAGACGCGATAGCCGAGCAGGCCATTGCCCGCAAGACCGGCGCCCGCGGGCTCAGATCAATCGTCGAAAATCTTCTTATCGACGTGATGTACGACCTTCCGAGCGGGTCCGAGAACCGCCGCGTCATCGTGACACGGGACACCGTGGTATTGAAGTCGCCCCCCGTCATCGAAGGACTGAAGAAGAGCGCATGAGCATGCTGGAATCCCTGCGCCCCAAGGGTGGCGCATTGGAAATTCCACTCGTATATGTCCGCGACGCGGTCGTGTTCCCGCACACGATCGCGCCGGTGCTAGCCGCCACCAAGTTCTGCATCGCCGCGTCCGAGGTGGCGGCCAAGTCCGACAAGATCATCTTCATTTCCCTCCTCAGGAGCCTCCCCGTCGACGGCGCCAACGATATCGACGTGCATGAGATAGGCACGGTCGCCCACGTGATCCAGTCGATCAAGCTGGCCGACGGCTCCGTCCGTCTACTCGTCGATGGGCTACGGCGCGGGCGCATTAGGCGCACCGTGTTCCGCAAGGAATACCTCGGTGCCATCGTCGAGGCAATCGATGACGGCGCTACCGGTGATGACGGCGCCACCGGCGACGACGGTGGACCGAGCGGCGCCGATGGGCGTAAGGAGCTCGAAGCCCTCGTCCAGATCCTACGCCGCGACTTCTCGACCTACGCCGACCTCGTCAAGAAGATACCGAACGAGACCATGCTGGCCGTACAGCGCGCCGAGTCTCCCCATAAGCTATGCGGAACGATAGCCAACGCCATGGGGCTCAAGCTGGAGCGGAAGCAAGAGCTCCTGGCCGTGGTACCGCTTCGCGAGCGCCTCGAGGCTACCGCCAAGGCCCTTTCCCAGGACATAGAGCTCTTGTCGATCCAGAAGCGCATCTCCCAGAAGGTCCGCGCCAGGATGGAAAAGAGCCAAAAGGACTACTTCCTCCAGGAACAGCTCAAGGAAATCCACAAGGAACTGGGGCGCGACGACGATGAGTCGGACCTGGCCGAACTGACCCGCCGAATCGAGTCGAAGGCGCCACCTCAGGAAGTTCTGGACAAGGCCAAGAAAGAGCTGGCCAGGCTAGCTAAACTACAGCCCCTGTCGCCCGAGGCGGGCGTCATCCGCGGCTACTGCGAGTGGCTGGCCGACCTGCCCTGGTCGGCGCGCAAGGCTGACTCCAAGGACCTGGCGGCGGCCAAGGCCGCGCTCGACGCGGATCATTACGGCATGAGGAAGGCCAAGGAGCGCATCCTCGAGTTCATAGCCGTCAGGCAGCTCAACGATTCGCTCAAGGGCCCGATACTCTGCCTCGTCGGCCCGCCGGGCACCGGCAAGACTAGCCTCGGCAGATCCGTCGCAAGAGCGCTCGGCCGCGACTTCGTGCGCATGAGCCTCGGCGGCGTGCGCGACGAGGCCGAGATACGCGGCCACCGTAAGACCTACGTGGGCGCGCTACCCGGTAAGATACTCCAGAGCATGCGCAAGGCCGGCTCGTCGAACCCGGTCTTCCTCCTCGACGAGATCGACAAGATGTCGAGCGACTTCCGGGGCGACCCGGCGAGCGCGCTGCTCGAGGTACTCGACCCGGAGCAGAACGCCAGCTTTGTCGACCACTACCTCGAGGTGCCGTACGACCTGTCGGGGGTCATGTTCGTCACCACCGCCAACAGCGTCCACTCGATACCCTACGCCCTGCTCGACCGTATGGAGCTGATAGAGATTCCCGGCTATAGCGAGTACGAGAAGCTCGAGATAGCCAGGCACTTCATCGTCCCGAGGCAGATCAGGGAGAACGGCCTCGAAGGCTCGTCGACGAGGATACGCGACGACGCGGTGCTCGAGATCATCCGCCATTACACGATGGAATCCGGGGTGCGCTCCCTCGAGCGGGAGATAGCCAGAGTCGTCAGAAAGACTGCGGAGCGGGCCGTCGAGGCGGGTTACGCCGGCGGGCAGAGGCCCCTCGCAGAGTTCAAACGCGTGATCGGCGCCTCGTCGCTACGCAAGCTGCTCGGGAAGCGCCGCCACGAGAACGACCTGGTCTTCTCCGAGCCCGGTCCCGGCCTGGCCTGCGGGCTCGCCTGGACGGAGATGGGCGGCTCGGTGCTGCCCGTCGAGGCCTCGAGCTTCGAGGGGGAGGGCGAGCTGATCCTGACGGGCAACCTCGGCGACGTGATGAAGGAGAGCGCCAGGGCGGCGCTGACCTATCTGCGGGCCCACGCCGAGGAGTACGGTCTGTCGCCGACGGACTTCGCTGGCCGCGTCATCCACGTTCACGTCCCCGAGGGTGCCATACCGAAGGACGGCCCGTCGGCCGGTATCACGCTGGCCGCCGCCATAGCCTCGGCCCTGACCGGTTCTCCGCTCTCGGCCGGCTGGGCGATGACCGGCGAGATCACCCTGACCGGGCGCATCCTGGCCATCGGCGGCGTCAAGGAGAAGATCCTCTCGGCCCATAGGAACAAGATATATAAGGCGCTCCTGCCCGAGGCCAACCGCAAGGACCTCGACGACATCCCCTCCGAGGTGTCGCAGGCGATGGAATTCCGTTTCTGCTCGACGATAGCGGAAGCGTTCGCGGTGCTGTTGCCGTCAGCGACGCCCCGGTCGCCCGGACGGCCCGGGAAAGCGGCCGCTCCCCGCAAGCGGCCGGAGTAGGCCCACCATGAAGGGCGACGTAGCCAACCTGACGCGGGCCATGCTCGCGCGCCTATCCTTCGCGGCCGTGGCCGTAGCGGCCGTAGCCGTTTCGATATATATATCCGGCAGTCTCGGCTCCGCTTCCTCCGAGGCTCTGTCACTATCGTCGCTGGCCGCCGGCGTAGCGGGCCTGTTGGCGGTCGGTTTCGCCGTCGGCGCCATCGTCGGCACGGCGCTCGCCCCGGCGGTCGGAGCCAGGTTCTTCAACCGGACCGTCGTCGGGTCGCTCGCCGCGGCGGCGTTAGGCGCCGCCATTGCCGCTACGATGGCGGTCGTCGGAGCCGCGTCGGGCGGCCTGTCGTTCTAGTTCTCCGAATAGGTGGACGGATCGATGGCCAGCTCGACCATGGCGGCCTCGCCGATGGCTGGAGCCTCGGCCAGCGGCCGTGGGTTCTCGATATAGCCCTTCATCAGCTCGAGCGCCTTGGCCATGTAGACACCCTCTGATATGCGCTCGTCGCAGGTATAGCGTAGCGTCAGCTTCTTCCGCTCCCGTAGCTCGCCATCGGGGCCGGTTTCGCGCACGGTACGCACCACGCCGACCGATACGAACAGCGGACAGTTCCCGCGCTCGTACAGGTGGTGGTACGGCGCGTCGAGGTTGAACGAGCCGACGTTCGTGAAGAAAATGGAGCACCACATCGGATCGGTCTTGACGAGGTCTCCGAGCGGCACGCGCTTGGCGTCGAGGAAATCGACGCTCCCGGCTATCAGCCTGACCATCCAGTTCGGTAGCCTGGCCACGAATTCAATGATCTTCTCGGTCGTCATGCCGTCGTCCGACACGGCCCGCCGGATGAAGCGTTTGGTCTTGACCGCCAGGCTCTCCAGGGTCTCGAAGGGCGAGTAGGGTATCTTGACGGTAACCTCCTCACCGTCGTCGCTCAGCTCCTTCTTGGCCACGAAGCTGAACTCGATGCGGTTCCTCTGGTAAAAGCGATAATCGGAAACGAAGCGGTTCAGGCGAGGGCGCTCGACGATGGTCCTGACCGCGGCGCACATGACCAGCTCGAACAGGGTCAGCACCGACTTGCGTTTCGTCAGCTCGCGATTGATCTCGTGCACGTACTCGAGAGTCTCCGTCACGTCGACCTCGTGCTCGAAATAGACCAGGGCGTCGCTCTTGCGGGGCATAACGAACAGCATCATGCGAGAGAAAGCCGGCACGTCTATCATGGTGCCGTCGAAACGTCGCTTTATGGACACGGTTCAAATCCTTTCGGCGGGCGGCTTTCCCGGGTGGATATCCGTCCACATGAACATGCTATTTTCCTATGACGTCTTGTATCACGGAACCGCATCGCTAGCCAAGCCGAGTCGCTCGGCCATGGCCATCGTGACGCGCTTCTTCTCGGTAAGCGCCAGGGCGCTTAGGGCGGAGACGAATACAGGTAGCGATCCTCCGGCGACCCGGTCGAACCAGGCGTCGAAGAGGCTCAGGTCGTCCTCGTAGAGCCGGTAGAGGTCTATATAGGCGTTGTTGATCGTCGACATGTCGAAGCGACGATAGGCCTCGCCATCGAATAGGCGCTCCCGCTCGGCGGCGAACAGCGACGCCCTCTCGGCTATCACGGCGGCCTTGCGCTCGAGCCTCGCGTCGCGGCCGACCGACTCGTCGGCGTATGCCTCCTCGAGCAGAGCGGCCGTACCGCGTATAAAACCGACGAAGGCACGCCCGTCGGCCATCCTCGCTCTCCGCCTCGCGGCCTGGGTCGAGTCCGGGCCGTAGCGCTCATCGAGGTACAGCTCGGCGCCGCGCCTACCGACGAAGGTGGCGAAGCCCTCGTTGAACTGGTCTGCCCCCTTGACGAACAGGGTCGCGTGCGCCGATTCGTGGATCACCAGCTCGGCAAGCTCGTCCTCGTCGCTCCCGACCATGAACGAATAGAGCGGATCCTTGAAGTATCCGAGCGAGCTGAAGGCCTCGACCTGCCTGACGATGACGTCGAGCCCCGCCTCCTTGAGCCGCTTCGCCTCGCGGTTAGCGTCGGCCTTGTCGTAGAAACCCTTGTACGGTAGCTCGCCGAGTACGGGATATCGCCAGCGATAGCGTTCGAAGGAGTCTGCCGCGCAGGCAGAGACGACGTCCGCCACGTAGTCGCGGTCGAGAGCCACGTAGCGCGTGTAATTCCTGGTAGGGGACAGGCCGACGCGGTCCACGGCGAAACGCCTGACCCGATCGACCGTCTCGAGCATGGCAACGGTCTCAGGCGGTGTGCCCGGATTGGAGGCGACCCGCTCGACCGGCACGGCCGAGGCGCGCTCGGCCAGGAAATGCGCCGCCTGTTTGGCGTACCAGCACGACGATAGGAGGGACGCCAGAGCGACGGAGACGATAGCCGCGGCGCCTATCTTGAGTAGCGAATGAACCATAGCCGATTGTAGCACCGTTCAGGACACCTTGCACCCGTCTGAACGGCGCTGATAGACTCCCATCATGGCACGTAAGGAACAGCCGACCGGAGCCGCCCGTTACGAGGCGCTGCTCTTCATCACCGCGGCCATCTGGGGCACCGGTTTCGTCGCTCAAAGGCTCGGGATGGTCAGCCTCGGTCCGTTCTCGTACAACGCGGCCAGGTTTATGCTCGGCTCGACGATACTCGTGCCGGTATTGGTAGCGAGGCGCGCCTCGCAGGCCGCGTTCAAGGCAGCCCTGGGACCGAGCATGATGGCCGGAACCATATTGGCCGCGGCGGCCAGCCTACAGCAGGCGGGGCTCCAGTATACAAGCGCCGGTAAGGCGGGCTTTATCACCGGCTTGTACGTGGTGCTCGTACCGGTCGCCGCCATGGTTCTCGGGCGCAGGACGCCGATGCGAACCTGGCTAGGCGCCGCGTTCGCCTTCGGCGGCCTCTACGCGCTGTCGTTCTCGTCAATTGCCGGCGTCAACTCTGGCGACCTCCTCGTGCTCGCCAGCTCCGTGTTTTGGACCGCGCATATTCTCGCCCTCGACCGCTGGGCCTCTCGGGTCGAGCCGCTGATGCTGGCCTGCATTCAGTTCGCCGTGTGCTCCTCGTGGTGCTGGCTGGGAGCCTTGGCGTTCGAATCGCCGTCAATCACGGATTTTACCGCGGGCGCGGCTCCGATAGCCTATGGCGGCGTACTGAGCATAGGCGTCGCGTACACGTTGCAGGCCGTGGCGCAGAGCAAAGCCCACCCAGCCCGCGCCGCCATCATCATGGCGCTCGAGTCTCCATTCGCGGCCGTATCGGGAGCCCTACTCCTCGGCGAACGCATGAGCCCGGGCGAGACTGCCGGCTGCGCCCTGATGCTAGCCGGTACCTTCGTGGCGCAGTGGCCGGCCAGGAAAGCCGCCTCGCTCCGACTTGCGTCGGGACCAGGTTCGCTATATCGTGTCGGCATGGAAACGACTATCCCCTTATTGCACGATAACCATAACCACGTCGCTCTCTATGCAGCGTTCGCGTCCTGCCTCGACATTTCGAGCCTGCCGCCCGACGAGGCGCTCTCGACGCTGCGGGCCCTTCCGTCCGGGACACTATCAGTCGTCAGGGGCTGGAAATCCTTCGAGTTGCCCATGGGCCGCGAGACCCTGTCGTCGTTGCCGCCCGTCCTCTTGATCAATTTCAGCCTGCACGGCTTCGTCGTCAGCGACTCGGCGATACCGTACCTCGAGCGGGTCGTGCCCGAGGTCGCCGCCAGGCGAGACGATCAGGCCTGGTGCGAGGCGAACGTACCGGCAATTTTCGGCGCGTACTGCGGCCTGGCCGGCCTCGACGAGGACAAGCTCGTCTCCTATATCGACGCGATGGTTCGCCTCGGTATCGGATCGACCGACGAGATGACCGTACCGACGCTCGAAGCCCTCGACGCGTGCCTGGCTTCGCGCTACGCCGATAGGCTCAGGCTATGGGTATCGCCAGCGTTGTATAGAAAACTGGACAAGTCGAGGCGCGGACGCGTGATGGGCGTCAAGCTGTATCTGGACGGCGCCATAGGCGCCAGGAGCGCCGCTATTGTCGGACCGTGGATAGGGTCTGGCAAGGCTATGTTCACCTATAGAGACGACGAGCTCGTAGCCGTTCTCGAGGAGATCGCTTCATACGGTACGGGCGTGTCCATGCACGCGATCGGCGAGCTGGCCATAGCCCAGGCCATAGGATCGCTCGAGAGGCTTGGCCCCTCCGCCTGGCCCCTCGTCAGGCTGGAACATCTGCAGTTCATCGACAGGGCCATGGCCGATCGCGCCAAGAAGCTCGGCGCGACCCTGTCGATGCAGCCTAATTTCACGAGCGACTCGCGCGATTATGCGGATCGACTCGCCGGGGCCTACCTGAAAGGGAACAATCCGTTCAGGATGCTCATCGACGACGCCGGCTTCGTACCGGGCGCGGATCTGCTGTTCGGCTCCGACGGCATGCCGGACGGCATAGCCTACGCGGCCACTCAGGCGCTGTTCCCGCCGTTCCCGTCCCAGCGCCTGAGCCTCGAGGAACTGGTAGCCGGCTACGGAGAGGCCATCGGCATAGCGGGCTTCGCGCGGCTACGGATCGACGAGGAGGCGCGGCGCGTTACCGTGCTCGAGGCCCGTCAGGGCTCGAGTTCCCCGAAGACCATGGCGGTAAATCGATAGAGACTCGCGTCAGGCGCCCTGTAGGAGCCGCTTTCGACGCCGGCCTTGACGCATAGCTCCTCGAGCAGAGCCTCGCGATCCCAGCCCTGCTCTGTGGCGACCTGGGGCAGGAAGACGCCGGAGGAATAACCCCGCCTCAGGAGCACCCCATGCACGCCTGGGACGACGTCATCCGGAGCGCATGGCTCGAAGGGCGACAGCACCGAAATCTCGACGTCTATAGCCTCCAGCTCGCGGTCGATCAGGGGCGGAAAGCGCGGATCCTCGAAGGCGGCGGCCAACGCCATGTCGCGCACGGTAAGGACGAGGGCCTTGTCGGCGCTCATCCTGCCTATGCAGCCGCGTAGCAGCCGCCGGCCGTACGACGACCGCTTGTGCAGGGTGACGAAGGCGCCGAGCCGAACCTGGAGGGCGGGCCCGCCGCTCGGCCAGCGGGGCTGGCGGCCAAGCAGTCGGGACTCGATGGCTTCCCGCGCCGTCGCGAGTAGCGCGCCCTTGTCTTCGTTCGATAGCTCGAGGCTCATGGCGCCTCCGCGGGCGAGGCGGCGAGCCGGTACCAGGCCGCCGAGGCGTACTGCACCACGCGCTCGGCGGCCGACTTCTCGTGGCCAAGCGAATCGCCCCGGCCGAACAGCGCGAAGCGCCGATCCTGCATCGGCGCGACGGCCATGGCCGCGGCTATGGCCACCGAGCCGCCTATATCGTCGCGTGACGCCACGTCCCGCCAGGCACCTCGAGCGATGCTCTGTAAGAGCTCGTCGGTACGCCTGGACGAGTCGGCGGCGACGATGGACGCCGCCATGTTGCTCGAGGCGACGATGAGGGTCCGCCCAAGGTCGGCTCCGAGCACGGCGTCGATGGACCTTGCCAGGCCTGCGGCGACTGAGGCGTCGCCGCAGGCCAGTATCGGAATGAGCCTGGCTCCCGGGAAAAGGAGCCGTATGAATGGCAGCTGGAGCTCTATGGAATGACTCTCGAAATGCGGGATATCGTTGCGCGAGAACAGGGTGCAGCACGACTCGAGCTCCTCGCAGGCCTCGACGTCCACCTCGATATCCCCGAGCGGCGTCTGGAACGCCTCAACCTCCGGTAGGTATACACCGTGCTCGTCGCAACGCCTGGTCGGCCCGATCACGGCAACGCGATCGGGGGCGGCGTCGACGAGGCTCATGGACGCCGCCAGCCAGCTCATGGCCTGGAGGTCGATGGAGTAGTCGAAGGCCGCGTGCGGCGCGAGGATGGCCAGGGCCTTACCGACCATCGCCGTCGACGAGCCTACTGGGCTCGATGAGCCCAGTAGGCTCGATGAGCCCAGTAGGCTCGATGCCATGCGAGCGTCGGCGAGAGCCTTGACGATGCGTGACTCGAGCCGCGATGGATCGTCCGGGTAAAATATACCGGCGACCATGGCCTCCCTGATCGATCGTTTCACTCTGGAATCGAGCATTAGTACAGTATACTTGCTAAGCTGGCGAGCTCGCCAGTGGCAAAGCGACGGGAGACACAGATGCGCGTACTCGTAGCCGATGACGAACCGAACCTATTGGCCTCCATCGGGGCTTTTCTGAAGGCTGAATCCATAGAAGCCGAGCTCGTGCCTGACGGCTCATCAGCCAGGGTCAGGCTATCCGACGAGCCGTTCGACGCGGCGGTGCTCGACATACGCATGCCGGGCCTGAACGGCATAGCCCTCCTGAGCTGGATCAAGGACGAGGGCATGACCCTACCAGTCATCATGATGAGCGCCCACGGCGACGTGCGCGACGCGGTCGAGGCGATGAGGCTCGGCGCCTTCGACTACCTGGTCAAGCCCTTCGATCCGGACGAACTGGTCATACGCCTCCGCAAGGCCGTACGCGATCGTCGCCTGAGCGCCGACCGCGAGGCTTCGAGGCGCCCGGCAGTCGACCGGACCAGGATGGTCGGCGACTCGCCCGCCATCAAGGAAGCGCTCCGGCTGATAGAGCGAGCGGCGCCCACGCCGGCCACCGTGCTGATCACCGGGGAGAGCGGAACGGGTAAGGAGGTGGTAGCGAGGCTGATCCACGAGCGTTCCGGTCGCCAGGGAGCCTTCGTAGCTGTGAACCTCGGCGCCATCCCGGAAAGCCTGCTCGAAAGCGAGCTGTTCGGCTACGAGAAGGGTGCCTTCACCGGCGCAGCGGAGCGCAAGACCGGCCTCTTCGAGCTGGCCGACGGCGGCACGCTGTTCCTCGACGAGATAGGCGAGATGCCGGCCCACATGCAGGTCAAGCTCCTCAGGGCGCTCCAGGAGCGCAAGGTGACGAGGCTCGGCGGCACGAAGGGCGTACCGGTCGACGCCAGGGTCTTGGCGGCGACCAATCGCGACCTCGAGGCGATGGTCGCCTCAGGCTCCTTCAGGGAGGATCTATATTATCGCGTCAACGTGGTCCGGATACATCTCCCACCGCTAAGGGAACGCCCTGGCGACGCCGTAGCGTTGGCCGCTTACTTCGTCGAGACGCTCGCGCCGTCGCTCGGTCGACGGAACGCCCGGCTCGCGCAGAGCGCTCTCCGGCTGATCTCCGGCTATCCGTTCCCGGGGAATGTCCGCGAACTGTCCAACGCCGTCGAGCGCGCGCTGATCCTGGCCGAGGGCGACGAGCTCCAGGCCGACGATTTTGAGCTCGGGCCGAGGTCGCACGGCCGGGCGGTCGAAGGCCGGTCGCCAGGCGAACAGGCCGAGCGGTCCTTCGTCTCCGAAGTCGGTGAGGCCCTGTCGCTCGCCGAGCTCGAGAGACGGGCCATCCTCGAGGCGTTGCGTCGCAACGGCGGCAGGCGCGAGGCCAGCGCGCTGGAGCTGGGCATCACCAGGCGGACATTGTTCAATAAGCTGAACGAGTACGGCTATACCGATTGAGGCGGACTAGGCCGACGGGGGAAGGAGCCTGACGGCCGACGCGGGCACGCGCAGGCTGATTAGGTCACCGACGCGCGCTCGGGTCGACTTGGGTAGGCGTAGCGACGACAGACCCGCTCCTTCGGCCTCCACGACGCACTCGAGCGAGTCGCCCGCGTAGTCGAGGCGGACGCATCGGACGCTGAAGACGCCCAGATCACCCGGCGCCGCGGCGCACGGCGTGATCGACGATCGGTCGAAGAACAGCCATGCGCCTGGGACCGACACCGAGGACGGTGGTACGACGAATCGACCGGCTGCCGTGACGGCCACGAGAAGGCAGCCGTCGCGCTCGACGCGGATGACGGGCAGGCAGGGGCCCGAGCCCATGAAAGCGGCCACCTCCGCGCTAACCGGCCGTTCCCACAGTTCGACGGGCGGGCCGCATTGCAGAACCCTGCCGTCAGCCATCACCGCGAGGCGATCGCCGACGGCCATCGCTTCCTCGAGGTCGTGGGTCACGTAGACCGCTGTGAAGCCGAGTCTGCGTTGCTCCTCCACGATGTCGAGGCGCAGGCGCTTACGTAGCGCGGCGTCGAGAGACGAAAGAGGCTCGTCGAACAGCACGACCGCCGGTTCGACAGCCAGGGTCCTGGCTAGGGCCACCCGCTGGCGCTCGCCGCCGGACAGCTCCCGTGGGCGCCTACGCTCGAAGCCTGCCAGGCCGAGCGAATCGAGCAGTCTGGCCACGGTGGCGCGGCGTTCAGCGGCCCCGATACCACGGGTCTTGAGTCCGTACTCGATATTGCCAGCCACGTCCAGGTGCGGGAACAGCGCGTAGTCCTGGAAGACCATGCCGATGCCTCGCTGGCTCGGCTCGAGGGAGCTCACGTCGCGCCCTCCGACGATAACCCGGCCCGAGTCCGGGCACTCGAGCCCCGCGGCCATCCTGAGCGCCGTGCTCTTGCCGCAACCGGAGGGCCCGGCCACGGCCAGGATGCCGCCGGCCTCAGCGGTCATGGATACGCTGACCGTCCGGCCGGGCCAAGCCTTGGTCAGCTCGACCAGCTCCAGGCGTACTGAATCAAAGGCGGACATCGCTCGCGTCCTTGATGAAGAAGATGAAGCCAGTTCCGATGGCCAGCAGCACCGCCGCGGCGCAGGCCTCGTTCAGCCTATAGGAACCGGCCAATCGGTAGAGCATCAGGGCCAGCGTCTCGAAGCCGGCGACCGGGGCCGCTATCAACGCGTTCGCGTCGCCGGCGCTCATCGCGAACGCGAACGCGAAACCAGAGGCTATCGAGGAGGCGGCCATCGGTAGCCGTACGCGCAGCGCGGCGCCGAGCCGCGACGAGCCGAGGCAGCGGGCCGCCTCGACGTAGCGCTCGTCGGAAAGGCCCACCGACGACTGGATGGCGCGTAGCGCGAAGGGGTAGGCCGAGACGGCCTGCACCGCCGCGACGGCCAAGGTGGAACTCCGCCCGAGCGCCGAGTTCCAACCGTAGGCGAGCACGACGCCCGATACGCCGAGCGGCAAGAGGGGTAGGGTCTTGGACAAGAAGGGCGAGCGGGCTCGCTTGAGGCCTATGGATAGCGTGAAGCCAGCCACGCTCGCGAGCGCGGCGCAGAGGAGCCCCAGGAGCGCGGTGTTGGCCAGGGCCGGGACGAAGCCCCTCCTCGTGAACAGCGAGACGTAGTTGCCCAATCCGAGGCTCGAGCCGACCCTGGAGGCGTTCCTGATCGCGAGCGATTCCGCGACTATCGAGGCCAGTGGGCCGACGAAACAGACGGCTATGAAGGCCCCGTACAGGACGGCGAGCGCGATTCCGCCCGAGCTTCGGAAGCCGTTCGGCGCTACGCGCTCCGACTCCTCGCGGTCACCCGCGGCCCGGCGCTCGAAGGCGGCGTACAGCGCCAGCGCGCCCATCGCGACGACCGTCTCGACGAGCGCGAAGGCGCTCGCCAGCGGACGGTCGAACTCGAAGCGGGCGGCCCGATACAGCTCGACCTCGGGCGTCCCGACGCCCGCCCCCCCGAACAGCAGCACGATGACGAAGCTATAGAAGCACATGAGGAAGACGAGGGACATGGAGGCGCCGATGGACGGCAGGATGGACGGCAGCGTCACCGTCATGAAGACGCGCCGTTCCGATGCGCCGAGCAGCCTGGCCGCGTCCTCGTGGCGTCGCGGCGCGGTGGCCCAGGCATCGCCGACGAAGCGCATCACCACCGGGAAATTATAGAAGCCGTGGGCCATGACGACGCCCGCGAACGAGTACAGAAAACCGATCGGCGGCTGATCGAGGCGGAACGATGCCATCAGCGTTCGGTTCAAGAAGCCTTCGCGGCCGTAGTACAGCACGAAGCCTATGGCGATTATGAGCGGAGGCACGCAGAAGGGGACGGCCGACAGGGCGGTTAAGAGCCTCTTACCGGGGAAGGTGCGCCGAGCGATCAGGAAGGCCCCGGGTAGTCCGATAGCGGCCGCCAAAGCGGCGCTCGCGGCGGCCTGGGACAGACCGTACGCGAACGACCTCGAGAAACGAGGATCGGCGAAGGCTCGCGCCAGGTTGGCCGGCGCGCCTCCGTCGAACAAGGGCATGAACGCGGCCCCGAGGGGGACGAGCAGCGCCGCTCCGAGCGCCGGGAACAGTACGGCGGCGGGGAGCGAAGCGCGCCGGGAACGGACCGCCTTCATGACCCGGGCCTATCGCCCCTGGAGCGCGTCGAGCGCCGTGCGAACCGCTTCGTCAAGCTGGTTCGGCGCTAGCCCGGCGCTGACGGTCTTGGCCGGCTTCTTGGACGCTTCGTAGCTGGGCGGCAGTACGACGCCCTCATTGACCGGGTACATCCAGTTGGTCAAAGGCAGGGCCGCTTGGAACTCGTCGCCGAGCATGAAATCGATAAAGGCTTCGGCCGCCTCGCGGTGCCTGGCGCCGACGACGATGCCGGCGCCTTCGACCTGGATAGGGTGGCCGTCGGCGAACTCGAGCGCCTTATAACGGCCGGCCGTCTCGTACTCGGCGTGGTAGGCCGCGCTGGTCGTATACGATATGACGAGGGGCGCCTCGCCGGCGGTGAACAGCCCGTAACCGGTATCCCAGCCGGGCGACAGCGTCAGGATGGACGGAGCGAGGCGCTTCCAATAGCCGGAGAGTCCGTCGCCGTAGATCGCGGCCGTCCACTCGACGAAGCCGAGCCCGGGCGTCGAGGTGCGCGGATCCATCAGGATGAGCTTGCGGCCATATTCGGGCTTCGTCAGGTCCTCGAGCGAGGCCGGCGGCACGGCCAGCTTTTCCGAGTCCCACATCACGCAGAAGCTGCTCCAGTCATAGGGCGTCAGGCGCCAATCGTCGTCGAGCCTCAGCCGCGCAGGCACGGAAGCGCTGCCTTTCGGCTCGTAGGCCGCAAGCACGCCGGCGGCCAGGGCCTTGGGCAACAGGTTGCCGTCAATGCCGACAATGACGTCCGCGCGGGGCGATCGCTTCTCGTCGACGGCGCGCGCCAAAACCTGGCCGGCGTCGCCGGGCACTACGAGCTCCACCGTGATGCCGGTGGCTTTCTCGAAGGCCGGGATAACGATGGGCCCCGGCCCCCATTCGCTCGCGAACGAGTCGTAGGCGTAGACGACGAGCTGGGCGTCGTCTTTCTGGACGCATGAAGTGGCGATGGCCGCGAACGATATCGCAGCGGCCGCGAGGAGAACCCTCGCGCCATGGGTATGAGTGAGCATAGTACTCCCTCCGCCGGTATTACCCGGTTCAGGTTCATCGGGTCTGTTCTCAGACGGGAGCGCTTCCAACGGAAACTCCCGACACCCCGGTAGGGCTACTGTACGTCCGCCCGAGCCTCCTGGTCAACAGCGAGCCATCTCAACTGGCGGTCATGGCGAGCCAAGCCGTGCCGATGGCCAGCGTTATAAGCGTCACGGGCAGGCCGGCTTTGAGATAGTCGACGAAGCCGAGCCTCGCGCCGCGGCTAGCCGCGCCCTCGGCGACGATCAGGTTGGCCACGGAGCCAATCAGGGTCAGGTTGCCGGCGAAGGTGCTCGCCATCGCGAGGAGGAGCCAGGCCGAGCGCGGATCGGCGGCGCATGACGCTATCGGCGACAGCATCATGACCGCGGGCACGTTCGAGACGACGTTCGAAACGGCGGCCGTGGCCGAGGCGAAGAGCCACGGCGAGGTTGCCGCCCCGGTCAGGGCCGTCCGCTCGAGCCAGGCGAAGGCCACGGTCCTCGCCGCCGCGTCGGTGATCACGAAGAGGCCTCCGAAAAAGACGAGCAGGTTGAAGTCGACGCCAGAGAGGAGCCTCTCTGACTCCAGCCTGGTCGACGCCAGCATCAGCGCGGCTGGCAGCATGGCGGCCAACGCCACCGGTACGCCGGCGATGAAACCCAGGAGCATGGCCGCGCTGGCGATGGCGCACTTGACGGCCAGCGTTTTGTCGAGCCGCACCGCTACGAGCGGGCCGGCGCTCGTAGCGCGACCGGCCCGCCCGTCCACGACGGCCCGGCCTCGTCGCCTGAACTCGCCCGGGAAGGCCAGCTGTACGACCAGCCAGCATACCACCAGGCCGATGAGGGCCGGAGGGGCGAGCCTGAACGCGAATTCAGAGAACGGTACGCCGCTCCTCGCGCCTATGAGCATGTTCTGCGGATTCCCGATGATGGTCGCGGCCGAGCCCACGTTCGAGGCTATCGCGGTGGCGGCCAGGTAGGGCGTCGGGTTACGGCCGGCGCGCAGGCTCGTCTCGGCGACGACGGGGGCGAGCACGAGGCACATCGTGTCGTTCATGAACAGCGCAGACAACATCCCCGCGACTATGACGATGGCGCCGAGGAAGCCTCTCGGATAGCCGGCCAGGCCTGCCAGCCGAGAGGCCACCACGTCGAACAGGCCCGAGAGGCGGATGGCTGCGACAAGCACCATCATCGAGAGGAGGAGAACTATGGTGCCTAGGTCTATGGCCGCGAAGGCGTCCTTGAGCGGGATGGCCCCGATGGCGACGAGCAGCGCCGCTGCCGCGAACGCGATCGCAGCGCGATTCATACGCAGCCCCGGCACGCGGCCGGCGGCTATCGCGGCCATCGCCGCGACGACAACGAGTACCGACAGGATTTCCTTGATCATGCGGCGGAGTATACAGCGACCGCCGGTCCTTTGATAATCGGTCCCTTTGGATTACAATGGATCCTATGGATCCTAAAAGCCTACCAGTCTATCAGCAGAAAGAGCGTATTCTTGCCTCGCTGCGCGACAACCAGGTCATCGTCGTCGAGAGCCCGACCGGCTCGGGCAAGACCACCCAGCTTCCGGTCATACTGAACGAAGCCGGCTACGCCGACCACGGCGTCATCGGCGTGACCCAGCCGCGACGCATCGCCGCCATCTCGGTCAGCGAGTTCATCTCCAGACAGCTCGGGACGCCGCTACCAGGCCTCGTCGGCTACAAGATGCGCTTCGAGGACATGACCAACCAATACACCAGAATAAAGATAATGACCGACGGCATCCTGCTCCAGGAGATGAAGCTCGACCCGTCGCTGTCCAGGTACTCGGTGATCATGGTCGACGAGGCGCACGAGCGCAGCCTGAACATCGACTTCATCCTCGGGCTCCTCAAACGGGTGCTCGAGGCGAGGCCGGAGTTCAAGGTGATAGTCTCGAGCGCCACGATCAACGCCGAGGTCTTCAGCGCCTACTTCGGGGACTGCCCCATCGTCAAGATAGAGACCCAGGTCTATCCGGTAACCGTCGTCTGGGATCCGCCGGCCATCGAAGCCAACCCCGACTCGCTGATCGACAAGATAGAGCAGATCGTCGACCGGATCATCGGGGACAGGCGCGAAGGGGACATCCTCGTGTTCCTGCCCGGTGAAAAACTGATCAAGGACTGCATGGAGCGCCTCGCCTACGGCGAAAGCCGATCGCGCATCCACCTGGTGCCGCTCTACGCCAGGCTCGGCAAGGACGAGCAGGCGCGCGTGTTCGACAAGGCGCCGCTAGGCAAGAAGAAGGTGATCATCTCGACGAACATCGCCGAGACCAGCGTGACCATCGACGGCGTCACGAGCGTCATCGACTCGGGCCAGGCCAAGCTCAATTTCTACAATCCCAGGACCTATACCGCCAGCCTGGTCCAGGTGCCGGTGTCCAAGGCGTCGAGTAACCAGCGCAAGGGCAGGGCGGGCCGTACCGCCCCCGGCTACTGCTACCGCCTCTATCCCCGCGAGGACTTCGAGAACCGATCGCTGTTCACGATGGAAGAGATCTACCGCACCGACCTCTCCGAAGTGGTGCTACGCATGGCCGAGCTGGGCATCACCGACTTCGAGCGCTTCGACTTCATCTCCAAACCGCCGCGGGCCGGTGTCCTGGGCGCGATGGACGTGCTCAACCTGCTCGAGGCCTTCGAGCCGGACCGGAGCCTGTCCAAGGTCGGCCAGATGATGTGTGCCTTCCCGCTCCTGCCCAGGCTGTCGCGCATGATTGTCGAGGCCATACTCCGCTACCCCGACGTCGTCGAGGAGGTCGTGATCGCGGCGTCCTTCCTATCGACGCAGAGCCCCTACGTACTGCCGCCAGGAGAGGAGCTCGAGGCCAGGCGCGCTCACCATGCGTTCAGGGATCCAGAGGGCGACTTCGCCTCCTACCTCAAGCTGTACAAGGCTTTCGTGGAGGCGCGCCATAAGGCCAAGTTCTGCGATCGGAGCTACCTCGACGAGCGCACCCTGCTCGAGATCGTGCGCATCAAGGAGCAGATCGAGCTGATAGTCCACGACCTGGGCGTGCCCATCGCCTCGGGCGGCTCCACCGAGGACTACCTCTGCGCCGTCAGCCGAGGCCTCATCCAGTTCGTCTGCGCGAGGCAGGAGCGCGGCGTCTTCGTCACCCTGATGGGCGAGCGCGTTCAGATACACCCGAGCTCAGTCATGTTCAAGGAGAGCCCGGATTACATCGTAGCCGGCGAGATAGTAAGGACGACGCGCATGTACGCGATGAGCGTATCGCCGCTCCAGAAGCGTATGCTCGCGAGGATCTCCCCCATCGTCTCCGAGACCCTCCTTGGCGCCAAGGGCCAGGCGAAGCCCCGGGTCGAGCAGGGCAGGAAAGCGACCGGCTCCAAGTACATCCCGGCCGGGGCCCGGGCCGAGGCCCCGGGCCAGCGTCCGAGGCTCGACGAGGCGAGGGACTTCACGAACCGCGTCAAGATCGGCGGAGAGAGCTTCGACCTCGTCCCCGAGAAGAAGCGCAAGAAGGCCTTACTCGTCTGGGACGCCTTCAGGCGGGCTAGGGAGAACCTGCCTGCGGACGCGGGACTGGCCTATAAGGGTATGCTCGGCGTCGTTATTGTCGGCCACGACCGCCTGATGGACGGCGAGAAGCTAGAGACCATCCTGCGCGTCGCCCATTGGCTCGACCCGGAGGCTGACCTCAAGCGGGACTGGCCGCGCAAGAAGCAGTTTAACGTGAACGAAGACCTGGACGCCCTGGTCTCGGCCCTCGACCACGTGCTCCAGGTATCGTACTGGAAGACGAAGAACCCCGAGCTTGGCTTCGTCGCGATGTTCACCGACACCGCCGGAGGCTACTGGTTCAGGGTATCGCGCGGCTTCCATACGGCCCTGAACGAGAGTCTGGCGAGCCTCGAGGCTCTGGTCGACGAGGTCTCGGAGCTGGCGAGCCCCGAGCAGAAGGAGCGCGTCGGATCC
>JAKQKE010000114.1 GCA_029560805.1 Spirochaetota bacterium
CGGGCCGACGTGCCCCAGTCGGCGACCGAGCCGGAATCGACCCTGTCCGCCGACGTCGAGACCGACGGCCCCATCGCCTTCTCCCGCGGCCCGGTCAAGTCGACCTCGCCAGTCTTCAAGATAGCCGTGGCCGCGGAACGCTTGCCGCTCGACGAGGAGACCACGTTGCTCACCCAGGTGGCCGGGGACGTGGCCGAGGACTTCGCCCGCGTCAACCGGACCGTGGTACTGTAGGCGACATGACCCGAGGTATGGCGCCGTCCGGCCCGGACGAGGCGCGCGAGCGCCTGCGCGAATCGTTCCTGAGGCCCGGCCGCCCCGACAGGGACCGGCTCCGCGCCGTCGTCGAGGCCGCTGCCGGCGCCCTGGCCGCTGAGCCTGCCGAGCGCCGGCCGCCGGCGTCGGACGGCCGGCCCGGGGGTCTCGTACGGCTCCTGTCAGGGGTTCCGACCATCGTGGTGCCCGACCTGCACGCGCGAGGCGCCTTCATCCTCAGCCTGGCGGCCATGCCTCTGCCCGATGGCGGAGACATCTGCGGGGCGCTGGCCGAGGGCGCGCTCCAGGTGCTATGCCTCGGCGACGGCTTCCACGCGGAGGCCAGGGCAGCGGGCCGCTGGCGCGACGCGTACCGCGAGTTTTTAGGCGGTTACACGGAATCGACGGCGATGGACGACGAGATGCGCGAGAGCCTGTCGCTGATGGAGATGGTTATGATCCTCAAGGCGGCCTTCCCGCGGGCCTTCCACTTTCTCAAGGGTAACCACGAGAACGTGCTCGACGAGGAAGGCGACGGCAACCATTCCTTCGGCAAGTTCGCCGAAGAGGGCGCGATGGTCGCCGAGTACATGCTCGGGGCCTACGGACGGGAGCTGACCGAGTCGTACGCTGCCTTCGAGAAGGCCCTGCCGCTGTTCGCGGTCGGGGATCGCTTCCTCGCCTCGCACGCCGAGCCGGCGCGCGCCTACTCCGACGAGGAGCTCGTCGACGCGCCGAACCGGCCCGAGGTCATCCTTGGCCTGACCTGGACCGACAACGGGGCCGCCGAGCCGGGCGCCGTGGGCGCCCTGCTCGACCGTATCCTGCCGAACGTTCCCGACGCCCGCTACATCACCGGCCACCGGCCGGTGCCTGCGCCGCTACGCTACCTGGAGCGCTCGGACGGGCGTCACCTGCAGATCCACGCTCCCGATTCGTTCAACGTGGCGTGGGTCATGCCCGACCGCGCCCTCGCGCCCGAGCTGGACGTGGGCGCCATACCGGATATTTCGTCGAGCCTCCCGCGCCAGGCGGGAGGACAGAGGAGGACGCATGGCGGAGCTACCCGCATCGATCGGTAAGTACCCTATAGACGCCTTGCTCGCCAGGGGCGGCATGGGGGCCGTGTTCAAGGCGACCCACCCGACGCTCAAGCGCCACGTCGTCCTCAAGAAGCTGACCATGCGCGGCTCCGCGTCCATCGCGGAGCGCTTCAAGCGCGAGGCCAGGATCCTGATGGACTTCAAGCACGACAATATCGTGCGAGTCTTCGACCACTTTAAAGAAGGTTCGTCGCACTACATGGTGATGGAGTTCGTCGACGGCGAGTCGCTCGACGCGCTGATCCGCCGTCGCCGCTTCCTGTCGACGGAGCTATCGCTGGCCATCTTCCTGAAGGCTTGCCGAGCGCTCGCCTATGCCCACGAGCGCGGCGTCGTCCACCGGGATATCAAGCCGGGCAACATCCTGATATCGAAGAAGGGCGAGGTGAAGCTCGCCGACTTCGGCATCGCCTCCTCGGGCGACGAGGACGACGGCGGCCTAACCCGCGAGGGCATGACGCTCGGCACGCCGTCGTACATGCCTCCGGAGCAGATCGAGAACGCCAAGAACGTCGACAAGCGGGCCGACGTCTACGCCATGGGCATCATGCTCTACGAGATGACGACCGGCAAGAAGCCCTTCCCCGGTAGCTTCAGCCCCGAGACGGTCAACCTGATCCAGAAAGGCCGCTACCGTAAGCCGAGCTCCGTCAATCGCTCGGTCAAGCCGATCGTCGACCGCCTGGTGCGCAAGCTGGCCAGGCCCGATCCCAAGCGGCGCTACCAGGACATGTCCGAGGTCATACGCGTGGTGGAGCGCTTCCTGGCACGCTACCAGGCGGCCGAGCTCGACGAGGCGCTCGTCGGGCTGATGACCGGTTCGCTGAAGGATGAGCCCCGTTACCGGCCGCGGCGCAAGAAGCGGCTCGCCTGGGCGACGGTCCTCCTAGCGCTGGCCGCGGCCTGCGCCGGGGGCTGGTACGCCTACCGCGAGGGCTACGCCTACCGCTGGCTCATTCCGTCGCGGTACGGCGAGTTGCGCGTCTCGCTGCGCGTCCCGAAGGCCGGCCTCTCGCCCGACGGCCCGTCGGTGCGGGCGCGCCTGTTCGTCGACGACGGCGACGAGATGCCCGAAGTGACCGGCGCGGCCATCGTCTTCGGCCTCTCCGAGCCGGCGGCGTCAGACCCGGCCCTAGCCTTCGAGTCGGGGCCGTTGTACCTGGCTCCGGGCGACTACCGCCTCAAGCTGATCGTCGACGGGCGGGTGCTCTGGCGCTCGTTCAGGCTGAGGCCGATATCCTTAGAGCCGTCGACGGCGCTCAGGCTCAGGCTCGACGAGGAGCCGGCCAAGCCGCTATCCGTCAGGGTCGCGGCGAGCGACCTGACGGACGGCTCCGACCTGAGCGGACGGGCGACGGTATCGCTGTACCGTTTCGGCTACTGGGTCCCGCTGTCGGAGCTGCCGGCCGGCACGCTGATGACCGGATCGGTACATAAATTCCAGATAGAGGCCGAGGGCTACGAACCGTCGGTCTACTCGCTATCGATAGGCAACGGGCAGGACGAGCTACGAATCGAGGCGGCCCTGGCCCCGTTCGGAGCGGCGCCGTCCGCCAAGGAGTAATCATGTCCCTGACGCTTAAGCGACTCTTCATGGCCCTGTTCGGCCTACTCGGCGCGCTGGTCGCCTGGCCGGCCCTGTCGGCGCTCAGGTTCCTACAGCCGCGCTTCCCCGGCTACCTGGTTTTCACGTTGGCGCAGGGCGCCGCAGCCGGTCTGGCTTTCGGCGCGATGCTCGGCTCGATCGAGGGCGTCGTCGTCTCGTCGCGCGCCAAGGCGCTGCGGGGACTCGGGTTCGGGGCCCTATACGGCGCCCTCGCCGGCGCCGCGGGAGCCGCCGCCGGGCAGTTGGCCATGTTCGTTGCCGGCGAGACACTATTCAGGTCGGCCTCCGCCAGGCTCGGGCCGGCCTTGGCGCTGTCGAACGGCGTGGCCTGGGCCATCATCGGCCTGGCCATAGCGCTGACCGAGGGCCTGCGCGCCCGATCTCCCCGCAAACTGGCCGCCGGACTCGCCGGCGGCACTGTGGGTGGGCTACTCGGCGGGGCCGTCCTATCGGCGCTATCGTACGCGCGCCCCGATGACGGAGCCGCCCTGCTCGCCGGGCTGGCTATCTTCGGCCTCGCCATAGGCGCGTCCTACGCCGTCTTTGAGAACCGTTTCTCCTTCGGGGCGCTCAAGCTGCTCAACGGCCCCCTCAAGAACAAGGAATACCTGCTCGCGAGCCGACGGCTGACGATTGGCTCGGACGACGCGTGCGACGTCGTGCTCAAGGGCTATCCGGGAGTCGCGCCGCTCCACGCGGTGATCCGCGCCGGCAAGGACGGCTCACGCCTCGAACCGGGGCCGGACTCCCCGCGCGTCGCCGTCAACGACGAGCCCCTCGGCGACCGTCCTCTACGCCAGGAAGACGTGATAGCGATCGGCAAGGCCAAATTCATCTACGGGTACTTCGGATGAAGCGGGCCGACGATAAGGAGCGAACCATGACTACGCGAGCGATTACCCGACCAGCGACGCTGGCGGCCGTCTCGATGGCCTGTCTATTGGCGTGCCTAACGGCTGGCGCGACGCCCGCCTGGGGCCAGACCGTAGCCGCGATAACCCAGATAGACGGCGCGAGCCTCCTCGCCAGGCAGCGCGTCAGGCTATACGTCGCCGGGATCGACGACGGGGCCGACGCGGTCCGCGTACAGGAGTCCGCCGACGGCCGGAACTGGGAGGACCGGCCCGTCGAGGCGGTGACCGAGGCGGCGAACGCCGACGAGGGCGTCACGTTCTTTTTCCTGCTGGACGACTCGGGATCGATGTGGTCCGAGGCTGGGGTCGACGAGGCCGGCTCGCGCATCGGCCAGGCCAAGAACGCGGCCAGGCGCTTCATCGCGAGGCTCGGGCCGGCCGACAGGCTGGGCTTAGCCGTGTTCAACACCAGGTATTGGCGCGCGGCCGAGCCGACGGCTGACCGTGCCGCCGTATTGGCAGCCATCGACGAGATAGCCAGACCGTCGCGCGACGACGCGTTCACCGAGCTGTACCAATCGATAGACCGCGCCGTCCTCGAGTTGGCCGCCTACCCGGGCCGCAAGGCCATCGTCGTCCTGTCGGACGGCGAGGACTACCCCTACGCGGCCCGGACCGGCAGCCCGAGCCCCGAGTTCGGCGAAGCGGCGGTACCTCCGGACGAGGCGGCGGAGCGAGCCATAGCCGAGGGCGTCACCTGTTACGCCGTGCGCTTCGGCCCCGACCGCGATCCGGATATAGGCTCCATGGCTGAACGGACCGGCGGCGCGGCCTTCGACGCGGCCGACGGGCTGGAGCTGGCGGAGGTCTACGCGACGATCCGTAACGACCTACTCAGGGAGGCGGCCGTGGACTACCGGGCCGGCATGGCGCCAGGCGACCGCCGCTACGTGCGCGTCAGCCTCGACGATGGCGGGAACTGGAGCGCGCCGCGCTACTACTACGCCGGCGCCGTGTTCGGGCAGGCACGTTCGGCGCCCGGCTGGCTCGACCTGGTGCCGCTGCTCCTCGCGGCGGCCGTCTGGTTGGCCTTCTGGCTACTCAAGTTGGAGCGTCCCATGGACCGGGCTGGCCTCAGCCTCCTCTACGGGCCGCGCGATGCCAGGACCGAGGTCTATGCGCTATCGGGCGCCAAGACGGTGATCGGCGGCTCGGCCGATGCCGACATCACCCTGGCGTGCAATCCCGCGATGGCCGCCGACCACGCGACCATCCTGTTCGACGAGCTTCGCGGCGAGTACACCATCGCCGCCGACGCCGAGCTACGCGTCAACAACCGGCCGGTCAAGCGCAAGCGGCTGGAACCGGGCGACGTGATCGACATGGCGGGGACGGTGGTGGTCTTCGACGAGCCGACCAAGGGAAAATGAGGCGCGGGCGCCTGGACCGAGCCGCTTACTCGGCCTTCCTGGCGTCAACGATAACGAGCTGCGGGGTTTCCTGGCCGTTCCAGTAGTTCTTCTGGAGGCGGAAGGCCAGGTCGAGCCGGTCCGACTCGTCGAAGTCCTTTCCGTAACGCTCGGCGGCGTTCCACCAGAGCGCCGGCCATCGGTGGGCGCCGAAGTCGAGGAGCAGCTTGAGATGGCTCTTTTCCTGCTTGCCGACTATGTCGACTTGCAGGATGGCCACCGACCTGGCCATGAATACGAGGGCCGGGTTGCCCTCGCCGAACGGCTCCATGCGCTCGACGAGCCCGGCCAACGACGGCGCCAGGTACTCGTGCGGCAGCTCGGCGTCTATTTCGACGGTCTCCTCGACCTCCTCGAGGTCGACCGCCGACAGGTACTCGGCGGCCATACGCTCGAAATCCGGCCACTTGCCTACCGGCAGGCTGAAGCCCGCGGCCGCGTCGTGGCCGCCGTAGTCGTAGAACAGCTCGGAGCAGTACTCGAGGAGGCCCTTCACGTTGAAGCCGCGGGCGCTGCGCACCGAGGCCACGGCCGTGCCGTCGGCCATGAAGGTACCGGCGACCGCCGGCGCCTTGAAGGTGTCGGCCAGGCGGCTGGCGACGATGCCGGTGATGCCGCGGAAGAGGTCGTCTCGGCCGATGATCACGTACTTGCCGCCGGAGGCCTCTGCGGCCTCGCGGGCGGCCGGGTACACGGCGTCCCAGCACTCGGCGCCGAGCCTTCGCCGCTCCTGGTTCAATTCGAGCAGCGCGTCGGCCTGGGCCCCTCGCTCGGCCGCGTCGTCGGACAGCAGCATCCTCGTAGCCACCTCCGGCTTGCCCATGCGCCCGGCCGCGTTGATCACGGGAGTCAGCTGCCAGGCGGCGTCGGTCGAGCCGACGCGCTTACCGGTCAGGTTCTGCCTGGCGACGAGCTCGGCCAAGCCCTTCCGCGGTTTGCGATTCAGGGCGGCCAGTCCCTGGCGCACCAGGAGCCGGTTCTCGTCGCGCAGAGGCATCAGGTCGGCTATCGTCGACAGGGCGACGAGCTGCAGGGCGTCGGCGTCGCTTTCGCCTTGGCAGCCGGCCTTGCGTAGCGCGAACGATACGAAGAGATTCGCGAAGGCGTCGAGCTCGCCAGACGGCCGGTCGGAGTACTTGCCGACCTTGGACATCTCGGCCAGGCGGACGAGGCTAGCCCCGGCGGCCTGCGGTATGACGCGAGCGACGTCGGGCCTGACGTCGTAGAAGTTAACCTCGGCCGCCTTGCCGAGGGCCTTGGCCAGGAGGCGCTTCTGGATTTCCCCGTCCCAGACGAAGATCTGCCGGTCCTTGAGGAAGGGCACGAGCCTCGTGCGCTCCAGCTCGACCATGCCCGGCACGATGGTCTCGACCACGCGGCCGGTTTCCACCAGGTTGGACAGGCGGAGCGCCTCGATCACGTAGGCGTCCTTGACCGGCCTGACGTTGAGGAGGGCGACCTGCTGCTTATAGAGGCCGCTCTTGGCGAAACGCAGGGCCCAGGCCAGCTTATAGGCTACGCCGCAACCCGACAGGTCGCGGAAGGGGTAGCCGGACGACTCGAGCTTGGGGTCGATGACGGCCAGCGCCGGTGGCGGCTCGTCGGCCTGCAGCACGTGATGGTCGACGACGATCACGTCGACGCCCTTCTCGGCGGCATAGGCCATCTCGGCATGGTTCGATATGCCGCAGTCGACGGTGACGATGAGGCTGCCGTAGTCGGCGGCGAACTCATCGACGGCCGCCCGCGACAGCCCGTACTTCTCGTCCTCGGTCGGCAGGCGGTAACGCGCGTCGACACCGAGCGAGGCGAGGGCCTCCATCATCAGGGTCGTAGCGGAGACGCCGTCGGCGTCGCGGTCGCCGAAGACGAGGACCTTCTCGCCTTCGTCGGCGGCGAGCAGGATACGGTCGACCGCGTCCTCCATCTGCGAGAATAGGAAGGGATTGCGCTGGAAGCGCAGGTCGTCCTCGAGGTAGTACAGCACCTCCTCGGGCGACAGGACGCCGCGCCTGGCCAGGACGGAGGCAGACAGGAGGTCGAGGCCGAAGCGCTCCGCCAGCTCGCGGATGGCTTGCGGGGAGACGTCGCGCTTCTTCCACCTCATAGCGCGGTGATTTCCTTTATCACGAGGGGCGAGGCGGCCGGGGCTTCGGGCCCGACGGACAGAGCCTCGGCCACCAGGGGCCAGGCCGCGTCGAGCGAGGCCTCGTCCTTGCCGTAGACCGTGGCGACCAGGTCGCCCTTCGCGACGGCGGCGCCCTTCCTGCGCTCGAAGACGAAGCCGACATCCGGCGCGACCGGGTCGCTCGTCTTGTTGCGCCCGACGCCGAGGTAGACGCCGGCCAGGCCGATCTTGTACGCGTCTATCGAGCGCACATAACCGGCGGCGGGGGCCCGCAGCTCGCGGACATGCCGGGAGCGGAACGAGCCGCGCATCTTCATCATGCGGTCGACGTCGCCGCCCTGGGTCCTTACGTTGCGCATGAACAGCTCGAGCGCCTTGCCCGACGCCACGGCTTTCTCGCACAGCCTCGTCGCGGCTTCGACGTCCTGGGCCACGCCCGCGGCTCCGTTGCCTGCGGCATCGTTGCCTGCGGCAACGAGCATCCAGGCGGCCAGGCGGTAGGTCACCTCCATGAGGTCGGCCGGCCCCCTGCCCTCGAGGCAGTCGATCGACTCCTCGACCTCGAGGAAGTTACCGACCTTGTCGCCGAGCGGTTCGGTCATGTCGGTGATCACGCCGACGATGCGCTTGCCCATGGCCTGACCGGTGCGCACGAGGCTGGAGGCCAGGCGCTCCGCGTCGTCCACGGTCTTCATGAACGCGCCCGGGCCGCTCTTGACGTCGAAGACGAGGGCCTCGGCGCCCTCGGCCACCTTCTTGGACAGGATGCTCGCGGTGATCAGCGGCACCGACTCGACGGTGGCGGTCACATCGCGTAGCGAGTACAGGCGCTTGTCGGCCGGCACGATGGCGTCGGTCTGGCCGGTCATCGCGAAACCGTCGCGCTCGATGTACTCGCGGAAGCGCGCCTCGTCGAGCCTGGTGGTATAGCCGGGGATGCTCTCGAGCTTGTCGAGAGTGCCGCCGGTGTGCCCGAGCGCGCGGCCCGACATCATCGGCACCCTGACGCCGCAGGCGGCCGCGATGGGCGCGAGTATCAGCGACACCTTGTCTCCTACGCCGCCGGTCGAGTGCTTGTCGACGAAGGGGCCGGCGATGCCGGACAGGTCCATCCTCGAGCCGGAGCGCAGCATCAGGTCGGTCAGGTCGGCGGTCTCGCGGAAGCTCATGCCCCGGAAGAACACGGCCATCAGCCAGGCGCTCACCTGGTACTCGGGCACCTCGCCCGAGACGTACCCGTTCACGATCGCGGCTATCTCGTCGCGGGACAGCTCGCCGCCGTCGCGCTTCTTCATAATGACATCTACGGCCCTCATGACGGCCTCCTTACACTAATCCGGATTTCAAGGTACGTAGCGGCGTCTCCGCCGCCTTCTCGGCCAGGTCGAGCGCGCAGGCCTTGAGCGCGCGCGCCGCCTCGTCCGCCAGCCCGACGCGTACGGCGTCGGCGAACGGCCTGCGCGCCGCCGCCCCGAGCCAGGCGACCGCGCCCGGCGGCAGGGGTATCGCGTCGGGCTCCCGCCCGGCGCAACGCGCGCAGACGAAGCCTCCCGATCGGCGGGAGTAGGAGTGTATCGCATCGTCGCCCATTACGCCAGCGCAGGAGCGGCATTCCCCCGAATCCGGGCCGAGCCCCATCGCGTCGAGCGCCCGCAGGGCAAAGAGACTGACGGCCCGGCCGAGCAGGCCCTGGTCGCCGCGCGAGGCCGCCTCGTCGAAGGCCGCGAGCGCGGCAACCGTCAGCTCGAGCGCGTCGGGCCAGTCGCCGCCGAGCGCGCTCGTCGCGATCATGAGCTCGCTCGCGAACGACGCGGCCGCGATGGCCTCGAGCGAGCCGCGGACGGACGCGAACTCGCGCTCCGGGTCGAAGTCGCTTAGCTTGACGAGGCCCTTGGCCGCGTCGCGGTAGATCCAGGCGCGGCCGTAATGCCAGGGCGAGGCGAGCGAGCGCAGCTTGCTCTTGCCGCCGCCGAAGACGAAAGCCTCGACCAGCCCCTCGTCCGCGGTCAGGAGCGTGGCGACCCTCGCCCCGGACGGCACTTCCTTGGAGCGCAGTATCAGCGCCTCGAACGAGGCCGACCTGGTCGCCACCGCCGCGCCCGCGGCCCGCTAGAAGCGGTAGCGGACGCCGAGCCCGCCGGACGCGCCTATGCCGAAGGCCGGGAACATCGGTATATCGAGGCCGACTTCGATGAACAGCTCGAACGGGGCCTTCCTGAAGCGGTAGGCTAGGCCGCCGGGCACGCGGGCTCCGAGGCCGAAGCCGCCGTCGTAGAGATTGAAGAAGGCTCCGAGGCCGAAGAACGGCGTGAAGGAGGCGGCCTCGATGACGAGCATGCCGGGGAACGCGTACTCGTAATTGGCCTGAAGGAGGATGGAGTAGCCGCCGTGCCCGCCGCCGAAATTCCATGCGGCTTTAGCGTCGAGCCAGGAAGCCGGCCCGAGGTCCAGCTCGAAGCTGACGCCGGTAGGCTGGCCGAGAAACAGGCCCAGGCCCATCGGACCGTCGGCCGGTACGCCGGACAGGCGAATGGTGGTAGGGCTAGCCTGCTTGGCCGGCTTCGACTTGGCCGGAGCGGCAGCCAGCGGCAGGGTCAGGAGAGCCAGGGCGCAGATGATAGACAGGATGCGTTTCATGCGAAGACTCCTTGGAAGACGCTAGGTCGATAGTATGCTAGCATATCCGGCCGGCTTGTTCGAGCCGTGGCCGCTCCGAGGCCAGGCGGCGCCGCGCGGAGGACCTGCGATGCTCAGCTATAGACACGGCTTCCACGCCGGCAACCACGCCGACGTGCTCAAGCATACGACGCTCGTAGCCTGCCTGCGTGCGATGCGCGCCAAGGAAACGCCGCTCCTCTACGTCGACACGCATGCCGGAGCCGGCTCGTACGCGCTGCGGGAAGGCTTCGCCGCCCAGAACGACGAGTGGGCCGGAGGCGTGGAGCGCCTGGCCGCCTTCGCCGGGAACGAGAACCCGCCGCCGGTCGTGGCCGACTACCTGGCAGCGGTGATCGGCCCCGGCGGCGCTCAGGCGATGGAGCGCTATCCCGGCTCGCCGGCCATAGCGGCCGCCTGGCTCCGGCCCCAGGACCGGCTGGCGTTGTTCGAGCTACACCCGAGCGACTACGGGCCGCTGTCGGCGATGTTCTCAGGTGACCGCCGAGCGCGCGTGGTCAACGCGGACGGCTTCTCCGGACTGCGCGGCGCGCTACCCCCGCCGTCTCGGCGCGCCCTCGTGCTCGTCGACCCGTCGTACGAGCTGGCGGCCGACTACGAGTGCGCCATCGAGGCGCTCCGCGAGGCGCTCCGCCGCTTCGCCACGGGCGTCTACGCGGTCTGGTACCCGCTCCTCGAGCGGCCGGAGGCCAAGGCCCTGCCTCGGCGCTTAATGGATCTAGCCGCCGAGGCCGGCCCGCGCGGGGCGGCCGCGCTCGACGCGAGGCTGCGCGTACGCGGAAGCCGGCCCGGGGAGCGCGGCATGGCCGGCTCAGGGCTCGTCGTCTTCAACCCGCCGTGGCGCCTGGCCGACGGCCTGCGCGAGGCCCTGCCCTACCTGGCTCGCGCCCTCGGCGACGACGCCGACGCCTCATGGGACCTGGAGACGAGGGAATGAGGCATCAGCCGGCTACGTCGCGGATGACCCGCAGCCAGTTGCCGCCCATGATCGCGGCGACGTCGGCCTCGGCGTAGCCGCGGGCCTGGAGAGCCGCGGTCAGCTGGCCTAGGCGGGAACAGTCGGGCATCACGAGGCCGTAGGGCGCCGAGAAGCCGTCGAAGTCGGTACCGAGGCCGACGTGCTCCACGCCGACGACCGAGACCAGGCGGTCGATGTGGTCGACCACCCTGGCGACGCCGACCTTGGCCGGGTCGGG
The DNA here is from genome assembly GCA_029560805.1 of Spirochaetota bacterium. Taxonomy (GTDB): domain Bacteria; phylum Spirochaetota; class Spirochaetia; order Treponematales; family UBA12059; genus SZUA-370. The sequence continues at coordinate 11,288 of JAKQKE010000114.1, forward strand.
ATCGACGAAGACGCCGGCGAAGGTGACGCCGATAAGGCCGCCGGTCGCGGCGATGCGCTCGGCCTGGGCGTCGCTCAGGTTGCGCCGGTGGTCGCAGACGGCCCTCGAGTTGGAGTGCGACGCGACGAGCGGCCGCCGCGCCACGGCCAGGACCTCGTCGAGGGCCTGGTCGCAGAGGTGCGACACGTCGACTATCATGCCGAGGTTTTCCATCTCGGCGACGACCTCTCGGCCGAACGGGGTCAGTCCGTCGGGGCCGGGGTGCTCGGCGCCGCGGCCGATGGCGTTGACGCGGTTCCAGGTCAGCGTCATCAGGCGCACGCCGCGTGCGTGGAAGGCGCGCAGCTCGTCGAGGCTCTCGCCTATCGCCTCGCCGCCCTCGATGGTCAGGAAGGCGGCCAGGGCGCCATCGCGCTTGGCGGCGAGGACCTCCCCGGACGTCGTCGCGAGCCGCGCCCTGCCCCCGGACCGCCCGACGGCCGACTCGACCGCGTCCAGGAGCCGGTAGGTATGCTCGCGGGCCTCGGGCACGAAGACCGTGTCGGTGAACAGGGCGAAGAACTGCGCCGTCACGCCGCCCTCGAGCAGCCGGGGAAAGTCGACGTGGCCCGTATCGTTCCGAGCGCAGAGGTCGAGCGGCGGCACCCGTTCGCTCTTGAAGTCGTAGCCGGCGGCCGGTATGGCCGTGTCGCAGTGCCCGTCGATGACGATCAGGCGTTCGTGTAACGCGGGGACTCCTCTATCGGCGTATTCGTCGCGCATATCACAGCTCCCTGGCTATCAGGTCGTCGAAGGTCTCGCGCCGGACCGACAGGCGGTGCTCGCCGGAATCGGTCAACACCATCGCCGGGCGCGGTAGGCGGTTGTAGTTGCTGGCCATCGAGTGGTTGTAGGCGCCGGTCGTGAACACGGCGAGCACGTCGCCGGGCTCGGGCGACTGGAGCGCGACGTCGCGTATCAGGATGTCGCCCGACTCGCAGCACTTGCCCGCGACCGTGACGACCTCGTCGCGCGGCGCGTCGTGCCGGTCGGCCACGCTCGCCTCGTAGACCGCGCCGTATAGGGCCGGCCTCGGATTGTCGGGCAGGCCGCCGTCGACGCCGACGTAGGTCTTCACCTCCGGGATGACCTTCTTGGAGCCGACGGTGTACAGGGTGAGTCCGGCCTCGCCGACGACCCAGCGTCCGGGCTCGATCACGACGCGGGGCAGGCGCAGGTTCGCGGTCGCGCAGGCGGCGGTCAGCTCGGCCATCATCGGGTCGACGAAATACGACAAGGGCCTGGCCCGCTCGTCGTCGTGGTAGTGGACGCCGTAGCCGCCGCCGAGGTTCAGCTCGGCCGTCTCGAAGCCGTAGTCGGCCTTGAGCTCGGCCATCAGCGCGCAGACGACGCCGATGGCCTTGAGGTGGGATTCGTTCGACAGGAGCTGGGAGCCGACGTGGAAATGGAAGCCGAGGAGCTCGACGCCCTCCATGCCGAGGGCCGCGCCGACGTAAGCGTCGCGGACGCGCCGGTCGAGCGGGATGCCGAACTTGGAGTCGAGCCGACCGGTCGAGATGTACTCGTGGGTGTGGCTATCCACGCCCGGGGCGACGCGGAACAGTATCCTGGCGCGCCGGCCCAGGGCCGTCGCGGCCCGGTTCAGCGTCTCGAGCTCGTGCAGGTTGTCGACGACGACCCGGCCGACGCCGTACTCGACGGCCATCCTGATCTCGGCGTCGGTCTTGGAGTTGCCGTGGAAATAGACCCGGTCCATCGGGAAGCCGGCCTTGGAGGCCGCGAACAGCTCGCCGCCGGAGACCACGTCGAGGCCTATGCCCTCGGAGGCGACGATGCGCAGGACGTCGAGCGTCTGGAGCGCCTTGCTCGCGTACAGCGCGTAGGTGTTCGGGTAGCGTCCCAGGAAGTCGTCGCGCAGCTCGCGCAGGCGCTCGCGTATCATGCGTTCGGAGACCACGTAGAGGGGGGTCCCGTATTCCTTAGCGAGGGCGACGGCGTCGCAGCCGTCGAAGCTCAGATGCGCCATGGTCATGCGCCCCTTTCACGCCTGTCGGCCAGGAAAGAGTACCACGGCCGAGGCGCTAGGGCTAGCGCCGACGGAGCCTTGGCCCGTCGGCGCGCCCGGGTCATAGCACGAAGAACAGGAAGGCCATCACCTCGCCCCAGTCCTTGGACGAGAAGCCTACCTCGTGGGCGCCGAGGCGCCTGGCGCCCGGATAGTACGAGCCCCGGTTGGCCAGCCAATGCTGCTTGAAGTGTATCGACACATCGAAGGACGCGGGTAGCTCGACGAGCATGCGCCTCGGGTCGGCCGCGAGCGCGTCGGCCGCCGCGGCCGCGATGCGCTCCTGGGCCAGAGCCGGGTGTATCGATATCGACGCGTTGCCGCGGCCCTCGGATACGGCTACGGTGCGGATGTTCGGATTGACCGAGGCCGCGGTGGCGCAGAGGGCCGCGTCGCCGGCGAGCAGCAGGACGGGCACGCCGACGTGGGCGGCTATGTACGCGTTGATCAGGAACTCGGACGCGAGTTCGCCGTTGATCCTGACGGCCACGTTGTTCGTGTCCATCGTATGCGCGAGCGGGCTGCCTGCGGTGCCGGCCGCGGAATGGTAGCCGATGAAGAATACGCCCTCGTGGCTCGGCTCGAGGCCGGCCATCATCACGTAGGGATCGCGGGTCCAGGCGCGCAGGACGCGGGCCTCGCGCGGCAGGCGCGACGGGTCTATCGAGCGGCCGGAGCCATGGGCGTCCTTGACGAGGATATCCGTGACGCCCGAGGCGACCGCCGCCTCGCAGGCCGCCGCCACCTCGCTCGTCATCTCCGCCCTGAAGTAGGCGCCCTGAGCCTCGCCTATCTCGGTTTCCTTCCAGTCGACGATGCCGCAGACGCCCTCTATGTCCGCGCTGACGTACAGCCTATCCATGGATCACCTCCACCTTCAACGTAAATACCTTACCACGGAGACACGGAGGTCAAGAACATGGTATGTAGTGATGGAAATCGCGGCAAAGCGATCCTGCCATGTACATGACCTTTTCAAGTTCTCTCCGTGCCTCCGTGACTCCGTGGTTCATTCTCCGATCATATCCGTTCCAGGAGGCGTAGGGCGCAGGACACCTGCATCGCGACGCCGAGGGGCAGGCAGTCCTCGTCGAGGTCGAAGGTCGACGCATGGAGCGGGGCGACGATCCCGCGGCCGAGGTTGCCGCAACCCAGGTGGTAGAAGGCGCCCGGCCGCTCCTTGCAGAAGAACGAGAAGTCCTCGACGCCCATGCTCGGCCGTTCCTTCCACTCGAGGTTGCCGGGGCACAGGACGTCGTCGGCCGCGGCAGTGACGACGTCGACCACGTCGGAGTCGTTGACGAGGGCCGCGTAGCCGTAGGCGACCTCGAGCGAGCCCGAGCCGCCGAGCGCCGCCGGGACGCCCTCGACGACGGCACGGGCCTTGCTCACGAGCAGGTCGCGGACCTCGTCCGAGGCGGTACGCAGCGTAGCGTTCATCGTCACTTCGTCGGCGACCACGTTCGACGCCGTGCCGCCCTGGATCGTGCCTATCGTCAGCACGGCCGAATCGAGGGGAGACACGGAGCGCGAGACGAGGGTATGGAGCGCGTTCACGACCTGGGCCGCGATCATCACGGCGTCGACTCCGCGCTCCGGATAGGCCGCGTGGCAGCCCAGTCCCCGGACGACCACGCGGAGGTCCGTACTGGAGCCGTTCAGGGCGCCCTTCCTGGTCTCGACGCGGCCGACCGGCAGGTAGGGCATCACGTGGAGGCCGAGGACGAAGTCGACGCGCGGATGCTCCAGGCAGCCGTCGGCTATCATCGTCGCCGCGCCGCCCACGGTCTCCTCGGCCGGCTGGAACAGGAGCTTCACGTTGCCGGCCAGCTCGGCCCGCCTCTCGGCGAACCACCTGGCGACGCCGAGCAGGATGGCCGTATGGGCGTCGTGGCCGCAGGCGTGCATGACGCCGTCGACCTCCGAGGCGTACTCGGCGCCGGTCTCCTCGCGTATAGGCAGCGCGTCGATGTCGGCCCGCAGGGCGACCGTCCGGCCGGGCCTGGCCCCGCGGACCAAGCCGACGACGGCGGTGCCGCGCCGCTCGCGCTCGACCCCCATCTCCTCGAGCCTCGCCTCGATGAAATCCGCCGTCCGGTGCTCCTCGAGGCCGAGCTCCGGATGACGGTGTAGCGCTCGCCTGATCTCGACGAGCCAGGGCCGGATGTCCCAGGCGTCGATGCGAAGCTTCTTGGCGTCGGTCATACCAGGCCCTCCATGACGTAGTCGGTTTCGGCCACGAGTTCGCCGCCTTCGTAGTAGGCGCGGGGAACCCTGGCGCCGATCGAGCAGATCACATCGTTACGGTTGGTGCCGGCCCAGGAGGCCACCTCGAGCACCGGCACGCCGGATCCGGGCTCCCCGCGTCGGTCGCCGCCGAGCAGCACGACCTCGTCGCCCTCGGCCACGCCGGGCACGGCGCTGACGTCGACCGTGCACTGGTCCATGCAGATCAGGCCCACGACCGGCGCCCGGACGCCCCGGACCAGGACGCTGGCCACGTTCGACAGGCAGCGCTTGTAACCGTCGGCGTAGCCGACCGGCAAGGTGGCCAGGAGGGCGCCGCCCGGAGGCGCGCGATAGCTGAAGTCATAGCCGACGCCCTCGCCCGGGCTCAGGCGCCTGAGTCGAGATATCCTGGTGCTCAGGCGGAAGGGGGTGATCATGTCGGCCGAGTCGGTCAGCGGGGTATCGAGCGGGGTGACGCCGTACAGCACGGCGCCTGGCCTCACCATATCCAGGCGGTAGGCGGGGTAGCGCATCAGGCCGATCGAGTCGCAGACGTGCCTGATCGCGAAGCGCAGGCCGAGCGAGGCCGCCTCGTCGACGAGCCGCTCGAACGCCGCGAACTGGGCCGCGTCGGAGGCCGCGTCGTAGAGCGCCAAGTGGGTAAAGATACCCTCGAGCTCGAGGGACGGCAGGGAGGCCATGCGGCCCAGGAGCTCGGCCGCCGAGCCGGCCCCTATGCCCGGCTCGAACAGCCCGGGCTTGAGGCCGAGGCGGTTCATGCCGGTGTCGATTTTGACGTGGGCGACCGCCCTGACGCCGGCCGCCCGGGCCGCGGTCGAGAAGGCCTCGGCCTGCCCGAGGTCGAATAGGGAGCAGGTGACGCGCTCGCGGGCCGCGACCGGCAGGTACTCGTCGGGCGTGTGGCCCATCACCAGGATCGCCGCGTCGGGATAGGCCCGTCGGAGGCGCAGGGCCTCGGGCAGGCAGGCGACCGCGAGCATGTCGACGCCCTCGCGCAGGAGGGCGCGGGCTACGCGCACCGCACCGAGGCCGTACGCGTCGGCCTTGACGACGGCCGCGATCTTTACCGGAGTGAACGCCGGAGTGAACGCGGCGCCTCGTCCCGCCTCGTCGTCGCCCTCGGGGCCGTCGTTCGGCGCGCCTACCATGCCCTTGACCTGCCTGAGGTTGTGGGCGATGGCATCGAGGTCGATGTCGAAGCGGGTAGACCTCAGCACGGCTCCTCCTCTTCCAGGCGGCTATCCAGGTAGATCCTGGGCACGCGCACGGAGACCGAGCTGATTATCTCGTAGTCGATGGTGCCGAGCAGCTCCGCCAGCTCCCCGGCCGAAGGGCCGCCCGGCCCGAACAGGGTCGCGGTCGCGCCCTCGCCCTCGTCGGGCAGGTCGGTCAGGTCAACCATGAACTGGTCCATGCAGACCGTGCCGACGATGGGGGCCTTCCCGGACGGCAAGCCGACCCAGCCGCGGTTGGACAGGGCCCGCGACACGCCGTCGGCGTAGCCGAGCGGTAACGTGCCTATCCTCGAGGCCCTGCGGGCGACGAAGGTGCGGCCGTAGCCGACGCTGTCACCCGCGGGCAGCGTCCTGACCTGCGTGACCTTGGCTTTGAGCGCCATCGCGGGAACCAGGGCCGGTCCGTCGGCCTCGAGCCCGGCGACGCCGAGCCCGTAGACGGCGATGCCGACCCGTCCCATATCCAGCCGAGAGGCGGGCATCCGCATATACGCGGAGCTGTTGGCGATGTGCCGCGCGAAGCCGCGCACCCCGGCGGCCTCGATGGCGGCCGTCGCCTCGTTAAAGCGCTCGAGCTGGAGCCGCGCGAAGACGCTCTCGGGGTCGTCGGCGTCGGCGAAGTGGGAGAAGACGCCCTCGAGCAGGGCGCCGGGCGTCGAGGCTATCGCCTTGGCCGCGGCGGCGGCCTCGGACGCAGGCACGCCGAGCCTGGACATGCCGGTATCGACCTTCAGGTGCAGCCTGGCCACGCGGCCGCGCAACTCGGCCTGAGCCGCGACCATCCTGGCGTTCTCGACCGAGACCACCGCCACGGACAGGCCGCCGGCGACCGCCCGGCCCGCTCCCTCGGGCCCCGTGTAGCCCATCACGAGGATCGGTTCGACGACGCCGGCGGCCCTTAGGGCCAGCCCCTCGTCGACCATGGCCACCGCCAGGGACGTAGCCCCGGCTTCAAGGCAGGCCCTCGCGACCGGCGCCGCGCCGTGCCCGTAGGCGTCGGCCTTGACGACGGCGCACAGCCCCGAATCCCCGCCGGCCAGGGCGACGAGGCGCTTGACGTTCCTTCGTATCGCCGAGAGATCCACCTCGGCCCATGCTTGCCTGTCTATCATCGATGCGCCCTCCCAGGCGCGACGTTTGTACGCGAATGCGGGGTTTTCAACCCCGTGCAACACTATCACGAGCGTGAAGCGACGACAATACGAGCGGGCCCGCCAGCTTCACCAAAGGCCGCCTAGGCGCTACAATGCGAGCCGCGCTCCGGGTAGGACGCGCGAGGAGCGACGCATGCGACCCCTGATCGGCATAACCTCGTTCGACGACCAGAAGACCCGCTCGACCTACGCGGCCATCAACGCCAACTACCTCTACTCGATAGACGCCGCGGGCGGGATCGCCGTGGTCCTACCAGGCCCGAGCGGGCTCCGTACGGCCGGCTCCTTCGCCGAGCCGGGCGACGACGAGCTGGCCGAGTCCGCCGAGGCCTACGCCGCCGGGCTGGACGGGCTCCTCCTGTCGGGCGGCGGCGACGTCAGCCCGCGGCTCCTCGGCCGCTCGCCGTCCCGCGGCGTGGCCCGCTTCGACTCGGACCGCGACCGCTGGGATCTGGCGCTATTCGCCGCCGCCCGCCGGCGCGGCCTGCCGGTACTCGGCGTCTGCCGGGGCTGCCAGGTCGTCAACGTCGCGCTCGGGGGCGGCCTCCACGAGGACCTGCCGACCGACCTGCCCGGCGCGGGCGGCCATTCCTTCGACGTGCCGATGGACGAGCTGGCCCATGCCGTGGACATAGAGCCGGGCAGCCGCCTCGCCTCGGCCCTCGGCCAGACGCGCCTCCCTGTCAACAGCTTCCATCACCAGGCCGCGAGCGGGGCCGCCCCGGGCCTCGTCGTGACGGCCAGGGCCGACGACGGCGTCATCGAGGCCCTCGAGTCGCCGGCCGGCGAACCCTACCTCGTCGCCGTGCAGTTCCACCCCGAGGGCCTGACCAGGCGCTACCCGGCCTTTCTCGGCATCTTCAGGGGCTTCGTCGAGACCGCCCGCCGCTAAGGCCCCGACGCGATCCGCGCGCGGTACGCGTCGGCCTCCTTCTCGTTGGCCAGCACGAAGTGCCCGCCGCCGACGTCGGTCCACGCCGGCTTGTCGGTCGAGCAGTCGTGGCACTTCGGGTCGTAGACCATGACCACCTTCTTCCGCTCCACGAGCGGGTCGGGCTGGGGTATGGCCGAAATCAGCGCGCGCGTATACGGGTGGAGCGGGTTCCTGAACAGCTCCTCGGTCTCCGCCAGCTCGACGATCTCGCCCTTGTTGATCACCGCGATACGGTCCGTGATGAAGCGGACCACCGACAGGTCGTGGGCGATGAACAGGTAGGTCAAGCCCTTGGCCTTCTGGATGGCCGACAGCAGGTTGAGCACCTGGGCGCGTATCGACACGTCGAGGGCCGAGATCGGCTCGTCGGCCACCACCAGTTCCGGCTCCATGATCAGCGCCCGGGCTATGCCGATGCGCTGGCGTTGGCCGCCGGAGAACTCGTGCGGGAAGCGCGAGGCGAATTCGGGCAGGAGACCGACCTCGAGCAGGGCCTTGGCGACCATGGCCCGTCGCTCCCCCTCGCTCCTCTTGACGCCGATATTGTACAGGCCCTCCGAGACGATGTAGTCGACCTTGGCCCGCTCGTTCAACGATGCCATCGGGTCCTGGAAGATCATCTGGATCTTGCGCACCACCTCGCGGTCGAGCTCCTTGGGGATGCGGCCGCTGATCTCGCGGCCCTTGTACAGGATCGAGCCGGAGCTGGCGTCGTTGATCCTCACGATGGCGCGGCCGATGCTGGTCTTGCCGGAGCCCGACTCGCCGACGAGGCCGAAGGTCTCGCCCTTGTAGATCGAGAACGACACGCCCTTGACCGCCTTGAAGACGCCGCCGCCCTTCAGCCTGAAGCTTACCTCGAGGTCGCGCAGCTCGAGCACCGTCTCGCGTTCGCCGCTCATAGCGCTCCTCCCACGGCGCCGAGTTTGGCGCCGCCGAGCTTGGCGCCGCCGAGTTTGGCGCGCATCGCGAGGATGGCCGGGGGCGGCTCAATCCTCGGCGCGCGCGGGTCGAGCAGCCAGGTGGACGCCCGATGGGTCGGGCTCACCTCGAATTCCGGCGGCTCGGCGACGAAGTCGACCTTGAGCGCCTTGGGGTTGCGCGGCGCGAACGCATCGCCCCTGACCTCGTTGAACAGGTTGGGCGGCGTCCCGGATATCGAGTACAGCGGCCGGCCCTTGACGCCGAGCTGCGGCAGCGACGACAGGAGGGCCCACGTATACGGGTGCCTGGAATCGTAGAACACCTCCTCGGCCAGCCCGGTCTCGACGATCCTACCCGCGTACATCACCGCGACCCGGTCGGCCACGTTGGCCACCACGCCGAGGTCATGGGTGATGTAGACCGTCGTGAAGGCCAGGTCGCGCTGCAGGGCCTTGATCAGGCCGAGGATCTGGGCCTGGATGGTCACGTCGAGCGCGGTCGTCGGCTCGTCGCAGATCAGGATGCGCGGCTTGCAGGCCACCGCTATCGCTATGACCACGCGCTGGCGCATGCCGCCGGAGAATTCGTGGGGGTACTGCCTGCGCCGCTCCTCGGGATTATCGATGCCTACGCGCTCGAGCATCTCGACGACGGCGTGGTCGGCCTTCTTGCCGGACAGCCCGTGGTGCAGCTCGAAGACCTCGCGGATCTGGGCGCCTATCGTCAGGAGCGGGTTGAGCGCCGTCATCGGATCCTGGAACACCATCGATATTTTCTTGCCACGCACGCCGAGCCAGTCGCGCTCTTCCTTGATCCTCGCCAGGTCGCGGCCCTCGAACATCGCCGAGCCCGAGTCGACCCAGCCGTTCCGGTCGAGCATGCCGATGAGCGACTTGGTCAGCACCGACTTGCCGGACCCAGACTCCCCGACGATCGCGAGCGTTTCGCCCTCGTACAGCTCGAGGCCCGCGCCCCGGATGGCGGTCAGGGTGCGGCCGCGCAGGTTGAACTTGATGACGAGGCCCTTGGCCTCGAGTATCGCCGGTCCGTTCGCCATGTCCGCCGTCCTTACACGTGGTTACGCGGGTCGGACGCGTCGGAGAACGCGTTGCCGAGCACGTAGAACGAGATGGTTATCATCGACAGCACGACCGTCGGGAACAGCAGCTGGTAGCGCAGCTCCGGGGACATCATGATCTGCCGCCCCTCGTTGACCAGGTTGCCGAGCGACGGGATGCTGACCGGCAGGCCCAGGCCTATGTAGGTCAGGAATACCTCCCAGCCTATGGTACCCGGTATCGACAGGGCGGTCTGCAGCATGATCACCGATACCAGGTAGGGTAGCAGGTTCTTGAAGATGATACGCCGCGTCGGCGTGCCGAGACAGCGCGACGCGAGGTTGTACTCCCGGTCTCTGATAATGACGATCTGGTTGCGCACGAACCTGGCGAGCCCCAGCCAGCCGGTCGCGCACATCGCTATGACCATGGTCCTGAAGCTCGGCCGGAGGATATACGACAGCAGCATCAGCACGATGGTCGTCGGTATGTTGTTGAGCACGTTGTAGAGCTCGGTGATCACGCCGTCGAGCCTGCGCACGTAGCCCCAGACGGCCCCGAAGGCGATGCCGACTACCATCTCGACGGCGCCGACGATCAGGCCGATCAGGAGCGAGGTGCGCGTGCCGCTCCAGATCCTCGACCAGAGGTCCTGCCCTATCGTGTTCGTGCCGAACCAGAACTCGGCGCCCGGCTCGACATTCCTGTACTGCATGCCGGTGGCCGGGTCTATATGAATCTTGGTCGGGCTCTTCTGCCCGGGCAAGAGCGGCTGCACGAAGGTGAAGACGAGCAGCGTGACGAGCAGCGCGAGGAAGACCAAGGCCACCCTATTCTTGATGAAACCGCGCGCCGTCGAGCGCCAGTACGAGTAGTTGGAGTAGCCGCCGCGCTCGCCCGAGCTCGCGTCGAACTCGGCGGGCTCGAACAGGGAGGCGTCGAGGCCGTCCGCGGCAGCGCGGATCGCCTCGGGGCTCATCGGCCCGGCGCTCATCCTGTCCCGCATCATCGCGAGGCCTCGCTCTTGGCCAGCTTGATGCGCGGGTCGAAGAGCGCCATCAGGAGGTCCCCGAGGAACAGCCCGACGATGCCTATCGACGAGAAGATGAGCACGAGGCCCTGGACCATCGGGTTGTCCTGGCGCTGGATCACATCGACGAGGAGCCCTCCCATGCCCGGTATCGAGTACAGCGACTCGATATAGATGGAGCCGGATATGGTCATCAGGATCGACGCGGGCAGGTACTGGGCCATCGGCACGTAGGCGTTGCGCATCACGTGCCTGACCATGATCGCGGAGCGCGGCAGCCCCTTGGCCATCGCCAGGCGGATGTAGTCCTTGTTGAGCTCGTCGACCATGTAACGTCGCATCCACATGGCGTAGCCGGCGATGCTGCCGAGCGACATCGACAAGGCGGGCAGTATCCAGCTTGACGGCCGGTACTTGTCGAACAGCAACGGCAGGCCGAAGAGCTCGGTTACGTACAGCTGGATGAACAGCAGGTACACGGCGAGCGGCACGGCGCTGACGAACACGACGTAGCCGGTCCAGAGCTTGTCCAGCGCGCGGCCCTTGTGCTTGGCCATCGACACGCCCATCGCCAGGCCGGCGACGAGGGCGATCGCTATGGCGACGAGGCCGAAGCGCATGGAGTACGGTATCCTCGGCGCGACGACCTCGAGGACCGGCACGTCCTGACGGTATATCGTCGACACGCCGAGATCCCCGCGCAGGAGGCCGGCGTAGAACGAGCCGAGCTGGACATACCAGGGATCCAGGAGCCCCATCTTCTGGAGCACGGCCTCGCGCTGGCTCTCGCTGAGCTTATCGTAGCCGTCGCCGAAGTAGCCCTCGACGGGCAGGAGGCGCATCAGCAGGAACACCGCCGAGACGACGATGAGCAGGGTGACGAGCGACTGCAGGAGCCGCCGGACGGTATACTTGAGCATCTGACCCTGTCCGCCGCTGGCCCGGCCATCGCGGCGGCACTCCTCCTTGTAGAAGCGGTCGAAGCGACATCCTAACACGGTTTGGCCGAGGGGAAGCCGGGAAATTTCATGGCGGGATCATGGCATCGTTCCTACGGGAGGAAACGTTTCGTTTGACGAGCGTTACTATCGATGGAATACTTCTAGCGACGACGGTGTTACCGCCCTACGATTTCTGATCGGATAAGGAAACGACGCATGAAGAAGAAACAGGCTCTGGCGATAGCCGTATTCGCGCTGTTCGCGATCGGCCAGGCATGGTCCCAGCGGAAGTCCGCCGATTATTACGAGATGTACGCGGGCGAGGTAACGACCCTCAACTACCTGATCTCGGGCTCGGAAAACGAGCATATCATGTTCGCCAACGTCATCGACAACCTGATCGAGTACGACCGGTACGGCGTCGTGCAGCCGGGCCTCGCCGAATCGTGGACGACCTCGCCCGACGGACTCGTCTGGACCTTCAAGCTCAGGAAGAACCTACGCTGGTACACCTGGCAGGGCAAGGAATACGGCGACGTGACGGCCCAGGACTGGGTCGACGCGGCCAAATACATCCTGACCAAGGCGAACGCCTCGCGCATCGTCGAGCCGCTATCCTCAGTCGTCAAGAACGCCGACGCCTACTACGAGGGCAAGCTATCGGACTTCGCGCAGGTCGGCGTACGGGCGCTCGACAAGGGCACGCTCGAGTATACCCTCGAGAAGCCGGTACCGTACTTCCTGTCGATGCTCAGCTACGTCACCTACCTACCGGTCAGCGGCAAGTTCCTGGCAGAGGCTGGCGCCGCCTTCGGCAGGGACCAGACGAGGATCCTATACAACGGCGCCTACATCATGACCGAGTTCGAGCCCCAGGTGACGAGGGTGCTGACCAAGAACAAGAAGTACTGGGACCAGAAGAACGTCCATATCGGGCGCCTGATCTATCGCTACAATAAGGAATACGCGACTCTGGCCCCCGAGCTGTTCCTGCGCGGGCAGACCTCGTACGCGGCCATCCCGTCGACCATCCTGGACACCTGGATGAAGGACCCGGCGAAGAAGGCCCAGATACACCCGGCTCGGACCAGCTCCTACACCTACTTCTACGGCTTCAACTTCAAGCCGACCTTCGCCGCCGAGTACGAGCCGGACAACTGGAAGGTCGCCGTCAACAACAAGAATTTCCGCAAGGCGGTCTTTCACGCGTTCGACCGCAAGGCCGCGATGCTAACCGCCGAGCCGTACGCGCCGAGCCGCAGGCTCCAGTCGACCGTGACGCCGCGCGGCTTCGTGAGCGCCGGCGGGCTCGACTACGTCGCCACCGGATCCCTGCTGGCCATCGCCAACGGCGACTCGTTCGACAAGGCCAAGGCGCTCCAGTACAAGGCCGCCGCGATGGCTGAGCTGGCCGGCAAGGCCACGTTCCCGGTCAAGGTGATGATGCCGTACAACTCCAGCGGCTCCGAGTGGACGAACCGCGTCCAGGTCGTCGAGCAGCAGCTCGAGGCCCTGCTCGGTAAGGACTTCATCGACGTGATACCGGTGTCATTCCCGCCGACGGGCTTCCTCAACGCGACTAGGCGCTCCGGCAACTACGCGATGCAGGAGCTCAACTGGGGCCCGGACTACGCCGATCCGCAGACCTACACCGACCCCTTCGTCTCCGGCGCCAACTACATCTTCATCGATAGCTCGCCCGTCTACGCCAAGGGCGACGGCTCGACCGCCTACGACGAACTCGTGCGGGCCGCGATGGCCGAGACTGGCGACCTCAAGAAGCGCTACGAGCTATTCGCCAAGGCCGAGGCCTTCCTGATCGAGGAAGCGATGATCATACCGTACGCAATGGGCGGCGGCGGCTTCGAAGCGTCCAAGCTCGAGCCCTTCACCTGCCCCTACGCGCCGTTCGGCATGTCCAACCTGAAGTTCAAGGGACAGATCGTGCTGGACAAGGCTCTCGACACCGAGGCCTATGAGCGGCTCGAGGCCCAGTGGAAGAAGGAGCGCGAGGCGGCGCTCAAAAAAGCGCGATAGCGGACCTTCGGCCGCTATCGCGTAGGGTAAGACCGTATCGCCGACGTAGCGCGGCGATACGGCAGCCGTTGTTCAAGCGGTCGAGCTAGCGCTCGCCGCTTAACAGCATGGAGCGGACCTTCGGCCGCTATCGCGTAGGGTAAGACCGTATCGCCGACGTAGCGCGGCGATACGGCAGCCGTTGTTCAAGCGGTCGAGCTAGCGCTCGCCGCTTAACGGCATGGAGCGGACCTTCGGCCGCTATCGCGTAGGGTAAGACCGTATCGCCGACGTAGCGCGGCGATACGGGTACTGCGACGCGGCGGCGGCCGTTAGAGCCGCTTGACCATCCGAATCTCTTCCCTGCCCCATTTTTCGATGAGCTTGCGCTTGCCGTCGGCGATGAAGCCGTGCTTCTCGTAGAAGCCGAGCCCTTTGGCGTTGCCGTCCAGGACCCACACGATCAGCTCTCCATAGCCCCGCGCCCTGGCGTAGTCAGCCACGAAGCCGAGCATGGAGCCGCCTATCCCGCCGCGGCAGAATTCCGGCTGCACGTAGATCGCGTTGATCTCGTACGAGTCGGCCGCGTCGTCGTCGCGACAGCGACCGTGCCATGCGAAGCCCTTGACGACGCCGTCCGCCGGGTCGTCGAAGACGACGAATTCGCAGCCCGCCTCGAGGCGCGCCGCCGTCGCCTTGACGGCCCGGACGACCAGGCGCTCGGAGAACAGCTCGTGGTCGGATAGCAGGCCTCGGTACGCGTAGCGCCAGCCGCCTATCTGGATCTCGGCTATCCTGGGTATGTCGTCCGTAGTCGCGGTCCGTATCATGGGTGCTTCCTACTATTGAAAGAAGCTGGCGCCGAGCCCGGTCGCGGCGTACAGAACGGCCGACGCGGCGCCCAGCTCGAAGGCGGCCCAGACGCAAGCGCCCCGGACGCTGAGACGACGGCCGGCGGGAGCGGCGACCGGGGCCCGGGGTACGAGGCCACTGGAACGGGGAACGAACAGGACGGAGTACGGCGCGGCCGAGCCTGCGGCACCACCGTCCAAGTCGAGGCCGCCGACGGCTACGGGTTCGGCCGACCACGGTTCCGACTCGGCCCCGGTGGCGGGCGCGCCGGACGCGCCGGACGGCCGCCCCGAGGCGGGCGGCCTCCTGGCCAGTCCATCGTCCCGAAGGTACATGAACCAGGCCAGGGCGAGGAGGCAGATCATGATGAGCGGCATGAAAACTGAGGCGTAGTACGGACGGCCGAGGCCGATGAACGCGAACAGGAAGGACAAAGCCGACGAGGCGGCCGCGATGGCGGTGCCGAGGCCGACCGTGCTCGGGCTGAAGAAACGCCGAAGCTCCATGGAGCGGCAGTATGGTGGCGCGGCGAGCGCTTGTCAATAAAAACGGGCGCCAGGAGGCGCCCGTTCAGTCTACCGTGACGCCTGGATCAGAACTTGTAGAGCACGCCGAGGTACGAGGCGCGCAGGCCGCCCTCAACGTTGATGGCGAAGTGCTCGTTGATGAAGTAGCTCGAGCCGCCTATCGAGGCGATATAGAGGCCGGGGAGGATCTGCAGGCCGAGGCCGATGTAGCTGTCGACGTTGGCCAGCCAGGCCAGCTCGTCGGGCCACTCGATGGCGCCCCAGCAGAAGTGCACCGTGCCGAGGGCGGCGAGCGACAAGGGGAAGGTATCGCCGATGCCGAGGCCGGCCCGGGCAGCGACGCCATAGCTGAAGGGCAGGCTCTCGCCTATCATGAACTTGCCGATGGCGAACTCCGCCCCGCCGCCTATGTCGAGGCCCCAGACATAGCCGTAGCCGATGCCCACGTTCACGTCGAGCGTGCCGGGAGCTATGATCATGCCGTCCTTGGCGACTGGCTCGGCGAACGCGAGAGCGGCCAGGATGACGAGCGCCGCGACCAGGAGAACTCTTCTTTTAGCCATACGTACCTCCGAAGGGATGAAGTGAATGTACCATCACTATAGAGCCATCCCGTCGATCCCGGCAAGCCGTCGGCCGATGGTCGAGGCGAAGAGGCGCGAGCGGTCATCCGGGCCGGCGGCCGACGGGAAGATGACGTACGCCGCTCCGCCCGAGGCCGCCAGCCATCGCGATTCTAGCTCGCGCCGGTCGTAGACGCGGCGGACGCTATCGTTCGACGGCGAGGCCGGCTCGTGCATCACGGCGTCGCCGCGGGCGGTAAAGCCGACCAGCGTGGTCAGGTGACCGGAGGATCTGGGCACCGGCGCGGCCGTGATGGGGCGGCCCGCGCCGGTATCCCAGGCGACCGACAGCACCAACGGCACGCCGGCCGACAGCCAGGGCTCGAGGCGGTCGAGGCCCTCGAAGCGGGCCACATAGGCCTCCATGCCCGGCGCCGAGCCGGCGTACGCGACGTTGAACGACCAGTTGCCGTGCCCGCCGTAGACATGGTCGTAGACGCCGGCGACCGCGGCCCGGACGCGGGCCTCCCGGGCGGCCCCGTCGGGACTGCGGTCGCCGGCCCAGTAGCCGAGCACCATCGATACGGAGGTCGGGCTGCACCAGACCTTGCCGCCGTCCGGATAGACCATCTGCGAGCTGCGCGGCACGCCCTCGATGACGACGGCGTCGCCCGAAACCGCGGCGGAGGGCTCGACGTCGACCGGCTTGGGATCTGAGTACGCGAGCGAGAACGAGCGGAGCCCGGGCATGGCGGCCGAGACGGGGCGGCCGTCGGCGCCGACCGCCGCGTAGAGGCGGAAGCGCGTCTGGAAGGCGTCGGCGGGGCTCGTGGGCTCGACGGTGTCGGTCGCGACGCGGGCCTCGTCGTCGTCCTGCCCCGCGATTGAATGGCGCCTGACGGTCGAGTCGTTCGGAGCCCAGGGCCCGAGCGACTTCCAGCCGCTCCAACGCCCGCCGGAGCGGGTACGCAGCGATAGCTCGAGCCACGAGCCGTCGGGCACGTCGGCGTTCCAGGACGGCACACAGGAGCGGAACGGGAAATCGGGCGCCAGAACGGGGCTCGTCGCCTCGCCGACGACGAACGCGGCCGGGAGGCCGTCGCCGCCCGACCCGGACTCGCCCGAGACGGGCGGCGCGGACGGATCGAGCGTCAGGCGGCCGTTCCGCCTCGAGCATCCGGACAGGTACCACGAGTCGAACGCCCCATCGGCGGCCCGATGGAGCGAGAAACCGGTACGGTACGCCACGGCCTACGCCTTTTCCCGGCCCGCTTCCATGCAGGCGCGCATCGCGTCCCGGAGGCCCGGGTCCAGGAAGGTCCTGAGCGCGGCGCGGGCCAGGATCTTGGCCCCGGTGGCGATCGCGTCATGCGCCATCGGCGCGGTCGTGGCGGCGGCGAATTCCCGGGTATGCAGGGCGAAGGGCCTATCGACGATCGACAACGTCGGCTGGAGCGTCGGGCAACGCATACTGACGTTCCCGACGTCCGACGAGCCTTCCGGGCCCGAGACCGGACCGTAGGGCACGCCCAGCTCGTCGTAGACGCCTTCCATCATCGCCTCGGCGGCCTCGTTCGGCACGAGTTCGTCGAAGGACAGCTCGAACTGGCGCCACTCCACCTCGGTCTCCGTGGCCATCGCGGCTCCCTTCGCCGCGGCGTAGGCCTTCCGCAGGATGTCGTTCAGCTGGGCGCGACGAGAGGAGCGGAAATAGAAGCGCACGACGGCGGTCTCCGGCACGATGTTGCACGCCTCGCCGCCGTCGACGTAGATGCCGTGCATACGGACGTCGGGCCGGACGTGCTGCCTGAGCATGTCGATGGCGTGAAAGAACAGCTGCGCCCCGTTGAGCGCGTTGCGACCCTCCCAGGGCGAGGCGGCCGCGTGCGAGGCCTTGCCACGGAACGTGAACTCGATGCCGTCCATCGCCAGGCAGCGGTAGCGCACCCGGCAGTCGTCATTGTCCGAATGGATCATCAGCGCAAGGTCCAGCCCGTCGAAGGCGCCGCCCGCGGCCATGGTGATCTTGGCGCCGTTCGTCTCCTCGGCCGGGGTGCCGACGACCCGGAGCTCGCCGCCGAGTTCTTCCAGGACGGACGCCAGGCCAGCGCCGGCCAAGAGGCTCATCGCGCCGTGCACATTATGCCCGCAGGCGTGGCCTATGCCCGGTAGGGCGTCGTACTCGGCCAGGAGCGCCACGCGCCCGCCGGAGCCGCGGGACACCTTGCCGTTATAGGCCGTCGGGATGCCGAAGAAGGGGTACTCCACCTCGAAGCCGCAGCCCCGGAGGAACGCGACGTGAGCCTCGCTGCTCCGGAACTCCCGCTCCGATATCTCCGGATCCGCCGCCATCGCATCGCTCAGGGCGATCGCCTCGGCGGCTTTCAGCGCTATAGCCTCGTCGACGATCCCGGCCAGCCTCAGATACTCGCTCACGTCGTCTCCTTTCCGCCGCGGCGCCCCTCCGTCCGTGAAGGGCGCCGTCGTCAGTGTAGAACGGTTCTGGCCGTCAGGCCAGCCCTATCATGACCGAGACCGCGATGAAGATGACCTGGGCGACCAAGAGGAGGCCGAAGAACGGGACGAAGAAGCGCCACCACTTCTGGATCGGGATCTTGGCGATGGAGCAGACGACCGGCAATAGCGTCGTCGGCCACAGCAGGTTGGAGAAGCCGTCGCCATACTGGAACGCCAGCACCGCGGTCTGCCTCGAGATGCCCAGGAGGTCGGACAGCGGGGCCATGATCGGCATGGTCGTGGCGGCCTGGCCCGAGCCGGACGGGATGAAGAAGTTGATCAGGGTCTGCACGACGAGCATGCCCTCGGCGGCTATCCATCGCGGCAGCGCGGCGAGCGGTTGCGACATGGCGTAGACGACCGTGTCGATGATCTGCGCCTCGCGCATGACGACGAGGATACCGCGCGACAAGCCGACGACCAGCGCGCCGAAGACGATGTCCTTGCAGCCCTCGAGGAAGGTGGCGGCGATCTTGCTGGGGCCCCAGCCGGCGATCAGGCCCGTGGCTATGCCCATGATGACGAACAGGCCGGCCAGCTCGTCGAAGTACCAGCCCTTGGCGATGACGCCCCAGATGAGTACGCCTATGGTGCCGACGACCCAGGCCAGGATCAGCCGGTCGCGTCCGGTAGCCTTCTTATCCACCAGCTCATCGTGGTTCAGCGCCAGCTTGCCCATATCGACGCCGGCGAGGAGGCTCTTGCTCGGGTCCTTCTTGATCCTGAGCGCGTAGCGGACGGTCCAGATCACGGCCATCGTCACGAACACGAACCAACTGACGATGCGGAAGCCCATGCCCGAGAACAGCGGCAGTTCGGCCACTTTCTGCGCGACGCCGATGGTGAACGGGTTCATGAAGGCCGCCGCGAAGCCCATGCCCACGGCCAGGAACACCATGCACATGCCGACGATGGCGTCGTAGCCCATCGCGATGGCCAGGCCCACGAACAGCGGGATGAAGCCGAAGGTCTCCTCGAACATACCGAAGACCGAGCCGCCGAGCGCGAAGATATACATGAAGACGGGGATCAGCACGACTTCCTTGCCCCGTAGCGCCCTCAGGAGCCCTCCGATGAACGAGTGCAGCGCCCCGGTCTGCAACACGATATAGAACGAGGCGTAGACGAAGAACACGAAGAACACGACGTCCGCCGCGTCGATCGAGCCCTTCTGCAGGGCTATGAAGGTCTTGAAGGGATGCTGGGGATTCTGCTCGACGCGATGGAACGTGCCGGGGACGACGACCGTACGCCCGGAATTTGGATCCGTGGCTCGATCGAATTCACCGGCCGGGATGATGTACGAACCGATGACGGCGACGATGATCAAGGCGAACAAAAGCACGAAGGTATGCGGCACTTTGAACGGTTTTTGCTCATGCGCGAGCCTCCCGTAGCGGATGTGTATGGCGCCAAGCGCCATGTTTCCTCGCACAGTAACACCGGCTACAATCCGGGTCAATCATTTTCTGCATATCCATGCGCGCAAGGCCCCTTCTTTGCATATCTGAAGCATATTTGCAGCGCCACCCTTCGTTGCCTATGGGAGGCCTGCCGCGCTATACTCCGCCCATGCTGACCAATTTCCATACCCACTGCGAATTCTGCGACGGCAAGGCCACCGCCGCCGCTATGGCGGACGCCGCGCGCCGGGCGGGCTTCTCGATACTCGGATTCTCGTCCCACGCTCCGCTGCCGTTCGTAACGAGGTGGACGATGAAGCAGGCCAGCCTCGGCGACTACGTCGACGCGATACGCGGGCTGGGGCGGACGCACGGCCCCGATATGAGGATCCTCGTCGGGCTGGAGGTCGATTCTATCGAAGGGCTATGCGGCCCGGCCGACGGCCGCTTCGACGGCGCGGGCCTTGACTACCGCATCGGCTCGGTCCATTTCGTCCTGCCGGACGGAGCGCCGGCCCCGACCCCGGAGGCCCTCGACGAAACCGGCGAGCCGACCTTCGGCTTCACCGTGGACGAGTCGGAGGAAAAGTTCGACGACCACCTCTCGCGCTTCTACGACGGCGACGCCGAAGCCATGGTCGACGACTACTACGCGGCCGTGGCCGCCTGCGCGCGCGCTGGCGGCTTCGACATACTCGGGCATTTCGACCTGGTCCGCAAGAACAACCGCGGCCAGAGGCGCTTCAGCGAGGAGGGGCGCCGCTACAGGGACGCGGCGATGGCGGCGGTGGAGGCGGTCGCCGAGAGCGGGGCGATCGTGGAGATCAATACCGGCGGCATGGCGCGGGGCAAGACCGACTCGCCCTACCCCGCAGCCTGGATACTGAGAGAATTGAAGGCGCGCGGCGTAGGCGTATGCCTGAACGCCGATGCCCATGAGACCCGCCACCTGAGCGCGCATCGCGAAGACGGGCTTCGGGCGGCGGCGGCCGCGGGCTATGACAGACTGACCGTCATAGGCCCAGACGGCCGCTTCCAGGTCGAGCTCGGTTAAACCTAGCGCTTGTCGCAACCTAGCGCTTGTCGCAACCTAGCGGTTGCGGCGTTCCTCGCTCTTCTGGCACTCGATGCAAAGCACGGCGTATGGCAGGGCCACGAGCCGTTCCTGGGGAATGCGCTTCGAACACTTCATGCACGAACCATAGCGGCCCTGCTGGATACGGACCAGGGCGGCCTCGATCGAGCGTAGCCGCTTCAGGTCCTGGGAGCCGAGCGCCTCTATCATCTTCCTGTCGACATCGTCGGAGGCTACATCGGCGAAATCCTTAGGATCCATCTCCTCGACGATCGCCCGGAAATCGGCGTTCGTCGCGACAAGCTTATCGAGGATATCCTGTTTCATCTCGGTCAGCGATTCGCGCATCTTCTCGGTGAAATCCTTGTCCATCGGACCCTCCTCGATACTCAAGCGTCAGCGTGGGCGCCGTCGGCGCCGGATCGTCATAGAAACGAGCGAGTTACTATTCATGGATTGCGTGTCTCTGTCAACCATCCGGACGGGCAGGTTGACACGCCAACGCGCGGCCCGTACTATTATAGCGCTTCGGACGCCGCGCTCAAGCGAGAGCGTCCCATTTCTCCGTAGGAGGCATCGTGGCCAAGGAAGAAGCTA
The DNA here is from genome assembly GCA_029560805.1 of Spirochaetota bacterium. Lineage (GTDB taxonomy): Bacteria > Spirochaetota > Spirochaetia > Treponematales > UBA12059 > SZUA-370. The sequence continues at coordinate 32,429 of JAKQKE010000114.1, forward strand.
TCGAGGTAGAGGGTATCGTCAGGGAAGCCCTGCCGAACACCATGTTCAGGGTCGAATTAAAGAATGGCGGACACCTCATTCTAGCCCACCTTTCCGGCAAGATGCGCAAGCACTACATCCGTATCGTCCCCGGAGACACGGTCCGGGTAGCCTTGTCGCCGTACGACCTATCCCGAGGGCGCATCATCTATCGCGAGCGCTAATCCTCCCGTTCCTTCAATAGAACCCAGGTAGCTCCAGTCCCTCCATTGGCCGAGTCCGGGTGGCCGGATTTGCCGGCCGAGGGCCTGCGTTCCAGCCAACGGCGTACGACGCCCGCCAACACGGGCTCCGACGCCGAATGCAGGCCCTTGCCGTGGACTATCATCAGCTTGCGACAGCCTCCGCGCTCCGCCGCCGCGAAGAAGGACGCCCGCGTCCTCCGCCTCCGCGGCGGTCAGTCCGTGGAGGTCGAGCCTCGCGTCCACGGGCAAGGCGTCTAGCTCCTTCTTAGTCAGGCGGCGCTCCTTCGGCCCGTCCTTACCGTCACCGCGTCCGGCTTCGGCTAACGCGGCGGCCCCGGTCTTCGCGTCCCACAACTTGAGTATCTCGCCGAAGTCCACCTCGCGCCCCTTCCCGCCGGCCTAATATACCACGGCGTCGTCGGCCGCCAGCCACCCGGCCGAACCGCCGGCCGGCTCGACGAACAGCCAGCCGCCGGCCGACTCGAGCACGCGCCCGCCGCGGCCCGCTGCCATAGCCGAGCCACCGGCCTCGGCCGACGGCACGGTCCTCGCTACGCCGCCGAGGCAGACGAAGCGGGGTCGAGCCTCTTCCGCCGCAGCCAGGGCGGCGAAGGCAGCCAGCGCGGCTCCCGCGACGGCCAGGCCGAGCGGCAATGAGAGCCGACGACGCGAGCCGTGACCAGAGGCGCGGCGGTCCGAGGCGCGACGCCGGAGTATCGCGGCGATGGCGGCCGCCGACAGGACGACAGCGCCCGCCGCCGGATACCCGAACGGCGGTAAAACATCCGCGCCGTCGTCGAGGTTACCGAACGACTCGTCGAGCGCCGCCAGGGCCGCGGGAAGCCCCGGTAGGATACAGGCCGCTCTCCCCAACCGTTTCAGCTCGGCGTAGGCGGCGGCGCGATCGCGCTCGGAGCCCGTATCGGCCAGCAGGCTTAGCGCGGCTAGCGCCGCGCGCTCGCGCGGCGTTCCGCCGTCGGACGCCGCGGCGCGAGTTGCCTCATCGAGGGCCGCGCCCCAGTCGGGACTTCCTGCCGCCGAGACGGCGGCCGCAACCCCGACCCAGGCGTCGTCGCGACGGGCCAGCCGCGACGCGGCGGACCTCGCCAGCTCGGCGACCGCGGCCGGCGGCGACCACGGCGGCGAGACGCGCTCCGTCACGACCACCCTGACAGCCGACGCGGCGGCGTATCGTACGGCTTGGGCGACGGGGTCGAACCAGGCGTACGGCTCCGGCTCGATCACGTAGACGCCGGGCTCGGCTGCCGCGAAGGCGCCACGCGCGCCGGCCACGTAGTCGAGGCGCCCCTTCCCGCGTTCGACGTACCGTACCGCCTCCGCGACGCGACGCTCTCCGATCCCCTCCGCCCGTATCGTCAGCCTCGGCCAGCCGGCGAGGCCGGGCCAGCCCGAGCCTACGGCGCGTAGCTCCCAGGACAGCGTATCTCCCGAGCCTAGGCTCGTCGAGCTGAAGCTCGTCGAGCTGAAGCTCAGCTTGTCGGCCGAGCCGGCCTGCCCCGGGAACGAAAGCTCCAGCCGCCACGGCCCGCCGACGGCCATGACGCCCTCGGCCTCGGCCGGCAACGAACGCATCCTCACGGGACGCTCACCGAGCTCGAAGGGGCCGTAGCCGTCATCGAGCCTGAGCGAAGGCAACCGAGCGGCCCCGGCTGCCGGAGCGACCGCGTAGTAGGCGCCCGTCCGGCCGGGTATCGGATCGAGCAGCAGTCCCTCCACGGCCAGCGCCGGACAGGCTACCGGAGAGCCGTCGGGGCCCCTGGCCTCGATCACGAACACCTCTCGCTCGTAGACGGAAGCGGGGGCTGACCACGAACCGATTCGGGCGACCGGCCCCCGATCGAGGCTCTCGGTCTCGATCGACCAAGACCCGAGGCTCAGGGTACGGGTCCCCGATACCGCGATCAGGCCCAGCACGTCGATCCGGCCTGCGCCTTCGACCACGAAGCGATACGTAATAGTCGCGGCCGGCCCGCCGCCGGACGTCTGCGCCGGCCGTACGTCCGCCCCGGAGAACCTGGCCGGCCCCAGAATATCCGGTTCGATCGCCTCGAGCGCCTCGGCGCGCTCGCCCGGCAGAAACGCCTCGATGACGAAGGACGAGCCGACGGCCGGCCGATCCGGCGATATGGCCACACGACGCTCGTCCTGGGCCCACCCGGCCGCGCCGGCGAGCAGGCACAGCAAAGCCGCCGCGGCCCGCATCGAAGCGCGCATCAATGGTCCTCCCCGCCGGCGGACTCGGAGGAGCCCGGGGCGAACAGAGTACGCTCGTCGATCCTGGACAGGGACAGAGGCCGCGATTCGCCCGGTACCTGCGCCGCCTCGTAGGCGCCGCGCTCGGATGCGCTCGACTCGCGCTTGTCGGCCAGGGCCGCGAGGGCCAGTTCGTAGGCCCGCGATAGTTCGAGCCGCGCGACCGGCCCGAGGCCGAAGGCGCCGACAGAGGCTCCGACGGAGGACGCCTCGGCCAGCGCCTTCCTGAAAGCCGCCGCCGCCTCGTCATAGGCGCCAGCGGCGTAGGCGTCGACGCCCTCGTTGAACCAGGCGCTGGCCTGTAGCCCGGAGTAACCGTCGGCCTCGCCGAGCGCAACCGCCCGCGCCCGCATCGACGAGGCCGCCTCGCCCTCGCCGAGGGCCGAGAATACGTTGGCCAGGTCGTACGAGGCCGTCGGATCGCTGCCTGCCCCGGCCTCCAGGTACAGGGCCGCGGCCTCATGGTAGAAGCCCTCGGCGAATAGCCTATTGCCCCGCGCCACCTTGATCGACGCTGCCAGAGACGGCCGCGTCGCGGGGGCCGGGCCTCGACCGCAGGACGACGACGAGGCTACCACGGCGACGACGGCCGCTAGCGCGACACTGACGCCGCGCCTCATGGACGACCGTCCTTTCGGCGGAGCGGCGGTCGTCGCGGCTCGAGCGCCGGCCAGGACGCCAGGGCGGCCAGGGCCAGAGCCGCGAGCGCGGCTAGGGCCAGGGCCGACGACGCGTCGACCTCGACGCGCACGGTCCTCCTCGACCCGCTCGACGAGGAGGTGGACGCGCAGATGGCGGCCGCGCGGCCGAGCGAAGCCGGATCCGACGCCCGCAGGTATTCGCCGCGTCCCGCGACGGCCCAGTCGCGCATCGCGGCCTCGTCTATGGCTTTTTTGACGGGCGTTCCGCCGTCGCCGACCACGGGCTTGCCATCCGGGTCGACGACGATGGCCGGCTCGTCGCCGCCGAAGCCGACGACGAGGAGGGCCGCCCCGGAAGCCGCGGCTTCGGCGGCCGCGGCCTTGGCGCGTCCGCCGGTATCGTTCCCGTCGCTGAGGACGATCACGAGCCTGGCAGCGCCGGGAGGGAAGGCGGGCCTGAGCGCCTCGTCTATCGCGGCGCCGACGTCCGAACCGGCCGCGCTCGTCACCGCGGGGCCGGCCCAAAGGAGGGCGTCGGCGAAGGCCTTGCGATCGCGGGTGGACGGGCAGAGGGTGACCGGACGGCCCCTGAACGCTATCACCGACAGGCCGGCGCCGTCGGCGGCGGCCGCCAGTCTCGAGACGAAATCGCTGGCCCGCTCAAGCCGGCTCACTCCCTCGTCGGCGCTCAGCATCGAGTTGGACGCGTCGAGGACGAAGGCCAGCTCGGCCCCGGTCACCGTCTGGGTGGCGTAGCGCGGCACGCGTACCGCCCCGGAGGCGGCCAAGGCGCATAGCACCCAGAAGACCGCCCCGAAAGCCGCGCCGACGGCCCGTCGCGCCACGTAGCGACGCCAGCGGGCGCGACCGTTCGCCTCCATGGTACCGCCTAGGGCCTCCGGGACCGTGGCGAGCCGCCTCAGGTACGCGGCCTGCAGGGCCGCGTACGGAACCAGCGCGGCGACTGCCCAGGGCGCGAGGCCGCTCACGCGAGCCCCCCGAGCGCCAGGGCGCGTAGCGCCCAGCCGACGGCGGCCAAGGCCATCGCGGCCAGTACCAGGGCGCGGCCCAGCGGCCGGCGCGACGAGTCGGCCGGTCCCGGCGCGGAGACCCGGCCGCCGTCCTCGGAGCGCTCGCTCGGCGCGAGCCCGGACACGGAATCGCCGAGCGTCGCCGCCAAGGCCTCGAGGCTTTTCGCGTCTCCAGCCGAGCGGTACTCGCCGCCGCCGGCGGCGGCGACGGCCGCCAGCGCCGCGTCGTCGAAGCCGGAGCGATAGGCGCCGCTCATGCGTTGGCCGCTGTCCGGATCGACGTAGTCGATCGGCACGTCGCCGCGGGAGCCTAGGCCGACCACGAGCAGCGCGGCCCCGGAGGCGGCGACGGCCCGCGCCGCGTCGGCCGGATGCACGAGGCCGACGTTGTCCTCCCCGTCGCTCAGGAGCACCACGAGGGCGCGCGCGGCACCCGAGGCTTTTACCTGGCGGTACGCGCTCGCCAGCCCCTGGCCGATGGCGGTGCCGTCGCCGAGGATGCCTGGCCGTATCAGGGCGAGCCGCTCGGCCACGACCGCGTAGTCGACGGTCGGCGGGCAGGCGAGCGCGGCCTCGGCCCCGAACGCCACCAGGCCGACCGCGGCCCCCGACGCGCCCTCAGGCGAACCGAGCCAGGACAGCACGAAAGCCTTGGCGGCCTCCAGCCTGGTCGGCTCGAGGTCTCGGGCGGCCATGCTCGGCGAAGCGTCGAGCACGAACACCACGTCGGCTCCGGCGTTGGCGCGGCCGGCCGATTCCGCGACGGAGGCCGGGCCGGCGGCGGCTACCGACAGCGCCATCCAGGCCAGGGCGAACAGCAGCGCCGAGGCCGCGCGCGCGGCCCGCCAAGGCGCAGGCGCTTCGGCGCTGATGGCGCCGCCCCAGACGTCGAGCGGCAAGACTACGAGACGGCTCCGGTTCCGCCCTCGGGCCCCCGCCACGGCGGCGGCCACCGGGGCCAGGCACAGCGCAAGCGCGAGCGGATGGTCGAAGGCTATCACGGCGCCCGCTCCGCCTCGTCGAGGCTGTCCGCGACCGCGCGGGCCGCTGCGACGGCGTCAGCCAGGCCGGCTTCGACCGAGCCCGCGAAACGGGCGGCGTCCCCGGACGAAAGGATCGCGGCCGCGGCGTCGCGGGTAGGACCCGGCACGGGGCCCTCCGGGGAGAGCGCTATCTCGGACGCCGTCATGGCGCTCCAGTCGACGCCGGTCCTGGTCCCGACGAAACGCCTGACGGCGGCGCAGAGCGCGGCCCAGGCGGCCGTCTCCGGCTCGATCTCGACGACCGCTTCCAGTAGAGCGTCGAATTCCTTCCGGCTCCTCGCGGCGGCCCATCGCGCCTTGATGGCGCCGAACCAGGGCGCGGCGCGGAAGGCCGCGGTCAGGCCGGCGAGCAGCGCGACCAGGGCGACGCCTCCGGCGAGGTAGAGCCGCGAGCGGAGCCCCGGAGGCTCGAGCTGGGGCAGCAAGACGGGAGGCCGCAGGCTGGTCAGGGCGCTGGCGCAGTCGAAGCGTAGGCCCGTCACGGCGAGGCCGCCAAGCTCCATGCCCGGGATGAGGCCCCGGCCCGCCGTCCACGGGACGAAGCGGACGATCAGTATCGGCTGGCCGCCTCGACGCTCGAGCCGGGCCGACAGGATCTCGACCTCGGGAGCCCCGGTCTCGGGAGCCCCGGCCTCGTCGGGCCGCTCGGAGACGACGGCCAGGACGGCCTCGCTCCAGGAAGCCGTTCCAGGATCGAGGGTCGCGTAGGCCAGCGTCGCCTGCCCGGGGTAGAAGGTAGGAGGGTCGAACTCGACTCTCAGGATAGAAGCCTCCGCCGCCTCGGCGCGAGCGCCCGTCGGCGCGGCGGCCAGGAGGGCTACGGCGAGCGCCGCGCCCACGAGCGGGCCGCCGACGCGGCGGCGGGGGCGCCGCCCGATGACGCCCATCAGGCGCTCCTCCTCCGGCCGAAAAAGGCGATGAGCTCCTCGACCGGGTCGGTGGACGAGTCCATCTCGAGATACGGCACCTTGGCCGCGGACAGCGCCACGAGCCACTCGAGCCGGGCGGCCTTGGCCCATCGCTCCCGCTCGCGGCGGTACGCGGCCGAGCGGGGCGTCACGAGGCGCCGCTCGCCCGACTCGGCGTCGGCCGATCGCAGCGTCAGGCCGAGGGCGGGCGGGGCCGAGTCCAGGCGGTCGTGCACGCGCAGGGCCGCGACGTCGTTGCGCCTGGCCAGCAGGGCCAGGGGCAGGGCGTAGCCCGAGCACATGAAGTCCGAGACGACGAGGACGAGGCTACGGCGTTTCAGGATGGACGAGGCGGCGGTCAGGGCCGCGCCGAGTTCTGACCCGAACCGCGCCGGCCCCGCGGCGCTCGCCGGCGCAGCGGCGCTCGCCGGCCCCGCGGCGAGACGTTCCATGAGCGCCCGGGCGGCTCCCTGGCCCGAGGCCGGCGCGCGGCCGTCCATCGCGGTGGCGCCGCCGAAGAATAGCGCGCCCACCCTGATGCCGTTGAGCGAGCAGGCGTAGGCCAGGAGCGAGGCGGCCAGGGCGGCGGTCTCGCGCTTGGCCCGGCCGGCGCCGAAGTCCATCGAGCGGGACTCGTCGACGATCAGGTAGAGCGTCAGGTCGCGGTCGTCCTTATAGGTCTTGACGAAGGGCCGACCGAAGCGCGCGGTCGCGTTCCAGTCCATGCGCAGCGCGTCATCGGTAGCCTCGTACTCGCGGAGCGCCTCGAAGTCCATGCCGCGCCCCTTGAACACCGACCTGAAGCCGCCCGAGGCGAGCGCCTCGGACAGGGCCGGCGCGGCGAACACGAGGGCGCGTATCCGCTCGCGCAGCGAAGCGTCGTCCATCAGGGCACCGGCACGGCCGACAGCACGCCCTTGACGATGGCGTCCGGCCCGACCCGGTCGGCCTCCGCCTCGTAGGACGGGATGACGCGGTGGCGTAGCGCCGCCGGAGCGGATCGCTTGACGTCGTCGGGCAGCACGTAGTCGCGGCCGGCGAGCAGCGCGGCGGCCCGGGCCGCGCGGTACAGCGCAATCGAGCCGCGCGGGCTGGCGCCGTACTCGATGTAGCGCGACAGCTCGCGCAGGGCGCCGGCGGCCTGCTTGCCGTCCCGCGACGGCCTCGTGGCCCGGACCACGGCGACGGCGTAGGCGGCGGCGTCCCGCTCGAAGCGCACCGACGCGGCCGCCGCCTTGAGCGCGGCGATCTCCGCCTGCCCGATGACCGGCTGGACGGCCGCCTCGTCGGCCTTGCCGGCTGGGCGATCGGCGTAGCGCAGCACCACGTCGAGCTCCTCGGCCTCGTCGGGGTAGTCGACGACGACCTTGAGCATGAAGCGGTCCAGCTGGGCCTCCGGCAGCCTGAAGGTGCCCTCGTGCTCGATCGGGTTCTGCGTCGCCAGCACGAAGAACGGCTCGGGCAGGGGCAGGCTATGGTCGCCCATCGTCACCTGGCGCTCCTCCATCGCCTCGAGCAGGGCAGACTGCACCTTGGCGGGCGCGCGGTTGATCTCGTCGGCCAGCACGATGTTCGCGAAGACCGGGCCGCGCCGCGGGACGAAGGCGCCGGAGGCGGCGTCGTAGAACAGGGTGCCGGTGATGTCGCCGGGCAGGAGATCGGGCGTGAACTGGATGCGGCGGTACGATAGGCCGGCCGCGGCAGCGAAGGTCCTGACCGCCAGGGTCTTGGCCAGGCCGGGCACGCCTTCGAGCAGCAGGTGGCCGTCGGACATCACCGCGGTCAGGATCGCGTCGACGATCTCGCCCTTGCCCACCAGCCGGCCGGCCATCGCCGCCCGTACCCGCTCGATGACGCGATACGCCTCGGAGGCTTCCCTGCCCGATCTCGTCTCGTCCATGCTGCCTGCTCCATTTCCCGCTCTATAGGCGTCGTCACCGTCCATAGTATACGGCCCCGGCCCCTCCGGACAAGTCTGGGCGAGATCGACGCGCCCGCGAGGCCGATGCTAGGAACGTCTCGCGCGGAGGAACTGGGGAGGAGGGCTTGTACGACGGAATACGGAACATGATGGACAGGATAAGGACAAGATGAACAAGATGGGAAGAGCTTCGGCCTTAGTCCTCATCCTTTCCATCCTTCTTCCAACCTGTCATCCTGTTCTCGTTTTCGCGTATACTGTTTCCTCCGCGCCATAGCGCCTTCGTGGCTTGGTGTGAGATCTTCTTAGGCAAGGCCTCACACCAAGACACCAAGACACCAAGACACCAAGACACCAAGGCACGAAGGAATAGTAAAAAACAGAACAGGATGATCAGGATGAAGGCAAGATGGACAAGATGAAGACCTAAGCTATAGCTTTTATTATCTTGTCCATCCTGTCCAAATCTTGATCATCTTGTTCCGCTTTATCCCTATCCCCTCCGCGCCATAGCGCCTTCGTGGTTTGGCGCGAAACTCCCTATCCATTCCCGCTCATCGGGCCATCCTTCTTGCATCCGGTCATCCTGTTCTCGTTTTCGCGGATACCGCTTCTTCCGAACCGCGGCTCAGGCGGGCCCGAGGGAGGCGTAGCGCTCCGCGGTGGCCCACAGCCCGAGCGCCGGATTGCGCACGAAGAAAATCTCCTCGCCGCCCACCTCGTTCCAGCCGTCGGCCAGCGACGCCGGGTCGTAGCGGCGCAACGCCTCGCGCCAATCGGCCCAGGCGTAGCCGACGCCGGCCAGGTCGGCCGCGGACAGGCCGCCGGCCGCGTAGGTCACCGCGAAGCGCCCATCGGGCGAGCCATGGGCCAGGTGGGCGGCGCCGGCCAGGTCGCCGGACAGCTCGCCTGACTCGACCAGAGCGCGCACGGCCTCGGAACCGCGGTAGCCGTAGTCGCGGATGGTCTCGTCGATGCTCTTGTCCTCGCCGAAGCTATCGACGCCGGGGGCTATCACCAGGAGCTCGCCGGAGTCGGCAATCGCCAGCCTGGTACGATAGACGGCCTTGTTGCCGAGCCAGGTGGACTTGAACGAGCCGGGGTCCAGGTAGACGACGACCTTGTCAGCCGGCCGCTCCAGATACTCGATATTGACCTCGGCTGACAGGGCCGCCGCCCTCGAGAAGGCCTCCCGGCCGCCGCCTACGAACAGGCCCCTCGTCGCCTCGCCGCCGCGCCCGTCCGGCCCGACGACCGTCATCGCGTAGAGCGCCGGGATGGGGCCCAGGAAGCGCTCCTGGGCGTAGTCGAGCACCGCCCGGACCGGCGTATCGACCCGGCCGAGGGTCCGCTCGATGCCGTAGGCGGCGCCGAGCCAGTGCGAGCGGTCGATGCCGTCCTTGCCTCCCAGGCCGACGAACAGGTTCTTCGAGTAGTTGGCCATGCCGACGACCTCGTGCGGCACCACCTGGCCGAGCGACAGCACCAGGTCGAAGCCGCCGTCGGCGACGAGGCGGTTGACCTGGGCCGGCCAGTCGAAGCCGCACAGGCCCTCGGAAGCCTCGCGGACGAAGGCCGCCGGGACGCGCCCCAGCTCGACCACGTCTCGGCGCCAGTCGTGCGGCCTGAACAGCTCGGGAGGCACGCCGGGGAACACCGCCTCGACGGCCGCGTCGGTCATCGGGCGATGCGTGCCGAGGGCCGGCATCACCGCCGCGAGCGCGTCGCCGTAGTAGTCGTAGGCGGCCTTGAGCAGGATCCCGGCCCGGGCGTGGCTCCGCGTACCGTCGGGCGGCACCGCGAGGACCCGGTGGCGCGGCCCCGCGGCGGCGAGCGCCTCGATCAGGGCAGCGGCCAGCTCCTCGTCGCCTATGGAGTCGGTCGCCCCTCCGCGCGCGTATACGCATTCGTCGATTCGCATCGTCATTCCTTTAAGCCGCTATCCCCGAGGCGACGATAGGGCGGGCGTATGATACCACGGAAGCGCCCGCGGTTTTAAGCCCGCTTGCGCTACGGGCCGGCTGGCCGCATACTGCTGGCCATGATCGAGACGAGACGCTTCGACGACGAGGCGGCCTGGATAGGCGCCGTCCTGGCCGACGCGGCCGGGGCCGTACAGGAGGCCGAGGCCGAGGGGCGGCGGGCCGTCCTATGCCTGGCCGGCGGCCGGACGCCGGAGCCGGCCTATCGCGCCGTCGCCGCGTGGCTGGCCGCCAGGGCGCGCGGCCCCGGCCGTCCCGCGCGGCCCGTCCTGCTCGTGCCCGGAGACGAGCGGCTCGAGCCACGCGGGCCCTCCGACCTGAACGACACGATGCTCAGGCGCGCCTTCGCCCCGGCCCTGGACTTAGGCGCGGCCGAGCTGGCCGCCTGGAACGTCTCCGCCGGGGAGCGCGCCGCCGTCGCGGCGATGGCCGCCCTCGTCGCGTCCATCGCCTCCGGCATGCCGTCGGCCGCGCCGCTCTTCGACCGCTGCTACCTGGGCCTCGGCGCCGACGGCCACGTCGCCGGCGTCTTCCCCGGCAGCCCGGCCGCCCGTCGGGCCGGTTCCCGTTCCGCGCCCATAGCCGTCGCCGGTACGGCGCCCGAGGAGCCGCGCGCCCGCGTCAGCCTGTCCCTCCCGACCCTCGCCTCGACCCGAGGCACGCGCTTCATCGTCCGCGCCGCCGGCAAGGAGGACGCGCTCCGCCGCCTGGCCTCCGGCGACCCGGCCTGCCCGGCGGTCGCCGCCGCGGCCGAAGGCGCTCTGGCGTTCGTGCTCGCCCGACAGGCGCGGCCATAATCGGCTTCACGCCACTCCCTATCAGAACTTTCCCTTGACGAATCCCTGATCCGGCCTACACTGAGCCCATGGCTTCCAGCCGCCACGGGCGAACGGAAGCATCCACATCGGGAGCCTGCAGCAATTCGCCGTGTCGAACCCGCGCTGACCGGAGGCTCCTAATCATAGCAAGCGACGCCTGCCCCCTGATTCCATCCGACCATGACGGATCGATCATGGAACATCGCCCATCGATCCCGGAACATCGCCCATCGATCGCCGAATATCACTCTTCGATCGCCGAATATCGCTCATCGATCGCCGAATATCGCTCATCGATCCCTGAACATGGCTCATCGATCCCGGAAGATCGCCCATCGATCTCGGAAGATCGCCCATTGATCGCCGAATATCGCTCATCGATCGCCGAATATCGCTCCCCGGCCAGGCAAGGCCGCTTCCATGTCCGGCTACACGGCTCCCGAGTACAAAAAGCCGTCATTGGCGGCACCAATACACGTTTGGAGGTGGGCGATGGCCACATCGATTCATGCCAGGTTCCTTCAGGACGCCAGGACTCTCCTGGAACAGGCATCGGGGCTACCGGAGCTGGCCTCGGAGCTGAAGGAGTACGGCTACACGCCGGGCAAGTTCCAGGAAGGGTTCAAGCTGCTCGAAGAAGCCGAGGTTCTGTCCAGGCGCAAGGCGGTCGAGTACGGCGAGAAGTACGAGAGCAGCGCCAAGCTCGTCAAGGCCTGGAAGGGCGCCAACGTCCTGTACCAGAAGGCCCTGAAGGTGGCCCGCGTGGCCCTGCGCGACGCCCCCAAGAGCACCGAGGCTCTCGGTCTGGGCGGCCCGCGCAACCTGAGCGTCTCCGGGTGGTACGAGCAGGCCGGCGACTTCTACGCGAACCTGTTGGCCAACGACGGCTACGTACGAGCCCTGGGCGCCTTCGGCTATTCCCGCGAGCGCCTCGTCGAGGAACGGCGGGTTATCGAGGCCGTCATGGATACGAGGGACGAGACGGCTATCGAGGCCGCCCAAGCCAAGGCGGTTACCGCCGCCCGCGACCGGAAGCTCAAGGAACTGGACGACTGGGTCTCCGACCTCCGCGCGATCTGCGAGGTGGCCTTCTACGAGAAGCGCGACGAGCTACCGAAGCTCGGCCCCCTCGCGCCGACCGTACGCAGGCATAGCGGCGGCAAGAAGAAGGTCAAGGCGGCGTAGGGACGAGCAGCGCCCCGATCCGGTTCAACGGATCGGGGCTTCCCTTCGGGGGCGACGAAGGAGACGCCCCGCGCTTACCCGTAACGGGTTTTCGTCCATACCGGGGATGGACGCGAGAAACGAGGCCCCCGGGCCACGACGGCGTGCTCTCTGCACGTCGAGGGGCCCGGGTGGTTCCCTTCGGGGGCGACGAAGTAGACGCCCCGGTATGTCTCACTCTACTCGGGTTTTCGCGCGTAGCGAGGATGTATACGAGAAGCGCCCCGATCCGGGCCTCGACGGCGTGCTCCTTGCACGTCGAGAGGAACGGATCGGGGCTTCCCTTCGGGGGCGACGAAGTAGACGCCTCGCTACGCGCGAAAACTAGGCTTCGGCGATCAGGAGAGTCTTCGAGTCAAGCTTTATGTTCAGGTCCTCGGGGTTCATGCGCCCGTGGTCCTTAACGACGATGAAGTGGATGTACTCGGCCTTGGGCTCGAGGATGATCAGCACGGTGATGCTGTCGAGGAAGGGCCTGAGGATCACCGGTACGTTCTTCTTGTCCAGGAGCGGCTCCTCGCCGGACATGGTGCAGGAGTACCAGAACTCGAGCTTCATCTCCTCGGCGAAGGCGCGGACCTTGGAGAAGTGCTCGGCGTCGGCGCGGGCGAAGTCGAAGCCGTCGGCGATGATGGCGTCGGCGTCGAAGCCGCCGTCGACGATCATCGCGCGGAGCGACTTGAGGATCTGGTCGGTGGTCACGCCCTCCTGGTTGAAGTTCATGATCACGCGGTTCTTCATCAGGTCGTCGTGGACGCTCGAGTGGTCCTCGAGGTTGCGCTTCTTGGCGAGCTCGGTGAAGATATTCTCGTACCACGAGATGACGTAGCTCGTGTGGGTGGTGAAGGAGACGTGGATGACTTTCTTGCCCTGCATGAGCTTGTCGAGGGCCAGCTGGACCAGCACGCTCGTCTTGCCTATGCCCTTGCGGCTCGCGATGACGCCGATATTACCAGCCTTGAGGCCGCCCTCGATGCCCCGCTCGAGGACGCGAACGGGACTCTTCTTGATCAGCTCCTCTTTCAGCATGGGAACTCCTTACGATGTCGGTTAGGTGTCGTGTAGTATATTGATCGGTTCAACGCGGCCCCGGCGGGCCGCTCTCGGTGTACCACGTATACGAGTATACGGCCGTTCCGTACAAAACGCAAACGGGCCGGAGAATTCCGGCCCGCCCGCTACGGGCGCCGCCTCGCGGCTAGCGGCCCTGCTCCTTCTTGCGCTTCTCCTCGTAGTCCTTGCGGAGCTGCTCGGAGACGCTCTGGGGCACCTTGCCGTACTTAAGGAATTCCATCGAGAACTCGGCCTTGCCCTGGGTCATCGAGCGCAGCACCGTCGAGTAGCCGAACATCTCGGACAGCGGCACCTCGGCCTCGACGCGGCAGAACGAGGCCTCCTCGGTGCTCGCCGTGATCACGCCGCGCCTCTGGTTGACCGACGCGAAGATGTTGCCCTGGAACTCGGCGGGGCCCTCGGCGACCACCTTCATGATAGGCTCGAGGATCACCGGCTTGGCCTTCTCGTAGGCCTCGCGGAAACAGCCGATCGCGGCCAGCTGGAACGCGATGTCGGAGGAGTCGACCGGGTGGCTCGCGCCGTCGTTGATCACGCAGCGGATATTGACCACCGGGAAGCCGATCAGCGAGCCCTTCTTAGCCGCCTCCTTGAAGCCCTTGTCGCAGGACGGTATGTACTCGTTCGGTATGGCCCCGCCCTTGACGGAGTCGACGAACTCGTAGACCGCGCCCTCTATAGGCTCCATGTAGCCCGCGACGCGGCCGTACTGGCCCGAGCCGCCGGTCTGCTTCTTGTGCGTGTAGTTGAACTCGGCCCGCTGGCTGATCGCCTCGCGGTAGGCCACCTGCGGCATGCCGGTCGTCACCTCGCACTTGTACTCGCGGCGCATGCGCTCGATGTACACGTCCAGGTGCAGCTCGCCCATGCCCTTGATGATGGTCTGGTTCGACTCCGGGTCGACGTAGGTCTGGAAGGTCGGGTCTTCCTTGGTGAAGCGGTTGAGCGCCTTGGACATCTGGTCGGCGCTCTTCTTGTCGGCCGGCTCGATGGCCAGCGAGATCACCGGGTCCGGCACGAACATGCTGGTCATCGCGTAGTTGAGCGACGGGTCGCAGAAGGTGTCGCCGGAGGCGCACTCGATGCCGAACAGCGCCACGATGTCGCCGGGGCCGCCCTCGACGATGTCCTCCATCGTCGCCGAATGCATGCGCACGAGGCGTCCGACCTTGAACTTCTTGCGGGCGCGCGTATTGAACAGCTCGGAGCCCTTCTTGATCTCGCCCTGGTAGATGCGCACGTAGGTCAGCTGGCCGTACTGGCCGTCCTCGAGCTTGAACGCCAGGGCCACCGTCGGCAGCTTGGCGTCCGGCTGGACCACGACCTCTTTCTCGCCCTGGTCCAGGTCGAGCGCTATGTTCTTGACCTCGGTCGGGTTCGGTAGGTAGTCGACCACGCCGTCGAGTAGCAGCTGCACGCCCTTGTTCTTATAGGCGGAGCCGACGAAGACCGGCACGAACTGCTCGGCCACCGTGCCCTTGCGGATCGCGGCCTTGATCATCTCCGGCGTCTCGGCGCCCTCGAGGTAGGCCTCGGCCAGCTCGTCGGAGAACATCGACGCGCAGTCGAGCAGCTCCTCGCGGTACTTGGCCGCGTCGGCCTGCAGGTGGGCCGGGATCTCGGCGTAGCGCAGGTTCACGCCGCCCTCGCCGTCGAAGTAGACGGCCTTCATCTGCACCAGGTCGACGAGGCCCTCGAGCTTGTCCTCGAGGCCGATCGGCAGGGTGATGAAGGCGGCGTTCAGGCCGAGCTTCTCCACGATCTGGTTCTTGACGCGGTAGGGGTTGGCGCCCGTGCGGTCGGCCTTGTTGATGAAGGCCAGGCGGGGCACGTGGTAGCGCTTGAGCTGGCGGTCGACCGTCAGGGTCTGGGACTGCACGCCGCCGACCGAGCACAGCACGAGCACCGCGCCGTCGAGCACGCGCAGCGAGCGCTCCACCTCGATGGTGAAGTCGACGTGGCCGGGGGTGTCGATCAGGTTGATCGGCGAGTCCTTCCACTGCACGTTCGTCGCGGCCGAGGCGATCGTGATGCCGCGCTCGCGCTCGAGCTCCATCGAGTCCATCGTCGCGCCGACGCCGTCCTTGCCGCGCACCTCGTGGATCGCGTGGATCTTGTTGCAATAGAACAGGATGCGCTCCGAGAGCGTCGTCTTGCCGGAGTCGATGTGGGCGCTGATGCCGATATTACGCATCTTCGAAATTTCGAAAGCCATGCTCTTGCCTCTACCTTCGCACAGGGTATGGTCCGCGCCGGACCGGCGCCGTCCTCGAGTTACGTCGTTCTGTAGTTGGATCGCGAGCCCGCTCCCACAGGCCCCGTGGCTTCCGCGTTTTTCGCGGTCGCTTCGCTTAGCCCTCAGTATTGCGCGGAAAGCGCGGTTGATTGAAAGAAACGTACTCGCGTTGCAGTATAGTGATAGTCGCTTGACGAATCAAGGGGTGCCGTTGTTGTCAAGTAAATAAAAGAAAGGCCCGGGGAGCGCCACGCCGAGCGTCCCGGCCGCCGCGGCCAGACGCGCTCCCCGCCGCGGGCCCTCCGGGGTCCCGCGGCCCCCTGAGGGCCGGACGGGATCGCGGGGGCCGTTATCGTGGTTTTTACATCTCCATGAGATAGACGGTACCGAGCGCCAGGTCGGCCCCGTCGATCACTATCGTATCGTTGCTTTGATACCCATACGATAGCGAGCCGCCCGACTCAAGGTATGGCTCGTCGGTCACCATGATCATCAAGTCATAGCTGCCGGAAGCGACGCCCTCGAAGCCATAGGCGTAAGGGAACGTTATCGTCGAGCAAGGGATATCCAGCGTCATCGCCCCGGGCGCCTCCATGCCCGGATCGATCAGGACGATGGACAGGTACCCCGCCTCGAGGCTGGCGAGCCCCGGCGGCAAGGCTATCGAGAACGACAGGTCGTAGCCCTCGGCCCCGCCCGTCACCGTTATGGACGAGGTGGCTAACGCTATCGGAGTGTCGCCACCATAGTATCCGTCATTGGTAGCGAAGACCAAGATATTTTTGGTACCGTTCGTCATCCCGCTCAGGTCCGCGCTAGCGCTGTACGTGGCTCCCTCAACGGTCGCCTCCACCTGGTTCGACCCGATGAGTACGGTAACGCCTTGGACCTCGCCGTTCGGGTCATCGAAGGCGCCAGAGACGGTCAGGATCGTCGAGGCCTCCAGGTCGACGACGGCGCCAGCCGTCGGAGCCGTTATGGATAGGGTCGGTGGAGCGAGCCTCGTCACATTGATCGTGTATACCGCCGTAGTTATCCCGTCGGCGGCGGTCACCGTGAGCTGCAACTCGTTGGCTCCCAGCTCTAGGGCGCGGTCGCCGTCGCCGGCGACGGAGCCGCCGTCGCTGGCTACCGCGTCCACCGTCACTTCGGAGACGAAGCTCGGCACGGTGGCGGAATACGTCAGGGTGTCGGGATGCTGCGTTGCGATAGGATCGGCATGGTATCTAAGGTACAAGGTTTCCAGGGCGGCCACATTCGAGGCTGACTCCGCGGCTCGGGTTATATCGAAACTGTAATACCCGGTCGCACCCGAATACTCGGCGGTCACCTCGAACTCGAAGGATACGGTCTCGCCGGGCTCTCCGAGCGTAATGGCAGTCACGCCGCTAACGAAGTCGCTCTCATAGGTTCCATCTTGATCCGTGTCCAGCCGTATCGTGGAGCCGGGATACTCGGCCGCCGCCGTGATGACGGTGCTGGTAAGGGCGTACGGGGCCGTCAACTCATACTGATCGTCCACAGGATCGAAACTCAGCGTCGAGATGCCGCTCAGGGACACCGAGGCCAGGTTCGTGCTCTCCCGGCCGTAGCGGGTCACGTCGAGGGTATAGGTCCGGACGGTGGCGCCGTCCTCCGCGGTCACGACGATCGCTATCTCGTTGGCGCCGACGCTCAGCGGCACGTCTCCGCCGCCGGCCACCGCCGCGCCATCGTCCGTCGCGGTTGCCGAGACGGTCAGGACCGAGATCTCAAACGGCATCTCGGGCAGGCTATAGCTGTCGATCGCGGCGTCGAAGCCTGGATCCAACGGAACGCTATCCCCCATGATGCTGACGGACAAGGCGCTCAGGGACGCGTCGGTCGACGCGTCGGCCGAGGCGCGATGGACGGTCACCGTGTAGGTCTTCTTCGTCGTACCGTCGGCCGCGGTCACCACCACGCCGCAGGCCGTGTCGGTACCGGCGGCGCCCAGGGCCACGGTACCGGTACCGACCACGGTCGCGCCAGCGTCGGCGGCTGTGGCCGCGATCAAGACGCTCGCTACCGTGGTCTGGACGTTGACCGAGTAGGTGTAGGTCGAGGCCTGGAAACCGATAGGCAGGGCCGCCCCACCGACCGTGACGCTCAAGGCGGACAGGCTCGCCTCGCTCGAGGGCGTCGGCGTATCCACGGTCGGGTTGTCCGTGCCGTCGTCGGCGCCGGGCTGAACGGGGCTCGGGCAGGCTACGAGCGCCATCGCCAGGACGGCGATGGCCAATAGCTGTAACCACGAATTTTTCTTCATCATGCCTCCATCGAAATAGTGCGGATTGCTCTTTGACGACAACCCTACTGAGCTTGAAACATCATAGATTCCTAACATACGCTCGTCCAGCAAATTCCTCATCATCAAACACCGAACGGATCGAAAACGAGGAGCGCCAATCCCGGAGTTGCCGACCCCGCTCCATGGCGTTTCTATAAATAACTACAATACAATGAATTATTCGGTTTTGCCCTTTGACTAATCCTCGAGGGCGGGAGTAGAATACCGCGTCCCGCAACCAGCGGGCGCGAGGAGCCACCATGAACCTGCCCTGGGCCGAGCCCTACCGGATCAAGACCATCGAGCCGATACGCCGATCGACGCGCGCCGAGCGCGAGTCGTGGATAGGAAGCGCCAAGTACAACCTGTTCAACCTGCGGAGCGAGCAGGTCTACGTCGACCTCATCACCGATTCCGGTACCGGCGCCATGTCGAGCGCCCAGTGGGCCGAGATGATGCTCGGCGACGAGAGCTACGCGGGCGCGACCTCCTACTACAAGCTGAAGGAGACCATCGAGACCGTCTTCGGCTTCCCCTACTTCCTGCCGACCCACCAGGGACGCGCCGCCGAGAACGTGCTCTTCTCCGCGATGATCGGTTCGGGCCCCGAGTCGGGCAAGGGCCTGATCATCCCCGGCAACAGCCATTTCGACACGACCAAGGGCCACATCGAGTTCCGCGGCGCCCACGCCGTGGACTGCACCATCGACGAGGCCTTCGATACGCAGGTGGAGCACCCGTTCAAGGGAAACGTCGACCTCAAGAAGCTCGACGCCGCCCTGTCGCGCAAGGACGTGAAGGCGCCGCTCTGCCTCGTCACCATAACCTGCAACAGCTCGGGCGGCCAGCCCGTCAGCATGGCCAACCTCCGCGAGGTCTCCGCGCTCTGCCGCCAGTATAAGGTGCCGGTCTTCTTCGACTCGGCCCGCTTCGCCGAGAACGCGTACTTCATCAAGACGCGCGAGTCAGGCTACGCCGACAAGAGCATCCCCGCGATCGTCAAGGAGATGTTCTCCTACGCCGACGGTTGCACCATGTCGAGCAAGAAGGACGGCATCGTCAACATCGGCGGCTTCATCGGCTTCCGCAGCCAGGAGGCGTGGCGCAAGGCGAGTACCTTCAACATCATGTTCGAGGGCTTCAACACCTACGGCGGCATGGCCGGCCGCGATATGGGAGCCCTCTCCGTCGGCCTCCGCGAGGCCTGCGAACTCGACTACCTCGAGTCGCGCGTCGGCCAGGTCGCCTACCTGGGCCAGCGGCTCACCGACTACGGCATCGCCGTCCAGCGCCCCTACGGCGGGCACGCCATCTTCGTCGACGCGAAGAAGTTCCTGCCCAAGGTGCCCAAGGAGGAGTTCCAGGCCCAGACGCTCGGCGTCGAGCTGTACCTCGAGGCCGGCGTGCGCGGCGTCGAGATAGGCGCGCTGCTCGCCGACCGCGACCCGGACACCCACGAGAACCGATACCCGGCCCTCGAGCTCCTGCGCCTCGCGATACCGCGCCGCGTCTACACGAACGCGCACATGGACTACGTGGCGGCCGCCCTCGCCAACGTGAAGGAACGCGCCGACGGCATCAGGCGCGGGTACCGCGTCGCCTGGGAAGCCCCCATCATGCGCCACTTCACCGTAGAGCTAACGCCAGCAAAATAGCCTATCCGGCCGCCGCCACGCACCGAACGTGAAGTGGCGGCGCGCCAGGGATGGCGCGGGCCGCTTTCAGCGGCCACGACCATCATTTCCTATCGGAATCCGGGCATGCACCGCATGCCCGGATGGCGCGCCCAAGGGCGGCCCGTCCGCAGGACGGGAACGTCACGGATGACGACGCGCCAGGGTTGGCGCGCCCAAGGGCGGCCCGTCCGCAGGACGGGAACGTCATGGATGACGATACGTCATGGATGACGACGCTCCTCGACTCGCGAGGCCGAGACGGCTACACTAGGAGGTAGCGCCAACCGAGGAGACACCAGTGAGCCGATACCCCGACGCCTTCATCCGCGAGATCCCCAAGACCGACCTGCACCTCCACCTCGACGGGTCGCTGCGCCTATCCACCCTGATAGAGATGGCCCGTAAAGGCGGCGTCGAGCTGCCCTCGTACGCCGAGGACGGCATGCGCGAGCTCGTCTTCAAGGACCGCTACGCCGACCTGGGCGAGTACCTGGCCGGTTTCTCGTATACCTGCGCGGTGCTGCGCGACCCGGAGAACCTCGAGAGGGCGGCCTACGAGCTCGCCGTCGACTGCATCGACGAGGGCGTGCGCTACATCGAGCCGCGCTTCGCTCCGCAGCTGCTGATGGACAACCGCGACCTGACGATGGACCGCATACTCGCGGCCGTCGACAAGGGACTGGCCCGCGCCAAGGCCGAGTTCAACGCCCGGCCCGAGGTGGCCGACGAAGGGCTGCCGCCGTTCGACTACGGCATCATCGTCTGCGCGATGCGGGCGTTCGGCGAGCGCGGCTTCTCCCCGTACTACGACGCGTTCTACGGGATCCACCGCTACGCCGACCGGGCCGAGGTGATACGGATGGCCGCGGTCGAGGCGGCCCGCGGCGCGGTCAGGATACGCGACGAGCTCGGGATCCCCATCGTCGGCTTCGACATCGCCGGGCAGGAAGCCGGCCACCCGGCCGGCCAGTTCCGCGAGGCCTTCGACTTCGTCCACCAGAACTTCATGCACAAGACCGTGCACGCCGGCGAGGCCTACGGCGCGGA
Organism: Spirochaetota bacterium; assembly: GCA_029560805.1. Taxonomy (GTDB): domain Bacteria; phylum Spirochaetota; class Spirochaetia; order Treponematales; family UBA12059; genus SZUA-370. The sequence goes on from JAKQKE010000114.1 coordinate 52,836, forward strand.
GAGCATCTTCCAGGCCATCACCGACCTGCACGCCGACAGGCTCGGGCACGGCTACTATCTCTTCGACCCGGACAAGGTCGCCGCGACGAGCGTCCGGGACAAGCGCCGTTACATCGAGAGGCTGGCCGGCTTCGTCGCCGATCAGCGCGTGACCATCGAGGTCTGCCTGACGAGCAACCTGCAGACGAACCCCTCGCTCGAGCGCGTGGCCGATCACTCCTTCGGCGAGATGCTCGAGCGCCGGTTGTCGGCCACCCTGTGCACCGACAACCGGCTGGTATCCAACACGACCGTCTCCAAGGAGATCCGACTGGCGGTCGACAACTTCGACATCGGCCCGTCGGCCCTCAAGAACCTGATCGTCTACGGCTTCAAGCGCAGCTTCTACCCCGGCCCCTACGCGGCCAAGCGCGAGTACGTACGGCGCGCGATCACCCGCTACGAAGCGGTCGCCAGGAAATACGGCGTCGAGTGAGCGTGGACGGCCCGAGGCGGGCGACACCGGCCCGCTCTGAGCGTTGACAGAACCGCGCTACGGCTACAGACTATCGTCCACCGATGGAGCGCACGTCAGCACGATCGCCGCAGGCCCCCGCCCTGCTCCTCATCTCGGGCCTCGGACACGGCTTGGCCCTCGCCTACGCGAGCCTGATGCCGAGGGCGGCGGAGCCGCACGCCGGACCGGCGTATTTCATAATCTTAATCGCCGCGAGCGCGGTCCTGGTGGTGCCGCTCGCCCGCTGGGCGGGCGATCCCGCGGCCGCGGCCCTGGCGCTCGCCGCCAAGCTCGGCCTGGCGATACTCGCGCTGATCCCGATCGTCGCCCCGAGCCCGCTCAAGGCGCTCATCCTGTCGGTCCTGGTCGCGGAGGCGGTCCTCGTCCTGCCGCGGCCCTGGGACCTGGCCGGCGCGGCCATCGCCATAGCCTCCGCCCTCGGCACGCAGGCCGGCCGCAAGGTCTGGGAGACCATCGTCGAGCCCGCGTCGATCGACGAGCTGGCCTTCCTCGCCGCCCTGCCGGCCCTCGTCGGGCTGGTCGCCGGCGGCTACAAGGACGCCCTGCTCGGCTTCGTCCGCAGCGCCCGCGAGGTCGAGCGCCTGCGCGACGGTAGCGAGGCCATCATCATGGCCAACGTGCGCTTCCAGGAGCAGGCCAGGGAGCTCGAGGACGAGAGCTCCGACCGCGAGCGCAAACGCATCAGCCGCGAGATCCACGACATCGTCGGCTACGCGATCACCAACCAGGCCATGGCGATGGAAGCGGCCCTCGTGCTGCTCGACAAGGGCGACCGCGAGGATGAGCTCCGGACCCTGCTCGAGGAGTCGCGGGACCAGTCGCGCGAGGGCCTCGCCGAGGTTCGCGCCGCGCTGTACAGGCTCCGCGAGCAACGCGCCCCCTACCCCGACTTCCAGAACCGCATGATCCATATCTGCCGCACCTTCGGCAAGGCTACCGGCGTCGAGGTCTCCTGCGAGGTGCTCGGCGAGGACGCGCGGATCCCGGCGGGCCTCGACGCGGCGCTCTACCGCATCGTCCAGGCCGGGCTGACCAACTCGTTCCTGCACGGCAAGGCCAGGAAGGTACGCGTACTCATCCAGAGCCAGGACGGAACGCTCCACCTGTCGATCCAGGACGACGGGGTCGGCGCGGAGCAGGTCTACGAAGGCATAGGGCTGGCCGGCATGCGCGAACGGCTGGCCCCGTATGGCGGGACGCTCGCCTACGAGAACACCGGCTACGGCTTCCTGGTCAGAGCCTCGGCGCCGCTCGACGGTACCCGGGAGGGCTCATGACCAGGATCCTGATCGTGGACGACCAGCGGCTGTTCGCCGAGAGCCTCAGGACCGTGCTCGAGGGCACGCAGGATGATTTCAGGGTCTGCGCGTTGGCGGGCGACGGCGCTCAAGCCGTGGCCGCCGTCGCCGAGCACCAGCCGGACATAGTGCTTATGGACGTCAGCATGCCGGCGATGGATGGCGTCGAGGCGGCCAGGATCATCCACAACCGCTACCCCGAGCTTCCCATCCTGATGCTGACCACCTTCGAGGACGACGGCTACGTGCGCGAGGCGATAGCCTACGGCGCCCGCGGCTACCTGCTTAAGAACATCCCGAGCCGTGAGCTCGTGGCGAGCATCCGGGCCGTGCTGAGCGGCGCCATGCTGCTCGACCCGCGCGTCGTCGGCGCCCTCGTCGGGAAAGGGCGCGATGGACCGGCGTCGGGGGCTCGCGCCGCTAGCCCGGAGTGGTTCGACTCGCTGTCGCGCCGCGAGCGCCAGATACTCGGCCTCATAGTGGACGGCCTCCAGAACGACGAGATAGCCCAGCGGCTCTGCGTCGCGCCGCAGACCGTCCGGAACTACGTCAGCCGCCTCTACGACAAGACGGCCACCGGGGACCGCCTCAGGCTCATACGGCTGGCCCGCGCCAGCGGCCTGTTCTAGCTAGCGTCCCGCCTATTCCTTGATCGCGCCGGCTGTCAGGCCCTCGATGAACTGCCTGGACAGGAGCAGGTAGAGCGCCAAGATCGGCGCCGTCGCCAGAGTCAGCGTCGCGAGCACGCTCGTCCAGTCGGTCTGGAACTGCCCGAACAGCCTGGTCACGCCGAGCATCAGGGTGCGCTGGCCCTCGCTCCGTATCAGGATGAGGGGGAACCACAGGTCGTTCCAGATCGTCACCAGGTTGAAGATCGCCACCGTCGCCATCGCCGGGCGAGCGAGCGGCAGCATCACGCTCCTGAAGATGCGGAACGAGCCGGCGCCGTCGATGTAGGCGGCCTGGACGAGCTCCCTGGGTATGGTCCGGAAGTACTCGGTCAGTATCATCACGCCCATGGGCATGCCCATCGCCAGGTAGATCGGCAGGAGCCCGAGCAGCTTGTCGAGCAGGCCCATCCCCTTGAGCATGATGATCAGGTTGATGCTCGCTATGCGCATCGGGATCATCAGCCCGAGCAGGAAGAACAGCGATACGGCCCTGGCGAGCCGCACGTCCCAGTATACCAGCGCGTAGCTCGCGAGCGCCGCGAGGAGCATCACGCCGACGATGGCCAGCACCGTGATGAGCACCGAGTTGAACAGGTACAGGAGGAAATGCCCCTCCTCGAAGACCATGCGGAAGCCGTCGAAGACCGGGTTCTTCGGGAAGCTGAAGGGAGACATGAAGATGTCCGAAGTCGACTTGAACGAGTTGACTATCATCAGGTAGAGCGGCACGAGCACGACGACCGCCCACGCGCAGAGTACCAGGTAGGAGCCCATCCTCGAGGCGCGGAGCCGCCTCCGGGCGCTCCCGCCATCGTTCACTCTCGGCATCGTCGCCCCCTTACTTCCTGCCCATGGTCAGGCGCCGTATGACCATCACGCCGGCGAGCAGCGTGACGAAGGTGACCGTCGCGATCGCGGCCCCGAGGCCCATGTCAGGGATACCGACGGGATGCTTCCCGGCGATACCGGTCCGGTAGAAGTACGTGCCGAGTATGTCGGCCGCGTAGTTCGGCGCCCCGTTCGCACCGGCCATCGAGTAGACCACGTCGAACGCGTTGAAGTTCCCCGTAAAGGTAAGCACGCCGACCACGCCCATCATCGGTACGATGATCGGCAGCTTGATGAGCCTCGTCACCTGCCAGCCGGAGGCGCCGTCGATCTGGGCCGCCTCGAAATAGTCCTCCGGGATGCTCTGGAGCGCGGCGGTAAAGATCATCGTCGGGATGCCGACCCATTGCCAGCTCGACACGAGCGAGATGATCGGCAGGGTCGTCTCCTCGAGCCCGAGCCACGGCAGGGCCAGGGCGCCGAGGCCCACCCTATCGAGCAGGAGGTTGATCGGGCCGAAGTTGGGATCGAGCATCAGCTTCCAGAGGAAGCCGGTGACGACGATGGCGAGGGTCGTCGGAATGAAGATGACAGTCCTGAAGAAGCCAGCGCCCCTGAGCCGCTTGTCGCTCAGAATCAACGCGAACATGAGCCCGAGCGTGTTCTGTACGAGCATATGCACGAAGAAGAATACCCAGGTATTGCCGAAAGCGCCCCAGAACCGGGGAGCCACGTCGGCGTCGGCGAACAGTCTGACGTAGTTATCGAAGCCGACGAAGGTATCGAGCGTGAAGCCGCTACCGCTGTAGAAGCTCAGCTTGAGCGACGACAGGAGCGGGAAGGCCATGAAGGCCACGTAGACGGCCAGCGCCGGCAGGATATAGAGGAACCAGCTCGGCCTACGGTAGATCCCCACGCCCCAGGGCGATCGGCGGCCGGATCTGGCCATACCGGGAGTCTGCGTCATCGGGTCCATCCTCAGTAAGGAATACGCCCCGGCCGGCTGCGACCGGGGCTACTTGAACACTAGAGCCAGGTGCGCCGGATCAGTAGACGTACCACTTGGCCAGGTCGGCCGCGAAATCGTCCGCGGCCTGCTTCGGGGTCTTCTTGCCGCCGAGCACCGCTATGGTGTTCGCGGTGATCAGGTCGTAGCCGGAGGGATTGCCGGTGTTCAGGCGGGTCCAGCTGAACCGTACGTCGGTCTCGACGCCATCGTTCATGGCCAGGAAGGACTTGACGACCGGGTTCGAGAACGGGATCGCCTTCGAGGCCTTGGCCATCGGGAAGAAGCCGGTGAAGTTCTCGGCCACCGACGCGATACCCGCGTCGCTGACAAGCCAGGCGACGAAGGTCTTGGCCGCGGCCACGTTCTTGGACTTCGGGTTGATCGCGATGCCGGTGTCGGCGTGGAAGACCTGGGCCCGTTTCATGCCCTTGGGCGCCGGGGCGGCGAAGACGCCGTACTCGAGGCCGGCGGCCTTCATGTGCTCGGGAATGGTCCAGGAGCCGTCGAACATCATCGCGGCCTTGCCCAGCTGGAACATCACCTTGGACGAGTTATAGTCGACCGCCGCGTAGCCGCGCGGCAGGTAGGGGGACAGGTCCTTGACCGCGGAGAAGACGGCCGCGACCGACGCGTCGTTCCACTTCTTGGCGCCCGACTCGAGAGCCTTGCGGCCGGCCGCTCCGCCGACGTAGGTCGGGGCCAGGGTCTGGAACAGCACCTCGTTGATGTCCCACTCGTCCTTCGTGCCATTGGCGAAGGGGATGACGCCCTTGGACTTGAGCGTCTTGGCCGCTGCGAGCAGCTCCTCCCAGGTCTGGGGGATGGCTATCTTGTAGTCGCGGAATAGCTTGACGTTGTAGTAGATGCCCTGGCTGATCGCGAACAGCGGCATGCCGAAGGAGCGGCCGTCGTCGGACTGCCAGAAGAACTTGGAGGCGGCGTCGAATTTGGACATGAAGGGCTCGGCGCTCAGATCGAACATGAAGCCGTCCTTGAACAGGGTCTTGCCCACGTCGCCGGAGCGGGCGTAGAACACGTCCGGGCCGGTGCCGCTCTCGAGCTGGAGCCGTAGCGTAGCGTTGTAGTCGGGCGGGTTGGTCGGGTCGAACCTGACTTCGATGCCAGGGTACGACTTATTGAAGTCGGCGATGAGCCCCTTCCACTGGGCGACGTCGTCGGTCCTCCACGATCCGACCGTGATGGTCTGCGCCGCGGCTCCGGCGACCAGGACCAGCGCCATGGCGACGGACAGGATAAGCCTTGCTCGTTTCATCGGTAGCTCCTTTACTTAGGTTTCGCTATCCGAAGTGTAGGGGAGTATCGTATATCGCGATATGGTTGCCGAGTACTCGGATTGTACTCGATTTGTACCGGGGTCGACGGCCGCTCCGGAAAGAAAAGGCCGCGCCTTCCGTACGGAAGGCGCGGCCTCAAGCCGAGACCGAGAATCGAACTCGGTACCTGCGCATTACGAGTGCGCCGCTCTGCCAAGTGAGCTATCTCGGCGATACGCGCGAGACTATACCTGAAACGGGCCCTGCGATGCAAGGGGAAAGGGAACGCCGGGAAAGGGAGCGCCGCCTACTTCTTGCGCTTCGAGTTGACGAAGCGGATGAAGTCGTTGATGTTCTTGACGACGATATGGTCCGAGTACAATTCGATGCGGCGCTGGTTCGAAAAGTGACTGAGCAGAGTCTGCACCTCGGCGGGGTTCATGCCGGCCCAGTGGGCGACATCGTCGACCGTCACCCTGAAGTCGCGCTTGTCGCCGAGCTCCTCGCCCTGGTTCAGCGCCCCCTGGGTCTCGTCGAGCATCAGGAATACGTCGGCTATCTTGGCCTGCGGATCGTCGAGCGTCAGGATCATGAACCGACGCTTCTGGTCGTAGATGCGCTTCGTGAACACCTTGAGTAGCCGGAGCGCGATCTGGGGGTTGCCCATCATCAGGATCTCGAAGTTGGCCCGGTTGAACTCGAGCACTTTGACCGTCTCGACGGCTATGGCGGTAGCCGAACGGGGCGCGCCCTCGAGTATGGCCATCTCTCCGAATATCTCCGGAGCCGAGAGTATGTCTATGTTCTTCTCGATGTCGCCGACGATCTTGGTGATGCGTACCCGCCCGGCCTGGATCAGGTAGAAACTGTCGCCAGGCTCGTACTCGGAGAAGATGATCTCTCCCGCCTGATAGGTGCGCGCGAAACGGCTAAAAGCGGCAAGATCGGCCATCTCAGGCTCCTCCAAGCGCGCCGAGCGCCTTCTTGGCCTTGATGCGGGCGCTCGAGTCGTCGTCGCCCGGCATGGACAGTACCTTGGAGAAGAAGGCCTTGGCGCGAGCCTTGTCGCCCTTCTTCTCCCACGACTGACCCATGATGTAGAGGATATCCGCCATGTCGGGATGCTTTGGAGCGCTCTGGACGATGCCGGTGAAGTGCTTGATGGCGAGGTCCCACTGGCCGAGGGCGAATAGGCAGCGCCCCATGTCGAACTGGGCCTTGCCGACGTACTCCGACTCGCTTCCCGTCTCTAAGATGGCCTTGAGGATTTTCATCGCCTCCTGGAATTTCTCCTGCGAGAACAGACTGACGGCGTTGTAATAGTCCTTGGCGACGTCGGAGAGGCCGGCGCCCTCCTGCGGCTTGGGCGCTGCCATCGGCGGCGGGGCTGACGGCGCGGCGTCCTCCTGGCCGACGTAGGGCGAGGCTACCTGCGCGACGGCCAGGGGCGCGGGCCCCTTGCCGTCGCCGTAGCGGGCCAGGGCGGCCTCGGCCGTCTCCAGGTAGCGCCCGGCCTGCTCGGCCATGCGTCCGGCCGGGTAATAGGTCAGGTAGCGTCCGAACACGTAGCGCGCCTGGGAGTACATGCGGCTACGAAGATAGTACTCGCCGGTCTTATAGAGGCCGGTCTCGGCGTTGACTGCCGACGGATTCTCCATCAGGTTCTCGACCTGCTTATGGATGTGCCTGAGCTGGTTCGAGAACACCTTGAGCATCTTGATGATGATCCTGGTATTCGACATCGAGAAGGCTTCGAACTCCGGTACCGTGAAGGCCAGGACGTTGGCGTCCTCGAGCACGACGGCGTTCTCCTCGCGCGGATAGCGGCCGAGGGCGCTCTTGACGCCGAAGAACTCGCCAGTCTGGATGATCTCGCGGATGAGCTTGCCGGTCTCGATATCGTTGTAGTTGAGGGTAACCCTGCCGCGCTGAAGAACGAAGATCTTGTCCCCCAGGTCTCCCTGGAAGTATATGACCGAATTGGCGCGGTACGTACCTACCTTGGGCATCGTTTCCTCGTTATTCCCGTGTTGCTATCCGGCGCGGAACTCCCGCGACCGCCCGGCAAGTATAGTATATATCGCCGGTTCGGGCCATGTCGATCGTCAACAATCGATCGTCAACAATCGAACGGCAGGTAATCGAGCCGCTTCTTGAAACCGACGGCCTCGCGGACCGACCTATAGAGGGTAGCGGGCTCGCCCTTGACGTAGACGGCGCGGCCGCCGACGCTCAGCTCCTCGTAGCCCGAGTCGGGCAACAGCTCCTCGAAACGCTTCTCGGCGAGGACCGGCACGCCGCCGACCGACAGGAACTCGATATCCTCCATCGCCGCCGCGGCCAGGTTCTCGTAGGGCTCGTCCTTCCTGGCCTTGAGCACGAGGACGTCGGCGTCCATGCCCGGCTCGAGCGCGCCGACGCGGTCAGCCATGCGGAACGCCTTGGCCGGGTTGGTCGTGACCATCTTGAACAGGATAGACGCCGGCAGATCCTCGCCGTACATCTCCCGGTAGGTCTCGCGGGCGAATTTCATCTCGGCCAGCAGGTTGACCGATCCGGTCGCGGTCGAATCCGTGCCGATGGCCACGTTAATCCCGGCGCGCAGCATCTTGCGTATCTTGCAGGTCGCGTTGAACATGAACATGTTCGAAGCCGGGCACCACGACACGGACGCGCCGGCCTTGGCCGTCTTGGCTATGTCGTCGTCGGAGAAGCCGATGCAGTGGATGAACACGCAATGGTCGTCGAGGCAACCGAGCTTCTCGAGTATCGGTATGCCGTCTTGGGACTCCGGGTCGAAGCCCTCCTCGAGGTGCGTTATATGAGGCCAGCCCCGCTCCTTGGCGCGCGCGTGCTCGATCTCGATGCCCTCTCCCCAATGGAGGTCGAAGGACGAGCACTCATGCGACAGCGTATACTCCTCGATGACTCGGATGGGGAGCCTCGGAAGGTACGCGCCGTTGATCTCATGGGGGAAATGGTCGTTGGCGGTGGCCACGCCGGAAAAGAGATTCTTATACGCCGAAAGGAAGTACATCTGCTCGACGCTTATGTTCGAACGCTCGTCGAACACGGGCGATGACTTGAGGTCGGCGTCCCACGGGGCCCAGTTGATGTAGTACTTGTCTTCCTTCGGGCCGACGCGAGGCAGGTAATTTCCCCTGAAGTGATCGTGGACATTGATCAGGGCAGGATAGACGAACGAGGAGCCTCCCAGGTCGAAGGAGGGGCCGGTCGCCCCTGCGGCGAGCCTGGAACCGCGTACCGATACGGAGCCGCGGGCGCGGACGACGTCGCCGCTCGCTATGTCGGCGTTATATAAAGTATATTCCGTCACTGCATTCCATCCTTGCCTCGGCCGCCTACGGATCCGTCACGGCGGATACGGCGGGCACCGACACTTCGTTTTCTGCTCTTATTATATTTCGGCCCGATACCCTAAAACATTGACCGATAATGTCCATCGCGAGCGCGCGACGAATGGTATACGTATAATATGCCGATATTGTATACAATCAAGGCTTTATAGATTAAAATCGCCTGGTATGGTTCGTGTCGCAGTATAAAAACGCCGTCATCGGCGAATCGCTCGGAGAAGAAGTGAATGATAAACATTCGTGAATACGAACTGCTATCGCTCGAGACCGGGGCCTACCGGGACATCGAGCTCGATATACTCAAGGAAACGCTTGCCACCTGGAAAGAGAGGCCCGGCAACCCGTTCGAGCTCATAGAGCTGCGCGACGGAGCGACGCTGGCCGGCTTCTGCCTGTACTACCGCGCGCCGAACACCGACTATACCTTCGACGTGCACACCTTCGTCGTCGGGCGCGACTACAGGAACAAGGCCGTCGGCCCTCGCCTCGTTGAACTGCTCGAGGAACGGCTGCTCGAGTCAAGGAGCTACGCGGTCATACGCACCGAGACGAGCAAGCTCAAGGAAGACTCCATCGGCGACGGGTTCTTCCAGAGCATCGGCTTCCAGACCATCGGCCATATACCGGCGTTCTACGATGCGGACAACGACTACTACATCTACGTCAAGTCGGTCCAGGCCGATACGAAGCGCGATGGCGCCTAAGGCGACGGGGACGATGGGACGATGCGCATAGCCGCTATCGAGGCCGGCGGCACCAAATTCGTGCTTGGCCTGCTCGAGGTAGCCTCGGCCGACGTCGCGCCCAGGATCCTGACCAAGCGCCGGATCCCGACCGGCCGCCCCGAAGAGACGATAGCCGAGGCGGAGCGCTGGTTCTCCTCGGTCTTCGGAGAATTCGGGCCGGCGGACGCGCTCGGCGTCGCTTCGTTCGGGCCGCTCGCCGGCAGGTTCGGCGAATCGGGCTGGGGGCGCATAGGCCCGACGCCGAAGCCGGGCTGGGCGGGCTTCGACCTGCCCGGCGCCCTCGGCGCGGCCTTGGGGCTCGAGCCGGCCGTGGACACCGACGTGAACGCCGCGGCCTTGGCCGAGGGCCTCTGGGGCGCCTCGCACGGCCTGCGCGACCACGTCTACGTGACGGTCGGCACCGGCGTCGGCGGCGGCGTCGTATCGAACGGCGCCCTGCTCCACGGCGCGGGCCACCCGGAAACCGGGCACGTGCCCGTGCCGCGCGAACCCGACGACGACTATTTCGGCCGCTGCCCCTTCCACGGCGCCTGCCTCGAGGGCATGGCCTCGGGACCGGCGGTCGCCGAGCGCTGGGGCGCGCCGGCCGAGTCGCTGCCGGCGGATCACCCGGCCTGGGACCTCGAGGCGCGTTACCTGGCTTCCGGCTTCCTACCCCTCGTGCACGTACTCGCAACCGAGCGTATCGTACTGGGCGGCGGCCTCGGCTCCGCACCGGGGCTGGCCGAGCGGGTGCGCTCGAGGCTATCCGAGCGCCTGGCCGGCTACACGCCGCGCCTGGACGAGCCGGGAGCGATGGAAGCGTTCATCGTGAGGCCCGGCCTCGGCGGCGACGCCGGCCTGCTCGGCGCCGCCGCGTTGACCATCGCCGCCGGATAGACGCCGAAAGCGGGGCCGGACGCTGGCCGGCCCTTTCCCCTACCCCAGGAACGGATAGCGCCAGTCGACCGATGGCGCGAAATTCTCCTTTATCGTGCGCGGGCTCGTCCACCGGACCAGGTTCAGGAACGAGCCGGCCTTGTCGTTCGTTCCGGAGCCACGGGCGCCTCCGAAGGGCTGCCTACCGACGACCGCGCCCGTGGGCTTGTCGTTGATGTAGAAGTTGCCGGCGGCGTGCCTGAGCGCGCGCGTCGCTTCCATGATGGCGTGCCTATCCGAGGCGAACACCGCGCCGGTCAGCGCGTAGGGCGAGGTCGTATCGACTAGCTCGTACGCGGCGGCCATGTCGGAGTCGTCGTAGGCGTACGCGGTCAGCACCGGCCCGAATACCTCGTTGGCCATCGTCTCGGAGCGCGGGTCGTCGCTGACGATCAGAGTCGGATCGATGAAGAAGCCCTGGCTCTTGTCGTAGCCGCCGCCCGCGGCTATACGGCAGGCGGGATTGGCCTTGGCGCGGTCGATGAAACCGGCGATCGTATCGAAGGCCGCCTCGTCGATCACGGCGTTGACGAAGTTCGCGTGGTCGGTCGGCGGGCCGACGCGTAGCGAGGCGATCTCCGCCGCCAGCCGTTCGATAAAGCGCCCGGCTATCGAGCGGGGCAGGTAGAGCCGCGAGGCCGCTGAGCACTTCTGGCCCTGGTACTCGAAGGCTCCCCGAACGCAGGCCGTGACGGCCGCGTCGAGGTCGGCGTCGGGATGAACGAAGATGAAATCCTTGCCGCCGGTCTCGCCGACCAGGCGCGGGTACGAGGCGTAGATGGATAGGTTGTCGGCGATGCCTTTCCAGAGGCTGTTGAACACGGCCGTGGAGCCGGTAAAGTGAAGCCCCGCCAGGCCCGGCCTTGACAGCACCCCGGCGCTGATCGCCCTGGCCGAGCCCGGCAGAAAGTTGATCACGCCGTCGGGCAGCCCGGCCGCCTTGTACAGGCGCAGGAGTTGCCAATTGGACAGCACCGAGCTCGAGGCCGGCTTCCAGACCACGGTATTGCCCATCAGGGCCGGCGCCGACGGGAGGTTCGCGGCGATGGCCGTGAAGTTGAACGGCGTGACGGCGTAGACGAAGCCGTCCAGCGGCCGGTAGTCGCTCAGGTTGCGTTCGCCCGGACCGGAGCGCGGCTGCTCGGCGTAGAGCCGCTCGGCCAGGGCCGGGTTGATACGGAAGAAGTCGGCGGTCTCGCAGGTCGAGTCAATCTCAGCTTGGTAGGCGTTCTTGGACTGGCCAAGCATCGTCGACGCGTTGAGCGCCTTCCACCAGCCGGCGGAGATCAGGTCGGCAGCCTTGCGGAATACCGCCGCCCGCTCCTGGAACGGCGTCTCGGACCACTCCCGGTAGGCCACGGCGGCGGCCTCGGCCGCCGCGATCGCCTCGGCCTCGCCGGCCTCGTGGTAGCGGCCGAGTACGAGCGAGCGGTCGTGCGGCGCCCGGATCTCCTTGATCCGCCCCGTGCGGACTTCCTTGCCGCCGATGACGAGGGGAATCTCGATAGGATTCGCGGCCATGGCCTTGAGCTCGGTGTCGATGGCCGAGCGCTCGAGGGAACCGGGAGCGTACGAACGCACCGGCTCGTTGGGAGGCAAGCCCGGGGAGGGCTCGCTTCCGTACATAAGAGAATCGTACATGCCATACTCCTTTCCAAATAGCGGGAGGTCGATCCCTTTCGGACTCGGCCCGTCGGCTCCGGGCCGTGGCGCGGGCGGCTTGCCCGGCTGTAGGCTATCGGAGCTCGAAGCATGGTTCTGTAAAAGACCTTCAGCGCTCGCCGTGGCGATAATCGCCATCGGGCTGCCATGTCTGGCCGCGGCGCCCCCGCCGACGGCGGGGCGGTTCGATGCGGTACGTCGGCCATACCGACGAGCCAGCTTCGTATACCGACTGATATATCAATATACTGCTTATTGATCAGAGCGCCTAGCGGAGCCGTACGAACCGGCAAGCGCCGCAACTCCCGGCGAGCGCTACCTGGCGGCGGCCAGTTCCCGTTCGGCCGCCGCGATCAACGGCTCCGCCGACAGCTCGGAGCCGGTAGCCTCTCGCAGCCACTGATTCGGCGCCAGACGGCCGAGCCTGCACATGCGGCTCATCTCCGGGCCTATCGGCTTGCCGGCCATTGCGGCCTCGATCTGGAAGGCGACGAGATGACCGAGCGGGTAATCGGGCAGGTACATCGACAGCTCGACCATGTGCGAGTACGTGCCGAGGATCAGCGCGTCCTTAAGGCCGTAGGCCGGGGCGAAGTAGCGGTTCCAGACCGAACGCGCAATCGCCATCGTCGCCTCGCGGAGGTCGCGGGCCGTGCAGTCGGGATGGGCGTACATCCAGCGCCAGACCTCCATGTCGACGAGACCGACGCCCGCTATCTCGCAGGTACTCCAGTAGTCGCCAAGGGCCGAGGGCGACGATGGAGCCCCCTCGAGGCCGAGCAACATGCGGTCGCGGGCCTGGAACACGAACGCGAAGGCCTCGGTGAACGCGTTATTGGGCACCCCGGCCAGGAAATACTCGTCGACGCCGTGCAGGGACAGCACCTGCTCCACGTTGTGGCCGAGCTCGTGGCACGCGATGTTGTAGCCCTTGTAGTCCATGCCGGTGGCCGGCACCCGGGTGCGCAGGCGGACGGAGTCGGAGCGCTTGGCCGCCGGCATGGCGTGTCCCGAGCCGCGCGACTGGTCGACCTCGATGCGCTCGGACAGCCAGCGGGCCAGGTCGGCGTCGAAACCGAGCGCGCCGAGGATGCGCGGGATATCCGCCTTGAAGGCCTTCGCGTCGGGATAACGCGCCCGCGTGATAGCGTCGAGGGCGGCCTCGTCGGGCGATGAGTCGTCGCCGAAGCCCTTGTACCAGGCGTCGAAGGCCTCGAGGGGGCGGCCGAGGCGACGACGGAGCTCGTCCGCCGCCCTGCCGAACAGCGGCGCCGACAGCGCGTCGACGAATAAGCGCTCGACCTGGCGCTCGGGTATCTCGCGCTCGACACCAAACTTGCGGGCGATGAGGGTCGGCGTCTCGGGGCACCACTGGTCGACGCCGCGCTCGGCCCGGAAGATGGCGAGCAGGCGATCGTAGCGCCCATCGCCCTCGCGCTCGGGATTGGCCCTGGAACCGTCGGCGGTATGTGCCTCGCCGGAGAACGGGTCCCAGGTCAGCTCGCGCGAGTCGACGAAGGCCCGCGGGATCGCGCCTTCGACGACGCGCTCCATCGCCTTGTACAGGAGCCGCTGGCCGGGCAGGCCCGCCGGATCGGCGTACAGCGCCTTGATCTCATCGCGCACGTTCCAGTGCATCAGGAGGCGCTTATCCGCCGGGAAGCTATATGCCGGGGAGCCGGCGGCTCCGGACGCGTCCCTGAGCCTCGACGGGTACAGGTAGTAGCCGGCGATATAGGTCTCGGCCTCGGCCGCAGTGGCGGCGAGCCGCTGCGAAGCCTCCGACGGCACGCGGTCCAAGAACTGGTCTCCGAGCCTGGCCTCGGCCCATTGATGCCGGGTCCACGAAGGTCCATCGCGCAGCTTACGGTCGAGATCCTTGTACGGGAAGTTCAGGTGAATGACGAAGGCGAGCTTGTTGCCGTAGAAGTCGTCGCTGAAATGGGCGTAGGGCGACCATTCCGCAAGGATCGCGTCCACCGGCAGGACCGGCCCCCGGTCGACGTGGACGCCCCAGGAGAAGGTCCTGGACAGGGCGAGGGCCGAGCCGTACAGCTCCTCGAGGACCGACTCGAGCCTCAGGAACAACGCGTCGCGCTCGGCGTCCGTAGCGCAGAACTGCCGCAGGCAGAACGCCTCGAGGTCGGTCTGCGTGCCGTCCTCATCGCGCCAGAGGGGCGCCGCGCAGCGTACGCCCTCGAGCGCCCGCTCCCTGCAACCATCGCCTCGTTCGGCCGCAATCCTGTCCGCTATACGCTCAATGACCGCGTCGCTCATCGCCATACTCATCGTCGACCTCCTGGCACCGGCCCTATCCTATACCGGAGGCGGCCAGCGGGCAAGCGACGGCCCGCTGGATACTTCGGGTCCGGTACGGTATTCTTTTCTTAATTAATGATCGATAGCACGGAGGAACGCCAGCATGCCCCGCACTGAGAAAACGCGCATCTACCTACTAGCCTGCGTCATCGCCTCGATGACGCTTTTAGGCGCCACACCCGAGCCGCCGTTCGAACCGCTCGAGCACATCCCCGCGGGGGCCGTCGCGGTGGCCAGCGTCGGCGACCTGACGTCGCTCCTGAGCAACTCGATAGGCTTCATGCGGAACGCCGGTCTCGGGAGCGAAGCCGCCGAGCTATCGACGCTCATAGACGGCGCGCTGCATCCAGAAGGCGCCGATTCCACGGACGCGGCCGCCCTGTTCAAGGCGATCGACCCCGGCAGGCGCGTCGTGGCGGCCGTCTATCTATCCGAAGGCGATAGCGGGGCCGCGGTGCTACTCTTCCTGCCGCTACGATCGTCCCTAAACGACGAGGTTCGCCTCGCGATCGAACGGGCCGCGAGGGCCCTGAGCGGAGAAGACCAGCCTCCGAGCATCGCCGTCGACTACCCGGGCTATGCCGCGATCCGCTTCGACGGCGTCGCTATTCCCGCCTATGGCTCCGGATCGACGATGAGGCTCGGGTCGCTCAAGGCGCAGGCGCCGTCCAGCCTGGCCGTCTGGGTCGACCCGTCGGCCATAGCCACTCTGCTCGAGTCGATGCCCGGCGGGCTCGGCGCCATGTTCGGGGGATCGTCCGATTACGACGATTATGACGATTACGACGATTACGACGACTACGATTACGACGACGACGGCATCGACAACGCAGGCATCGACAACGCAGGCATCGACAACACGGGAATCGACAACACGGGCATCGACAACACGGGCATCGACAACGCAGGCGACGGGGCCGAGGACTACGCCGAGGACTACGCGTGGGACGAGCCGGGCCAGGTCGACACTCTAGGAGCGTACGACGACCTGGCGGCGCTCGGCGCTAACGGCCCGCTCGACGACGTGCCGGGGGCGATAGGCGAGGCGCTGAAGGCGGGCCTGGAAGAGCTGACCGGACTCTCGCTTGCGTTGACCGTCCAGCCCGACCGGGCCTGGCTCCGCTTCGGCGTGGAGCTGGCCGCCGGCGGAACGCTGGCCGAGCTAGCCGAGGCCGCGTCCTCGGGCGACCGCTCCCTACCCTACCTGAGCTACTGCGACGCCGATGCGCTCATATCCTTCGCGTGGTCGGCCCCGTACGATTGGAGCCTGCCGCTGCTCGAGGGGCTCTACGCGCTGATCCTGCCCGACGGCTCGTTCGCCGACGACGCGATCGCGGCGGCCAAGGCCTACGCCGCGGCGAGCGGCCTGAATGGCGGGATGTCGATATCCCTGGCACCGTCGGCCGAACTGGTTCGGGCTGTCCGGACGAACGCCGACCTGGACGACGCCGAGGCGCTCGAGCTGGTGTCGCGCGGCCTCGGGCTGTCGGTCTCCGGGGCGATGGAGCTACGCGACAGGCAGGCTTTCCGCGACGCCGCGGCCGAGGCCTTCGGCGCCATAGCCGCGCCCGAGTACGCGGAACTGATGGAAGCGTCCGGGCTTTCGATGTCGGTGGACCGCGGCGTCGGCGTGGCCTCGGGCATGCCCTACGACGCCTACCGCTACGAGTTCACCCCGACGGAGGCCGAGGAGGCCGATTCGGGCGAGGCCATGGCGATGAGGCTGATCGGGAGGCTGATGGCCCCGGTCATGGTCTATCGCGATGACAAGGCCTTCATCGGCCTGGGGGATCCCAAGGCCGTGGCCTCCGGGATAGCCAAAGACGGCGCCGCGAGCCCGCTACGCGCGGACAAGGCGTTCAAGGCGCTCAGGGCGGGAGCCTCGGCCGAGGCGCGGGCCCTGACCTACGTATCGACGAGGAATCTGGCTAGGCTGATACTGCGCCTGATGCCGGACGACCAGGAGCCGCTCGGCTTCAACGCGGCCAACCTATCCGGCCTGCTCATGTGGTTGGACGCGACGCCCGCCACGCTCGGCTTCGGCCTGGGACTCGGCGCCGAGGACGTCAAGGCCGCCGTCGCGATAGCGAACTGAGTCCGCGAAGATGGACGAAGAGGATACGAGTCCAAGAGTCGGGCAAGAGGAGGAGAGAGAGTAGATCAGCGAATCCCCCTCTCTCTCCTCTCGCGTATCTCGTATCCTCCAGTTCTCTATGCCTGGCTTGAACGACGATCAGTTGCCTACGCGGATACGGCGCCAGGCGTCGTTGTATAGCTTGAGCGCCTCGCGGCCGAGGTCTTCCTTGAACTCGCCGCGGGCCAGGTCGTCGAAGTCGTAGTTCGGCTCGACTTTCATCAGGGCGCGGGCCGGCACGTTCGGCGAGGGCAGCATCAGGTAGTCGGCGACGCGCGCGGCGACGTCGGGCCTGAGCATGTAGTCGATGAACGCGTAGGCCCGCTCGACGTTCTTGGCGCCCCTAAGCACGCAGAAGCTGTCCATGTACATCGGCATGCCCTCCTTCGGGAAGAAGAAGTCGACCTCGGCGCGCCTGGCCTCCGGGTACTCGATGAACACGTTCTCGGCGTAGCCCTGCACTACCCAGAACTCGCCGGAGGCGAAGCTCTTGGCGAAGGACTCGGCGTCGAACTTGACCAGGTTCGGCTTCCAGCGCTCGACGACGCGGCGGGCCTCCTCGATATGGGCCGGGTCGGGGTCGTTGACCGAGTAGCCCAGGGACTTGAGCGCCGCTCCGAGCACCTCGCGCATGTCGTCGAGCATGGTCATGCGGCCGCCAAGGTCCGATCGGTCGAAGACGCTCCAGCTATGCTCGTAGCCGGAAACCTTGGTCCGGTTCACCGAGACGCCAGCCGCGGCCATCATGAAAGGCACGCTGTACCGGTTGCCCGGGTCGAAGCCGATGCGCGCAACCGCCGCGGGGTCCAGGTTGCCGTAGTTGGCCAGCCTGGAGGTATCGATGGGCTCGAGCAGCCCCTCGGCTATCATGATCGACACGTAGTCGCCGGAGGGCACGACGATGTCGTAGCCGTCGCCGCCGCCGACTATCTTGTTGTACATCTCCTCGTTCGAGGCGTACGAGTCGACTATAACCTGTATACCCGTCTCCTTCGAGAAGTCCTCGATGACGTCCTCGGGTATATAGTAGATCCAGTTGAACAGGTACAGCTTCTCGGAGGAGCCGCCGCAGGCGGACGCTACCAGGCCTATCGTCGCGGCGAACGCCGCGATCATCAATCGCTTCATCATCGTCATTGCCTCCAATCGACGGACGGACGGCCTACTTGGCCGCGATGTACTTGAGGAAATTGCGCGTGGACCAGGTCAGGAGCACGGTGCCGAGGATCATCACGACCGACAGCGCGTTGATCACCGGTGACACGCCGAAGCGTATCGCCGAGTACACGTAGAGGGGTAGCGTTGTCGCTCCTGGGCCGGTTACGAAGAACGTGATAACGAAGTCCTCGAGCGATAGAGTGACCGCGGTCAGGAAGCCTGAAATGATGCCCGGCGCCGAGATCGGTAGGATCACGCGGAGCAAGGTCTGGCCGTCGCTCGCGCCCAGGTCGCGCGCCGCCTCGATGATCGAGAAGTCGAACTCCTCGAGCCTGGCGAGCACGAGCAGGAACACGAAGGGCAGGTTGAACGACACGTGCGCCACGAAGACCGTGAACAGGGAAAGGCGCAGGCCGATGCCCGAGAAAAAGACCAGGAGCGACACGCCGATGATGATCTCCGGCAGGATCATCGGCATGAAGGTCAGCGTCCGCAGGTACTTCCGCAGGCGGAAACGGTACCAGTTGACCGCCACCGCGCCGAGCGTGCCTATGACGGTGGCGACGAAGGCCGAGGCCAGCGCCACGACCGCGCTATTGCCGAAGGCGCGCCACAGCTGCGGCGAGTCGGTGAACAGCTTGACGTACCACTTGACCGAGAAGCCGGTCCAGGCGCCGGACTTGGACTCATTGAACGAGTACAGCACCAGCACGAGGAGGGGCAGGCTCAGGAACACGATCGTACCGACGAACACGCTCCGCGAGAAGCTCGAGCGCTTCCGCGCCGCGGGGCGGCTCATCGGGCGCCCCCGAACGCCGGCTCCGGCTCGGCTTTCGCCTCCCGGGCGCCGCCGAGCGTGGAGGCGCCGTTGGCCCGCAGGAGCAGGAGCACGCCTATCGTCGTCACCAGCGTGATGACGAGGGAGATCGCCGAGGCGAGCGGCCAGTCCCGGCTCTTGGTCAGCTCGTCGGCTATCAGGTTACCGAGCATGTACGACTCGGTGCCGCCGACGAGGAGCGGCACCGCGTAAGCGCCGAAGATGGGGATGAAGGTGAATAGGAAGGCCGTGAGTATCCCGCCCTTGACGTTCGGCAGTAGCACCCTGGTGATCGCGCCTAGCTTGGACGCCCCCAGGTCTCGGGCCGCCTCGAGCAGCGAGAAGTCGAACTTGTCTATCGTCGAGTACAGGGGCAGGATCGCATACGGCAGGTAGGTATAGACGAGCACCAGCATCACGGCGCCGCGGTTGTACAGGAACTGCACGCTCTCGTCCACGAGGCCGAGCGCGAGGAGGATGTCGTTCAAGAAGCCCTCGTTGCCGAGTATCGCTATCCAGGCGTAGATGCGGATCAGGAAGTTGGTCCAGAACGGTATCATCACGAGCATCAGGAGCAAGGTCTGGCGCTCGCTCCTGGCCATGTAGTAGCCGCAGGGCAGGGCGATGAGCAGCGTTATGGCCGTGGCGCCGATCGCGACGAGTATCGTGTTCAGCGTGACCTTGGCGAAGGTCGGGTTGGCTATCGCGCGGTACGCGTCCAGGGTCGGCTTCCACTCGACGCCGCCGCGGACGCCTGGAGTCAGGAAGCTGTAGGCGACGATGATGGCGAGCGGCGCGAGGAAGAACACGGTCAGCCAGATCGTCGACGGGGCCGCGTACAGGCCGCCGGGCTCGCGCCTCATCGCTTGACCTCGACGATATAGGCGTCCTCGGCGCTGAACGATAGCCAAACGGCGTCCTTCCAGGCAATCTCCGGCCCCTCGTCGGACCAGTCGGCGTGCTGCTTGATCACCTTGAGCACGAGACCGCTCGGCGCGCGCACGTAGAACTTGCTCTGGAAGCCGGAGTAGATCGGCTCGTCGACGACGCCGGCCACGGCGTTGATGCCGTTCCTGGCCGACCTGGGCTCCTCGAGGCCGATGCGTATCTTCTCCGGGCGTATCGTCCAGCTGACGCGGGAGCCGACCGGGGGCGGCTCGGTCGCCGTCACCTTGACCGGGCCGAAGCCGTCGGTCCGGAGCTCGACCATCTCTCCCGACACCGACGCGACGTCGGCCTCGAAGAGGTTGGTCTCGCCTATGAACTTGGCGACGAAGTCGGTGGCGGGCGCCTCGTAGATCTCCTGGGGCGTGCCGACCTGCAGCACCTCGCCCGCGTTCATCACGGCGATGCGGTCGGAGACGGACAGGGCCTCCTGCTGGTCGTGCGTAACGTAGATGAAGGTGATGCCTATCTTGTCGTGGATGGAGTCGAGCTCGATCAGCATGTGCTGGCGCAGCTTGGCGTCGAGGGCCGACAGGGGCTCGTCGAGCAGCAGCACCGATGGCTCGTTGATGAGAGCCCTGGCTATCGCCACGCGCTGTTTCTGGCCCCCGGACAGCTGGGCCGGTTTCTTGGAGGCGTGGGCCTGGAGCTAGACGAGCCGCAGGTACTCCTCGACCCTGGCCTTGACCTCCGACTCCGGCGTCCTACGGAGGCGCAGCGAGAAGGCCACGTTCTCGAACACGGATAAGTGCGGGAACAGGGCGTAGTTCTGGAAGACGGTGTTCACGTGCCGGGCGTCCGGCGCTTGGCCTACCACGTCCTCGCCGTCGAGCAGCACCGCTCCGCCCTCGGGGCTCTCGAAGCCCGCGATGATGCGCAGCAAGGTCGTCTTGCCGCAGCCGGATGGACCCAAGAGCGAGAAGAACTCGCCCTTCCTGATGTCGATGCTGACATCGTCCAGCGCCTTGAATTCGCCGAACGACTTGCGTACGTGCTCGATGACTACGTCGCTCCCTTTCACCGTCTTTTGCTTTACCCCTCCGCGTTCCATGATGCCGCCTGAGTGGCGGCCGTTTCCGGAGACCGATACCGGCCCGGGGCGGAATACGATCCGCCTGAATCGATCATAGACGAGCGCACAATGCGGCATTCGGGGCCGGCGTGTCAATCGGTTGGCGACCATGTATACCCGCTATATGCCTCCATTATTCACGGTTTGTCGCGGTGAAGCTCATTTTATACATATTTCATGCACGCGGCATCCAGCCCCTGGCCGCCCCGAACGATCGCCCGGCCCTTGCGCAAGCCGGCCGGCCTCGCCACAATGCCGGCATGGAAACGATGACGAGAACCGCTACCCCCGAAGGCGCCTTCAAGCGTCTCTACGATATATTCACGCGCCTACGCGCCCCTGATGGGTGCCCCTGGGACCGGGAACAGACTCCCGAGAGCATCCGGGGCAACCTCATCGAGGAAGCCTACGAGTGCGTCGAAGCCATCAACGACGGAGAGCCGAACCACGTCAAGGAGGAGCTCGGCGACGTGATGCTCGTCGCGACGATGATGGCGGTAATCCACGAGGAGCGGGGCGACTTTACCGTCGCCGAGGCCCTCGAAAACGTTTCGGACAAGCTGGTCCGCCGCCACCCACACGTGTTCGCCGACGCCGAGGCCGAGACCCCGGACGCCGTGCTCAGGCAGTGGAACGACATCAAAGAGAACGTCGAGGGACGCCGGAAGAAGGACTCGGTCCTCGACTCGGTGTCCAAGGCCCTGCCCCCGCTTGAGCGGGCCTACAAGCTGCAGAAGGCGGCAGCCAAGGTCGGCTTCGACTGGCCGGACCCGACGGGCCCCTGGGACAAGCTCGAGGAGGAGCTGCGCGAGTCGCGCGAGGCCTGCGCCGCGATCGAGGCCAAGGCCGCTTCCGGCGGAGACGACTCCCTTGAGCGGGCCGCGCTCGAGGACGAGCTCGGCGACCTGTTCTTCTCGCTGGTCAACGTCGCGCGCAAGCACCGCGTCGACCCCGCGATAGCGATGCACCGGGCCCTGGAGAAATTCTCGAGACGTTTCCGCCACGTGGAGAAGGCGATGGCGGCGGCCGGCGAGACGATGGAGCCGGGCAAGTTGGCGCTCATGGACCGCTACTGGGATGAGGCGAAGCGGGCCTGATAGCGGCTACATCACGCGACGGCGGTGATAGCGCCTGAGCATGACGCTCCAGGCGGCGATCGCGCCGGCGGCCTCGGCCAGGCGTCCCTGGTCGCCCGCCGTCGAGCTGAGCACGACGTAGCGCGCCATGTCCGGGCTGCCGCACTGCTCGTCGTACGAGTCGAGGTACTGGTACCATTCCTCCGACAGCGCGTCGGCCGAGCCGCCCTCGGGCAGGAGATCCTCGCCGCGGACGACGATGAGGCCGATTCGTCCGGATAGCGGCCTAAACTCCTCCATCGCCTCGTCGAAGCCGCCGCGGGACGCGGGCTCCCAGGCCAGCTTGACGAAGGGATGGTCGGTTCCGGCCAGGACCCTCGTCGCCTCGTCGTACGAGGCGAGTACCGATCGCCTCGATATACCGAAGCATAGGGTAATCCCGTGCTTACCCGCCTCGTCGCCCAGGTACCTCGACTCGTCAAGGAAGGCGCGCGCGGCGAGCCCGCGGCCGTAGCCGCGGGGACCCGACCAGAGGCGCAGCATGGGGGCGTTGAAATCGCGGGCGACGCCAAGTGCGGAGCGGAAGGCCGAGCGATCATGGGCGACGGCGCGGTACAGGGTGGCGTACGATACCGTACAGAGGCCGGCCCGCAACGTGGCCATCATCGCGGCGCGCACCGACGACGGGTCGCGCGGGTCGAAAAAGCCGTCGTCGGACCATTCGACGCCCCGTACGCCCGCCATGGAGGCCGTCTCGAGTACGGTGGCTATATCGGCCCCGATCATCGCCGAGGAAGAGAGCGCCGCATGGATCATCCTAAGTCCGGATTCTACCTGAAGCCATGGCTGATGGCAACCTTGCGCCGCCAGAATCGGTCTTGCGGGCCCGATCGACCCGGTATATGGTACCGTATACGGTCGGCCGAGCCGGCCGTCTGGCGGGAGGTCTTCCATTGATACAGCTCGACGCCGTCGACGACGGGTTCGTCATAAGCCTGAACGGCCGCCGCGCCCTGCTCCACTCGGCCCGGGTGCCCCTACTCGAACTCGGCACGGCGGAGACCTCGGCCAGGCAACGCGGCGGCGCCTATAAGCTCGGCGAGCGCCGCCTATCCGTCGTCAAGGCCAAGGCATGGAAGCTCGCCACCGCCCGCGACGACTTCATAGACGTCGAATTCGATGGCCTCGCGCGTATGGCCATCCGTGAGGCCGGGGGCGCGCTCAGGATAAGCCTCTCCCGTTACGACCGCGCCTTTAACCGCTTCATGATGCGCCTCCCGGCGACGCCGGGCGAGAGCGTCTTCGGCTGCGGAGAGCGATCCTCGCGGCTGGACCTCAAAGGCTCGATCGCGCCGCTATGGTCCCAGGAACGCGGCGTGGCCAAGGGACGAGGCCTCGCGCCGCTCCTGTCGAAGGCCCGGGCCGGCGGCGCCTGGCACGCCACGAGCCTCGGCCAGCCGTCCTTCGTCACCAGCGAGCGCTCCTATGTCCACGTCGGCACGAACGCCCGCTGCGTCTTCGATTTCAGGCGGCCGAGGCTCACCGCGCTACGTTGCTGGGCAATCCCCGACGAGCTGGTCATAGGCTTCGCCGACGATATGCCGGCCGCCGTCGGCGCCCTATCGGCGATCACGGGCCGCCAGCCAGCGCTCCCGCCGTGGACCTGGGACGGCGTCTGGCTCGGAGTCGAGGGCGGGATGGCCGAGTTGCGGCGAAAGCTCGATGCGACGCGACGCGCCGGTATTCCGGTCGGCGCCGTCTGGGTCCGAGACTGGAGCGGCCGGGTCCGCGCCGGCTCCAGCTCGCGGCCCCGCTGGGACTGGCGCTACGATCGCGAGCTGTATCCCGACCTGCCGGCCGAGATAGCCGCACTGGCCAGCGACGGGATCCGTTTCATCGGGTACGCGAACCCATACCTGGACGTCGACGGCGAGCTGTACGCCGAGGCGTCCAGGAAAGGCTTCTGCGTCAAGCGCGACGACGGCTCGGACTACCAGCTCGCCGCCCAGGCTCGCCCGGCCGCGATGGTCGACCTATTCAACCCGGGGGCCTTCTCGTGGATCAAGTCGGTACTGATCCGGGAGCTGCTCGGCATCGGCATGGCCGGTTGGATGGCCGACGCGGGCGAGCATCTGCCGGTGGACGCGGCGCTCCACGGCGACCGCGACCCCCTGCTCGCCCATAACGAATACCCGGCCCTCTGGGCCAGAGCCTGCGCCGAGGCGATAGTCGAGGCGGGCAAGGGGGCAGAGGCCACCTTCTTCTGCCGCTCAGGATGGGCCGGATCATCGCGCCACGCCGGCGCCTTCTGGGCCGGCGACCGGACCGCCGGCTGGAGCCGCCGCGGCGGCCTGCCGAGCGTCGTGCCGGCGTCGCTATCGCTCGGCTTCTCCGGTGCCGGCATCTGGCACTCCGACATAGGCGGCGACGCGACGACGGCCTGGGCGAGGCGCTCGGACGAATGCCTCATGCGATGGGCGGAGACGGCCGCGTTCACGCCGATCATGCGGACGCACGAGGGCGACCGACCCGAAACGAACGCCCAGCCTTGGTCGAACCCCGCCACGCTCGCACATTTCGCGCGCCTTTCCTCGGTCTGGTCCGCGCTGGCCCCCTACCACGCAGAGACGCTGGCCGAATACGCCTCGTCGGGCTTGCCGCCCATCCGCCACAGCTGGCTGCACTACGAGGATCAGCCGGAGCTGCGCGTCCTGGCCAACCAGTACCTCTACGGCCGCGACCTGCTCGTCGCGCCGGTACTGGAACCGGGCGCCGAGTTATCCAAGGCCGTCTTGCCGTCCGACCATTGGGTGCATCTCTGGACGTCCAGGGAATTCATGGGCGGCGAGGTGACGATAGAGGCGCCGCTCGGCTATCCGCCGGTGTTCTACCGGGCGGCGTCGCCCTGGGCCAGTCTATTCGAGAGCCTGCGAAGAACCGCGCGGAAACTGTAGCTAGGGTTCCAGCCGCTCGACCAGGACGATGGCCTGGGCCTCGATAGCCTCGGAGCGGCCGACGTCGCCGAGCCCCTCGCGGGTCTTGGCCTTGACCGACACGGCCCCGACCGACAGGCCGAGCGCGTCGGCCACGGAGGCACGTATATCGTCGGCCAGGGGAGCGAGCCGCGGCCGCTCGAGCACCACCGTCGCGTCGACGTTGACGACGCGCCAGCCGGAGCCGGCGAGGATCTCGGCCGCCCTCTCCACGAACAGGCGGGAGGGCGCGTCCTTCCAGCGAGGGTCCGACGGTGGGAAATGCCGGCCGATGTCGCCGGCGGCTACGGCGCCGAGCATCGCGTCGACGATGGCGTGGAACAGCGCGTCGCCGTCGGAATGCCCGAGCTCGCCTAGCTCCGACGGAACCTCGACGCCGCCGAGCATCAGCGGCCTGCCCGAGCCGAGCCGGTGCAGGTCCCAGCCCTGCCCCACCCGCAGGCTCACCGGAGGTCCTCCGGGAAGGTGATCTTCACGTTCGCTCGATCGCCATCGACGACCGAGACGGAGCCGCCGGCCATGGCCCAGATCTCCGCGTCGTCGGTGGCCGCCCGCGAGGAGGCCCCGACCGACAGGTAGGCGCCCAGGAGGCCGCGGTAGAGGAAGCCTTGCGGCGTCTGGACGGCACGGAGGGCCGCACGCTCGAGGTGTTCGGCGATCGTGCCGTCGGCGGCCACGCGCTTGATGGTATCGGTCACCGGCACCCCCGGAGCGCAGGCGCCCGAGCGCGCCGCTCCGGCGAGCACGCGGCGAACGAGCTCGGCGCTCGCCCATGGCCTCGCGGCGTCGTGGATCAGCACGTACTCCGGATCGGCGCCGCGCAGGGCCAGAAGCCCGGCGCGCACGCTATCGGCGCGTTCAGCGCCGCCTTCGACGAACAGCAGCCGCGGCCCGGCGCGCGTGATCAGCGCCGGCCCCAGGGCCGCCCTCGCCTCGGCCTCCCCGCCCGGGGGTACCACGACGGCCGCGGCGGCGCAGTCGGGCATCTCGATGAATAACCGTACGGAGTGGGCCAGCACCGGGAGACCGTCGAGGAGCTCGTACTCCTTCTTGGCGCCGCCGAAGCGGACGCTCCTCCCGGCGGCCGCGATGACCGCCGCGAACCGCACGCTAACCTTCGAGCTTGGCGCGGATCATCTCCGCGACGTCGTCTTTCGGCTTGCCGAGCGAGAACGAGACCTCATCCTGCAGGAGGTTGAGGGCGCTATCGTAGAGCTTACGCTCGAGGATGGGTAGCTCCTTTATCTTGGAGCGATGGAAGAGCGAACGCACCACGCTGGCGATGTCCATCACGGAGCCCTTCTTGAGCAGGTCCAGGTTCATCTGGTACCGGAGCTTCCAGTCGGACGGTATGGGCGCATACTCCTCGGCGATGAACTCGAGCGCTCGCTCCGCCTCGGCGGTCGGCACGATGGGACGGATGCCCAAGTCGCGCGCTTTGTCCACCGGTACCATGACGGTCATGTCGGAGAACTCGAGATAGATGATATAGTAGAGGACGCTCGTTTCCTTGAAGCGCTTTTCCTGGATCTCCACGATCCTGCCGACGCCCTGGCTAGGATAGACGATACGCTGATCTACGCCGAATTCAGTCGTTTTGGACACACTCATACAGACTCCGATTCTACTCCTCCGCCGCCTAAAAGTCAAACACGCCCATACGCGCTCCCATACGCGCTCCTATACGCGCGCCAGGGATGGCGCGCCACAACCCGGCCCGTCCGCAGGACGGGAACGTCACGGATGACGATGCCGCGCACGGATGCGCGGCCACAACCCGGCCCGTCCGCAGGACGGGAACGTCATGGATGACGAAACGTCATGGATGACGAAATAGCTCCCACATGAGGATCGCGCCGGCCGCGCCGACGTTGAGCGAATCGACACCCCCCGCCATCGGCACGATGACGCGTTCGTCACAGGCCGCCGTTACCTCCGAGGGCAACCCCCAGCCCTCGTTTCCGAGGATCAGCGTCACGGGGCGACCGGCGGCCGCCGCCCTCGCCCCATCCGGCGTCAGCGCCCCGGGTACCAGGGCCGCCGCGACGAGCAGGTTCCCGCCCACGGCCCCTCCAACAGCTCCGCGAGCGGACGGCCCCCTGGCCAGCTCGAGCTCCGAGGCGTCGGCTAGCGGCAGTACCGGCAGCCCGAGCGCGCAGGCCATCGAGGCCCGGAGCGCCTTACGGCTATACGGGTCGGCGCAGCCGGGTCCGAGGTAGACGCGGGCCGCTCCGAGCGCCGCCGCGCTCCGTATCAACGCTCCCAGGTTGTCGGGGTCTGTCACGTTCCAGAGCGCGAGGGCCGGCCCGCCAGGCGCGGCGGCAGGCTCGGGCGACGTCGGCCTGTCGGCTAGCGCGAGCAAGCCGCGGTGAAACTGGAAGCCGAGCAAGTCAGCCATGTCGGCACGGCTCAGCGCGGCCACAGGGAAGCGACCGCCCGACACGCCGAGCCACTCCTCCTCGTCGGCCGGCACGCAGAGCATCGAGCGCAGCCGTACGCCGCAGTCGAGGGCCTTCTGGACGACGATACGTCCTTCGCAGACCATCAGCCCGGCGCGGGCGTAGTCCCGGTCGCGCAGGCCGGCGAAGGCCGAGGACGGGTCGGTAGGATCGATCATCGCCGGAGTATACCAAAATCGAGACGCTAGGGCGACAGGCCTGCCGCATTGGCCGAAGCCGACCCTTGCCCTCGCCGGGCTATGCAAGTATGGTTAGTATCCTACGCCCTTCGCGGGCGCGCCCCCTCGGGGCGTTTCGATCACCTGCCCGGGAGGCCGCATGAGATACGAGAACATAGGGCGCCACGCGTCCAGGTTCAAGGAATACGTCGAGCTACGCATCCAGGAGAACCGCTCGATAGGCATCAGCCTGCTCAACGGAGACGTCGTAGGAAACGCGCGCGGCGCCCAGACGGGGCTGTCGGCCCGCGCCTTCAAGAACGGCGTCTGGGGCTTCGCCTCGTCGCCCGAGCTCGACGACGGCGCGATCCGAGCGGCCGTCGACCGGGCGGTCGAGAACGCCCGCTTCCTCGGCGCCAGGGAGGCGGCCGGCGCCCTGACGAAGGGCCCGCTACCGTCCAGGCCGGGTCGCGGCGACTACGGCCTCGGCACCGCCGAGCCCCGCAAGAGCCAGAAGGACCTGATCGAGTTCGTCCGCTCCATCGACGCGTACTGCCAGAAGTACTATCCCGGGCTATCGTCGCGCTCGGTCAGCCTGTCCTGTCTCGACATGGAGAAGACCATCCTGACCGCCGACGGCGCCGAGGCCTATTCGATGACGCCCCGGACGATCATCGCGGTATCGCTGACCGTCGAGGAGGGAGGCGAGCCGATCGACCTATACGAGGTCTACGGCGGCCGCGGCCAGTTCGAGGACGTGTTCGAGGATCCGCGCGACCTGTACCCGAACATCGACGCGCTGGCCGACAACCTGGCCCGCAAGTCCAAGGGCGTCTACGCCCGACCCGGCGTCCACGACGTAGTGCTCGACTCCGACCTAGCCGGCATCCTGGCCCACGAGGCCGTGGGGCACACGGTCGAGGCCGACGGCGTGCTCGGCGGGTCGGTCGCCGCCGACGCCATGGGCCGCCGGGTCGCCAGCCCCCTCGTCACCCTGGTCGACTTCGCCAACACGGCGCTCGGCGAGACCTGTCCCGTGCCGATCTGGGTCGACGACGAGGGCGTCGAGGCGCGCGACGCCGTGCTGATCGAGGAAGGCGTCCTGCGCTCCTACATGCACAACAAAGAGTCGGCCGCCCACTTCGGCGCCGAGCCGACCGGCAACGCCCGCGCCTACGGCTTCTACGACGAACCCCTGATCCGGATGCGCAATACCGCGATCCTGCCAGGCGAGTCCAAGCTCCAGGACATGATAGCCTCGGTCGACGACGGCTACTATTTCCTGCGCTCGTCCAACGGCCAGGCGGACTCGACGAGCGAGTTCATGTTCGGCGTCGTGCTGGGCTTCGAGATCATGGGCGGCAAGCTCGGCGAGGCCGTCCGCGACACGACGATCTCGGGCGTCGCCTTCGACATGCTCAAGACCGTAGCGGCCGTGTCCGACGACATGAGCTGGTCCTGCGGCGGCATGTGCGGCAAGAAGCAATCGATACCCGTAGGCATGGGCGGCCCGGCCGTCCGATGCCGCGTCAACGTGGGAGGGCGGGCGTAATGGCAGAATTCAACGGCATGGAACTCGTCAGGAAGGCCGTCCAGGCCATGAGGGACGAGGGGGCCGACAAGGCCCAGGCGTCGCTGTCGCGCGGCGAGCAGAGCGAGCTGAACGTCGACGCGGGCCGCATGAGCCTGTACCGCACCACCGTGAACGTGTCCATACGGCTCAACGCCCACGTCGGCGGCCGTAAGGGCACGGTATCGCTCAACCGCTACGACGACGAGGCGATACGCACCGCCGCCTCCGAGGCGATCGCGATGGCCCGTTCGAGCGAGCCCGACCCAGCCAACGACGTATCGCCGGCCCGCGCCCTCGAAAGCTTCTCCGCGGGCGACGAGGAGCCGGACAGCGAGGCCATGTACGAGCGCCTCCGCGAGTTCGTCGACTACGCGGCCTCCGCCTACCCCAAGACGAGGCTCGAGCAGTGCATCCTCGATTTCAGCCGCGGCCAGTCCTTCTACTCGAACTCGAACGGGGCCGAATTCGAGGAGCGCTCCGGGCTCTACGGCTTCTTCGCGATGTTCACCAGCAAGGACGGCGAGGCCGCCTCGAGCTTCAACTACTCCGGCGCCTCGCACCGCGGCCTCCGCAAGCCGCTCAAGGCCTGGGGCAGTATCGACGAGCTGATGCGGCAGTCGGCCGAGCAGACCCGCGTCGAGCCGCTGTCCGGGGCCTTTTCCGGGGACCTCGTCCTGACGCCGGACTGCCTCGGCGACTTCATCGGCTACCTCGACGGCGTCTACCTCGGCGACTACCCGCTGATCACCGGCAACTCGCCATGGAAGGACAGGCTCGGCGAGCAAGTCGTCTCGCCGCTCGTGACCATACGCTCCGAGCCGAGCGGCCCGCGCGTCGAGATCGGCTACGGCTACACCGGCGACGGCTTCCGCGCCGAGAACTGCCCCATCATCGAGGGCGGTCGCCTGGCCAACTACACGATAGGCTTCTACGCGTCGAACAAGACCGGCAAGGCCCGCTGCCCCTCGGGCGGAGGCGCCGTCGTCGTCGAGCCGGGCGAGACAGCCCTCGAGGACATGATACGCGACGTCAAGCGCGGCATCCTGCTCGCGCGCTTCTCAGGCGGCAACCCGTCGGACAACGGCGACTTCTCCGGCGTGGCCAAGAACTCCTACCTGATAGAGGACGGCCGTATCGTACGCCCGGTCGGCGAGACCATGATAGCCGGCAACGTGGCCAAGCTCTTCGAGTCGGTCCGCGCCGTGTCCGCCGAGACCGTCGACTACGGCTCCGGCGTCCTGCCGTGGATGCTCGCGGGCGGGGTGAGCGTGTCCGGGAAGTAGGCTACGCCAAGGCCCGCCGTACGAGCAGCCCCAGCACCAGCGTGACGCAGACCGAGGCCATGGTACCTACCAGGAAGTACTCGGTGAAGTTGCCCGAGACGATGAGCACGTACAGGATGGTCCGCTCGAGCGCGCCGATCAGCTGGCCCATGCCCGGCCTATCGTCCCTGGCTCCGTTTTTGAGAAAGGCTGAGAAGCGTTTGAGCGCCGCCACGACCAGGTAGTTCGCCTCGACGGCGCACAGCTCCAGGCCCACGGCGACGAGCAGGCCGCGCCGTAGCGCCCCGGCCGATAGCCAGGGCCAACCCGGCCAGGCGGCTCCTTCTCCAGGCGCCCGAGGCCGGCCGCAACCGCCGCGAAGAGCGCGGCCGCGTCGCGGAGCCCCCTCGTCGCCATGGCCTTGTAGACCATGCGCCGCGTCACGCCCGCCTCCTCCGCGACCTCATCCAGGGACAGTCCGTTCATGAGACCTGCGAACGCGCAGACGGCGGTAGCGTTCCAGCCCTCCATACCGTGGGCGAAGGAACGGAGCGACGCGTTGACGAGCGCTACCCACGGCGAGCCCGGCCAGCTCACGTCCAGGATCATACGTTTCTCGGCCTTTAGGCCCTCGAGCGCGTCGCGCGCCGCGTGGAACGCCAGCCCGTCCATCCCGAGGGCCTCACGAACGTTGCTGTCGGTGCTTATATCGTCATAGGCGGCTGATAGGCGCGCCCGTTGCGGGAAGATGGCCCAGGCGAGCCAGGCGAAATCGGCGAGCAGGGTGCCGGAATCGCGATACAAAGCCTGGAACTCGTCCCCCAGCGTGATCGTATATGGCGAGAGAAGCCTGGCTCCCCGCCGCGAGCTCAGGGCCTCGAGACTCGCCTTAAGGCCTCGTTGGAAGCGCCCGCGGTCGGCGATGCCCCTCGAGTCGACTAAATCCGCGATGACACAGAGAGCCTTCACGGAATCAAGAGTACCACTATGGTTCATCAGCTGTCATGTGTTAATTTTAGTTCGTTTTTAAAGAGAGAACTAAATACGCACAGAGATACCCACTCCTCGCAGGTGAAGCTCGTACGCCTCGTCGCCCGCCCTACGCCGTCCTCGGCTGGGACAGTTCCAGGTCCATGCGCTTGAGCTTCTTGCGGAAGTTGGTCGTGGCGTCGTCGAGGATGCCCTGCAGGTAGGCCATCTGGCGGTCCATCGACTCGGCGTAGAGGTCGCGGTCTATCCCCCAACGCTCGGCGAAATGCCGGCGCGCCGAGGAGCGGACGCCGCCGTACTTGTCGTCGAGCAGGGCGACGGTCATGTCGTAGAAGCCCATCGTCTTGCGCAGCATATCGAACTCGGTCTCGTAGCCGGGGAACCCGGCCTCCTTGAACTCGTAGTAGAGGAACAGGAGCTTCTCGAGGTACGCGCGGTCGGACATCTGGCCGACGAGATCGGCGCTCGCGATCAACGCGCCGGCCTGCCTCTCGTCGAAGCCGGCCCAGGCCTGCTCCCCGTACTCGCCCTTGGTGCCCGTGGCGTACACGAGCCGGGCGACGCGCTCGGCGCTA
>JAKQKE010000121.1 GCA_029560805.1 Spirochaetota bacterium
CCGTCGAGCAGGATCTCGCCCTCGTCCGGACTGTAGATGCCGAAGATGCACTTCATCAGCGTCGACTTGCCGGCGCCGTTCTCTCCCATCAACGCGTGGACCGATCCCGGTCGGACCTGGATCGACACGTCGTCCAGGGCCTTCACTCCCGGGAAGCTCTTGGACATGTGTCGCAACTCTAATACGTATTCGGCGCTCATGGGCACTCCAGGTAAATTAGTCGGAAACTAGGGAAAAGATAACGAAGAGTATAAGAGGATAAGGGATTGGAAAGAGGGAGGAAGCCAAGGAGAAGGAGGGGAGCCGGATAGCGCCTTCTCCCAAATTCCTTGACTTCTCTTGCTTCCCTCTTCTATCTCTTTTCCTCTTCGTTCGTCCTAAGCGTAAACGCCTTAGGCGTTACAGCTTATTTGAACTGGGTGTAGTTGTCCTTGGTGACCTTCTGGTACGGGACCCAGACGTACTTGCCGTCGGAGATGGTCCAGCCGGCCTGGGCGGGATCCTTGCCGGTGGCCAGCGCGTAGGCGATGTCGAAGGTGGCCTTGCCCTGGTTCTTGGCGTCGTTGAGGACGGTGCCGAGCAGGGTGCCCTGCTCGAGGGCCTGGAGGGCCGGGGCGGTGGCGTCGACGCCGACTACCGGGAGGTACTTGTCGCCGGAGAAGAAGCCTTCCTGGCGCAGGGCCTCGATGACGCCGAGGGCCATGTCGTCGTTGTTGCAGAGCACGACCTCGATGCGGTCGCCGAACTTGGCGTAGAAGGCCTTCATCTTCTCGACGGCCTTCGGGCGGTCCCAATACGCGGTATCCTCGGCCAGCTTCTCGACCTTCAGGCCGGCGGCGGTGACGGCCTTGATGGAGAACTCGGTGCGGAGCTCGGCGTCCTGGTGGCCCGGCTCGCCCTTGAGCATGATGTACTGGATGACGCCGTCGCCGTTCTTGTCGGCCTTGGGATTGGCCTTGAAGTAGTCGACGACGATCTCGCCCTGCATCGAGCCGGACTGCTCGGCCTTGGCGCCAACGTAGTAAACCTTATCCCACTTCTTCATGTCCTCGGGCAGCGGCTCGCGGTTGAAGAAGACGACCGGCGTCGAGCGGCCCTTGGCCTTGTCGATGATCGCGGCGGCGGCGGTGCGGTCGACGGGGTTGATCGCGATGACCTTGGCCTTCTTGGACAGGAACGCGTCGACCTGGTCGTTCTGGGTCGGCTGGGCGTTCTGGGAGTCCACCATCTCGATGGTGGCCTTGCCGGTGGCGTTGGCCTCGATGGCGTTGCGGACGTAGGACATGAACGTGTCGTCGAACTTGTAGATGGCTACGCCGATCTTGGGCGTGCCGCCTGCGTCGGCCGAGCCGCCGCAGGACGCGAGGAGCGCGCCGACGACGACGAGGGTAGCCAGGATCGCGAATGACTTCTTCACGATGAGTACCTCCTATGATAGTGCCGGGCCGTACGGCCCGTGAATATCAGGGTATATCGTCGATTAAAAACGCGATACAGGACAGTTTTTCTTTCTGCTGGATAAACTGGTTTCATCCGGAATGTTACTGCATATAGATAGCACGATTGCGATCGAGCTCGTGAGAAGAATCCAGTTAGCGATCGAGCACGTTGCGGTACACGTCCTCCTCAAGGTGGAAGCCGTCCTTGACGACGGTGGCCATCAGCTCCGCGGCCGTGACGGATACCGGCTCCAGCTCGTAGAAGGGGATGCGGTAGGAGCCGTCCCAGATGGCGTTGTGCACGGTCACCCTGTCGCCCCTGGCCAGGTAGACGGCGAGCTCGGCCGCCTTGGCCGCTATCTGGTCTATCGGCTTGTAGACCGTCATGCTCTGCGTGCCCTCCGCGATACGTTGACAGGCCGCGAGGTCGGCATCCGCGCCGGCCACGAAGACCGACCCGGCTAGCCGCCGCACCGACAGGGCGCGGATGATCGCCTCGGCGGCCATATCGTCGACCGCGAGTACCGCGTCGAAGGTCGTGCCCGCCTCAAGCATCGAGTCGACGATCTGGTAGGCTTCCTCGCTCCTACGCTCAGCCGACTCGTAGTCGGCGACGACGATGACCCGGCCCTCGTCGATGTCCGGCCTCAGGGTATTCATGACGCCGGCCCGCATGGCCGCGGCGTTCGGGTCGGATCGCCTGCCGTTGTAGAGCGCTACCCTCCCGCCGCCCTGAGACGCCAGGAAGGCCTCGGCCTGGAGCTCTCCGGACCGTTCTGCATCGAAGGCCAGGAACAGGTCGACGTTGCCGTTCAGGATGAGCCTGTCGTAGGCGAGGATCGGGACGCCTCTACGCTTGGCCTCGGCGACGGCCCGGCCGAGACCGGCGGGGTCGCTCGGTATGACGACCAGAACGTCGACGCCGGAATCGAGCAGGAACAGTATCTGTTCCTCCTGGATGGACGGATCCTCGTCGCCGATCTGCACGTTGACCGTGGCTCCAAGGTCGCGCGCCATGGCGACGAAGACGTCGCGGTCGCGGGCGCGGCGTTCCTCGACGAACGAATCCATGGAGAATCCTATCGATATGCCCGCCCCGTCAGGCTTGGGCTCCCTGGAGCGCCGCGCCGCTCCCTGCCTCAGGGCCAGTCCGAGCGCTATAGCCGCCACGCCTAGGACCGCCACGCCTAGGGCCGCCGCGGCCATGATCGCTCGCCGCCGCCTCGCGGCCGCGCCTTTGGTTCCCCCGCCGATCATATGTCACCCCGACCGGCAGACTTGGCATAGTCGGACGGCGTCAGACCGGTGACGCGCTTGAAGGCCCGGCTGAAGTAGTTCGGGTCGAGGTAGCCTACGGCGGCTCCGACCTCCTTGACGCTCATGCGGCCCGAGGCCAGCTCCGCCTTGGCCCTGGCTATCCTGTAATCGGATAGATGCTCTATGAACGATTTTCCCGTCTCGTTCGATAGCACCCTCGACAGGTGGGTGGCCGAGAGGCCGACCTGGGTCGCCACGTCCTCGAGCGATATCTGTTCGGCGTAGCGCTCCTCGATGCACCGCAGGGCGTCGGCTACGCGGCCGGTGGCACCGTAGCCGGAGCCAGGCTTACCCGAGTTGAAGGCGGCCCTCGGCGCCGCGCCCTCGGATACGGCCGCGGCCGCCTCGACGACGGCTTCCGGGTCGTGGCGGAGCGACCACGCTATGGCCCCGGCCGCGGCGGCCCTGAGCAAGCGGTCATCCGGTAGCGCTGCCCACGCGGCCGAGGCCGCGGCGGCGTCGCCGACGGTGGCGGCCTCGAGGGCCGCTTGGAGCGGCTCCCGGGAACGCGGGGTAGCGACGCCGATGGAGCGCGAATGCGACACCGAACCGTCGGTCGCGCGGGCCAGGCCGGCGAGCGCTTCCCGCCAGGCCTCCGCGAGCCGGTCGCGGGGGCGGCAGGTGCCTATGTTGGCGGTCATGCCTCGTAGCTCCGGTTCCTGGAGCGCCGTCAGCAGGGCCCCCTCGATCGAGGCGGATTCCGACTCGGGATAGAAGACCGGTATCACGCCGCAGGCCGGCGCTCCGACCGCGCAGGCCGCGTGGTAGCCGAGCGACGCCCGAAGCGCGCGCTCGTCGTCGTCGCTCGGTCGCCGCCCGGAATCGCTCCGCCTCACGGCGACGAAGTCGCCGCCCTCGGGGCCGAAGCCGAGCGCGGAGAGATAGTCCAGGATCCTAGCGCCGCCCGAGTCTCCGGATAGGGCCGCGTAGACGAGGCCCTCCTCGACGAGGGGCCGCCTGGATTCGAGGGCCTCGATCGCGTTCCTGGCGCGCGCCGCCTCTGCCTTCCTGGCGGCGGCGGCGTCGAGAGCTCCGCGAATTGCCTCGACGAGCCGGTCCTGATCGACCGGCTTGACCAGGTAGTCGTAGACGCCAAGGCCGAAGGCCTCCTTGGCGACGTCGAAGCGCTCGTAGGCGGTCAGCAGTATGGGCACCGTCTCGGGCGCCGACGAGCGTAGCTCGCGTAGGGCCTCGAGGCCGTTCATACCGGGCATGCGCACGTCCATCAGGATCACGTCGGGACGCTCCCGGACGGCGCCGTCCACCGCGTCTCGCCCGGTGCCGGCGGTGCCGCAGATGTCCGCGTCGGGCAAACGCTTCCGGATCGCGGCCGCGACGCCATCGATGACCGGTCGCTCGTCGTCCGCTATGAATATCTTGGCCGTCATCAGAACGCCTCCTTGAACGGTACGCGCACGACCACCCTGGCGCCCGGCACCGCGTTCGCGAACTCGATCACCTCCCGCCTGCCGGCGAACAGCCTGAGCCTTGCGATCACGTTAGCCATGCCGAGGCCTCCCTCGGCGGAACCGAGCTCGGTGCCGGCGTCGGCCGCAGCGACGATCTCGGCGGCTCGGGAGTCCGGGATGCCCGACCCGTTGTCCTCTACCTCGACGACGAGGTCTCCGCCGTCGAGGCTCGCCCGCACGCGTACCGCGCCGCCGAGCGGCTTATCGGCGAAACCGTGGCGTATGGAGTTCTCGACGAGCGGCTGGATGATCATCTTCGGCAAGGCGGCCGCCTCCGCCCCGGGTTCGGCCGAGATGTCGAAGTCGATCGACTCGGGGAAGCGTATGGTCATCAGGTAGGCGTAGTCGCGCAGGCAGGCCAGCTCGTCGCGCAGCGCCACCGGCGCGTCCAGGTCGCGGAAACTGTAGCGCATGAGCCCCGCGAGGCGCTCGAGGAACACGCGCGTGCGGTCCGCGTCCTCGACGGTCGCCAGCTGGATGCCCGCGTTCAGCGTGTTGAACAGGAAGTGCGGGTTGATCCTCGACTGCAGCGCCTTGAGCTCGGCGCTGCGTAGGTGACCCTGCATCTCGAGGTTCTTGAGGCGCTCCTCCATCAGCGACGACTCGACCGCGGCCTTGTTCCGTATTTCGTCTATATAGGCGGCTATGCTCGCCTGCATCACGTTGAAGGCTCGGGCGGTCTGGCCTATCTCGTCGTCAGCCGAGGCCGCCAGCGGGCCGCCGGAGAAGTCTCCGGTCGATATCCTACCGGCCGCGGCGGCCAGCGCGTCGAGCGGCTCGGTCAGCTTGAGCGAGTAGCTCAAGACTATGGCGACGGCGAAGGCTATTGCCGAGGCGAGCATCGCGCCAAGCAGGGTGGCGGCCCGGCCGCCATCCTTGGCCAGGGACTCGAACGCGTCCAGGTTGAGGCCGAGCCGTTCGAGCGACAGGGCGTCGGCCCGGTCGCGGATGAACGAGGCGAGCATCCTCACGTCCTGATACCTCGCCTCGTACTCTGGAATGTTGCGGCCTCGCTTGGCGCGGATAGCAGCCTCGCTCTCCTCGATCAGGCGGCGCAGCAACACCGCGAGGTTGCGCTCGATGATGGCGTCCTCGTCGTACGATAGCCCCTCGGCCAACACGCCGGCCTTGGCCGAGAGCAGCTTCGAGTGGTGCATACAGGCGCGCAGGGCGTCGGAGTTTTTCGTGTCTATGTAGACGGCGAGGTTGGTGACGACGGCGTCGACGCTGATCAGCGCTTCCTCGATGAACAGGTCGAGTGAGAAGAGGTTGGCCACCCTCGCGAGGTTGGCCGACGACACCGCCAGGTTGAAGGTCGCCGCCGCGCCCATCAGGATGATCGGGGCCAGGCTAGCGGTGATCATGCGCGAGCGGAACGACGCCAGGAGCCGCCGCCTCATCGTTCCCCCTCCCGTCGGCGTATGACGGTCAGGCCCGGATCGATGTAGGCGCTCACCCGGCCTCCCTTGGCGAGCGTCATGATCGCCTCGACCGCGACCTCGCCGGAGCGCTCGGGCGAGCGGGCGATGGACGCGGCGACGACTCCGAGGTGGACGAGCTCGAGCAGGGCCGGGTCGTCGTCGAAGCCGATGATGGCCAGCTCGCCGACCCGGTCGTACTCGATCAGGGCCCGAGCGGCGCCTTCCGAGTCCCTGGCCCCGATGAACACGGCCACGTCGATCGAGGCGTGCTCCGCCAGCAGCTCCCTGACTATCGCCTCGCTCGCCGACGGGCCTTCCCGGGCCGTCCTGGTCATCGCCAGACGGACGCCGTTCGCGTCCCTGGCGCCGTACACGAAGCCGGCCGCTATCGTCGCGCCACGGGCGCTGCCATCGGCGTAGTCCCTGGACAGTACGAGCGCCACCTCGGCGCCACCGGGAAAGTCCTCGGCCACGGCCTCGGCCGCGAGCACGCCGACCGAATAGGGGTTCGTGCCGATGAAGGCCGCGCGCGCCGAGCCTGGCAGGTCGGTCTCGAGGGCCACCACCGGTACGCCCCGCTTGGAGAGGGTGTCGACGGCCTCGGTCACCAGCGGGTCGAGCGGCGCGGAGACGACCACGCCATCCGGTTCGAGCTCGGCAGCCAGGCGTAGTTGCCTGGCTATCGCGCTCGGCGCGTTATCCTGGTCGTACTCGAGCGTCTGCAGCACGGCTCCGCGCTTCCTAGCCGTCCTGGTCATGGCCTCGACGGCGCGGGCGTAGTAGCGCTCGGCGTCCGAAGCCGGCACCACGGCGAGTATATGGAAGAGGGCCTGCCCGCCCTGCCTGGCGTCCGGCGACCGCGCGCCGTCGCGCATCCGCGAGGCGAGGGCTATGGAGGCGGCCAACGTGACCAATAAGGCCAGGCCGGATACGACTATGACGACCTTGAGGAACCTGCGCACCGAGCAAGCATATCCTCGTTATCGACTTCCGTCAAAGAAGCGCGCTTGACCATTCGCCTTCCGATGATGATAATGACAATCAATATCGGCCTCTACCGCCGTTCTTTCTTTAAGGAAGCATTCGATGCAGCTTTCTCTTGTAAGGCCTCATGAACCGTTCATCATCCGATCCGTCAGCGTCGGCCGCGAGGTCGGCCGAAGGCTCGCCGATATGGGCTGTACCGAGGGTACGGAAGGCGTCATCGTCAGGCGAGGCGGCTTCGGCGGGCCGATGCAGGTGCGTATCCACGGATACGACTTGCTGATCCGCCGGGACGAGGCGGCCAGGATCGACGTCGAGACCGTCGGTCCCGTTCGCGGTCCCGGACGGGGCATGGGCCGAGGCAGAGGCCGAGGCGGGCGATGGTGGGCGAAATCCGGCGAGGCCGAGGATCTATCCTGAGCCAGTTGGCTAGGGACGTTCAGCCGCCGCGGCATCGCGGAAGATAAGGTTGAATTCGGTCCAGCCGTCGGAACGGCTAAAGGCGGCCTTTCCGCCGAGCTGGGACGCCATCAGGTCGAGCAAGGTCAGGCCGAGGCTACCCGGGAAGCGCAGTACGGCCTCCTCGATGGCGAGCCGCCGACCCTCGTCGACGCCGGGCAAGCCCACTCCGTCGTCACGTACCGATAACGATAGCTCGTCGCCGTCCGTGCTTAGCCGTATCTCCATCGCTAGCGGTCGGCCCCGTCTCGGCTGGCCGTGCTTGATCGAATTCGTGACCAGCTCGTTGACGATCAGGCCGAGCGGTACCGCGACGTCCATGCTGGCGTCGTGCCTCGACAGGTCGAACGCGACGGTCGGGCACGTATCGGAGCCGCCGGCGGCCATCACCACGGCGTTGACCAGATCCTTGAGGTACTCGTCGACCGCTACCGCCGACAGCTCGGAGGTGCGGTATAGCCGCTCGTGGACGAATGAGATCGACATGATCCTGCCGGTCAGCATGGCGGCGGCGTCCTTGAAGGCCGGGTCGGCGGAACGCCTGGCCTGGAGGCCTATGATGCTCTTGATCAGGTTCAGGTTGTTCTTGACCCGGTGGTGTACCTCGCGGAACAGCGCCTCGCGGTCGCGGAGGGCCCGCCTGAGCTCACTCTCGGTTTCCTTGCGCAAGTAGCGCTCGACTTCGAGCTTGCGATGGTAGTCCGAAAGGTAGCCGAGCACGGTGCCGACCAGTATGCCGGAAAGCTCGGCCATCGCCTTCGAGGCCGGCGCGAACTCGGGATGACCGAGCGCGCGATAGAGTATAAGGTTGCCGGGCAAGGCGACGATACCCGCGACCACGCCGGCGAACAGACCATAGCCCATCGAGGCGCAGATAACGGGGAGCAGTACGAAGTAGTTGGTTGAAACGCCAAGCGACGCCCCGGTCGATAGCACCGCGGCTGAGTAGATCAGTATGGACGCCGCCACGGTGACCAGCCGATAGCGGCCGAACAGCCGCTCGTGGAGCGTCCCGAGGGCGCGATCGAACGGGGAGAACAGCTGTTCCGGATCCAGGCGCGGCCGCCTGAAGTCGCCCCGATCGTTCATCGCGCCCTCGGCCGCTCAGTCGTCGGCGCGCTTGCCGAGGCCGAACGCCCGCTTGATCCGGTCGATCAGGCCGGGCTTGGCCGGACGCCCGGCGTTGTTAGCCTGCGGCATGCTGCCTTGAGCCCGAGGCCCGGTTCCTTGCGGTTTGGAGGCCTGGGGTTTCGTGCCCTGCGATGCCGGGCGTTGAGCCTGGCGCGGCTGTTGGCGCTGCGCCTGCCCCTGAGCGGGTTGCTGGCCTTGGCGCCTCGACTGTCCCTGCCGTTGTTGGCTTTGCCGTTGTTGGCTTTGCCTCTGCTGTCCATCGGCGGGACGCCCCGGTTCCTGCCCGCGGTCGGCCTGGCCGCCTGCGTACTTGTCCTTGTAGCGCCTCATGCGCTCCTCGGAACTTATGGCGTAGGGGTCGCGGCCTCCCTGATGGGCTGGTCGCGGCGCGCCGGCCTGAGGCCCGCCCGCCTGGGAAGCCTGCTTCGGCCTCGGAGCCGAGCCTCGCTGCGGCTGGGCCCGGTCGGACGGTCCCCTGTGCGGCCCGCGATCGCCGTAGCCGCGCCCGGCGCCCTGGCCGCCGCCGCGGTACGACGAGCCGCCGTGTCCGGCGCCTCGGTCGCTACCCGGCCTGGCGCGGTCGTGCGAGTGGCCGAAACGTATGCCGGCGCTCTTGTCATCGCCGAACAGTTCCTCGGTCACGGGGCATACGGGTATCTTGGCCTCGATGTACTTCTCTATCCCAGGGAGCCCGTAGACGAATTTCTCGCAGGCGAGCGTCACGGCCTTGCCGGTGGCGCCGGCCCTGGCCGTGCGCCCGATACGGTGCACGTATGACTCCGGGTCCATCGGTACGTCGTAGTTGACCACCAGGTCGAGGGCCTCGACGTCGAGGCCGCGGGCCGCCACGTCGGTGGCCACGAGCATCGACAGCTTGCCGGCCTTGAGCCGCTCTATCACCTGCAGCCGCTTGGCCTGAGGCAGGTCGCCCATGATGTATTCGCACTCGTAGCCGTTGATCCCCAGCCGCCTGGAGATCTCCTCGGCCATGAACTTCTGGTTGCAGAAGATCAGGGCGCTCGACGGCTTGTCGCGGGCGAGGATGCCGAGCAGCACGCGGAATTTCTCGTCGGAACCCACGTGGTACAGTTCCTGGGTGACGAGGTCGACCGTCACGGTCTCCGCCTCGATCACGATCTCCTTGGGCTCGTCCATGTACTCCCAAGCCAGGTTCTTGATCCTGAAGTTCAGGGTGGCCGAGAATAGGAACGTCTGCCGTTCCTTGGGCTGGGGTAGGTAACGGAGCAGCTTGCGCAGGTCGTCGATGAAGCCCATGTCGAACATGCGGTCGGCCTC
Source organism: Spirochaetota bacterium (assembly GCA_029560805.1). Taxonomy (GTDB): domain Bacteria; phylum Spirochaetota; class Spirochaetia; order Treponematales; family UBA12059; genus SZUA-370. The sequence goes on from JAKQKE010000121.1 coordinate 9,517, forward strand.
GTCGACGACGAGGAAGCCGACGTCGCGGAGCAGCATCTTGCCCTGCTGGACGAGGTCGATGATGCGACCGGGCGTGCCGATGAGCATCTGCACGTTATCGCGGAGCATGTCGAGCTGGGGGCCGTAGGCGACACCGCCGTAGAAGCTGCCGATCGATATAGGGAGGTGCTTGCCGAGGGTCTTAGCCTCTTCCTCTATCTGGACGGCCAGCTCCCTCGTCGGCGCGAGTATGAGAACCTTGCGATGGCGGCTGGCGGAGTCGCTCATGATGCGCTGGAAGATGGAGACGAGGAACGCGGCCGTCTTGCCGGTGCCCGTCTGAGACTGGGCGTAGATGTCCTCGCCCGCGAAGGCGTGCGGGAATACCGCCGCCTGTACCGGCATGCAGGTCACGTAGCCGGCGTCCTGAACGCCCTTGGCCAGGTCGGGGTGCATGCTGAGTTCTGAATAATCCATTCGTTACACTCGATCCTTCAATAAAGTACTATTAGGATACACTTTAAGGCCGTCTCTGTTAAGTCCTCGCCGAAGCTTTATTTCGGTTCGGGCGTCGCCTATACTGGAACCATGGCCATGCCGGTAAACAGATCGATCAGGTCGTCGGTGCCATTCCAGTTCGCGGCGGTAACGCTGTTCTTCACCGCCTTGGTGGCGCTATTGGAGTCGCTACTCGTCGTACGGGCCTTCTCGTCGATCGAGCTGAACGGCATGCGGGATCGCGTGGCCCAGTTCGACGCCTTCCTCGGCCGGGAGCGCGAGTCCCTGGCGAACCTCGCCAAGTCATACGCCGAGTGGGGCGACAGCTACTCGTTCATGTCGACGCGCGACCCGGCGTACCTGGAGAATAACTACAACGCCGACTGGATCGGTTCGCAGGGCCTGGACTATGTCCTCATCGTCGATGACGACGGGCGCGTCGTCTGGGACTCGGGCTCCTCGGCGCCCGCGTTTTTCCCTGGCTCGGCGGGCGCGTGGCTCTATCGCTCGCCCCTGCTATTCTCCCCGGAATACGGCTCCAGACCGTCGGCGTCCGTCCGGAGCCTCGTCGAGCTCGATGGCGAGCCCGTCCTGTACGCCTCCTGGCCCATCACGGACGACCTGGTCACGGTCGCGCCGCGCGGGGTCCTCGTCTTCGCTCGGCGGCTCGATCCGGACGCGCTCGCCGAGTACGTCGCCGGCGGCGAGTTCAGCATGGGATGGCGCTCGGCCCGCGGCTCTGGAACGCTACCGGAGCCTGGCCCCGTCAAAGTCAGCGACGGGGGGCGGGCCTATCTCCGAGGCGCCGAGCCGGTGCGCGACGCAGCCGGCGCCATAATCGGCTACTGGGAATTCAGCCAGGAGCGGAACTGGATACGGACGATACGCCAGATGGTCGCGTGGTTCGCGCTGATCGGCGCGGCCGGCGGACTCGGCATCTACGCCGTGCTGCATAGACGCGTCAGGCGCCTGATCGTCGTCCCTCTGATGGCCATCAAGGATCGCCTCGGAGGCTTCTCGCGGACTCTGGAGGCGCTCGAACCCTTACCGCCGTTCGGGTACGAGGAGCTGGACGAGCTGGCGAACCACGTTTACGCGCTCACGGAGCGGGTATGCTCGCAGACCATGGAGCTCGATAGGCTGGCGAGCACCGACGGCCTGACGGGCCTGCCGAACCGGCGCAGCCTCGAGAAGACCATGGACGAATTCAGGCGTAGGCGCGCCACGGGTAAGCTCGGCGTCGACTGCCGCTCGACGAGCAAGCGCGGCACGATAGCCTTCGGCATGATAGACGTCGACTTCTTCAAGAACTACAACGATCTGTACGGCCACGCCGGCGGCGACGCGACGCTCAGGGCGATCGGGCTCGTGATCAGGGAATGCGTCAAGCGGCCGGACGACCTGCCGAGCCGCTACGGTGGCGAGGAGTTCGCCGTGATCCTGCCCGATACCGACGAGGAAGGCGCCGTGGCGGTGCTCGAGCGCGTCAGACAGGCGATAGAGGCGCTCGAGCTGCCGCACGCTGGGTCGAGCGCGGCGAACGTCGTGACCGTCAGCTGCGGCGCGGCGGCCCTACGGCCAGACGGCCCCGACGGCGACCTTGACCAGATCATGGAGATGGCCGACAAGGCGCTGTACGCGGCCAAGGCGTTCGGGCGTAACCGCGTTATCGCCTATTCGTCCCTAAAACCCGGGGCCAGCTGACTCGACCCGCTCGATCTGGTCGGCCAGGTCGAGCGCTCGCTCCATCCAGTAGGCCTTGGAGCCCCAGTCGCCCCAGCGTTCGGCGAAGCCGCGGTCGGAACGTTGCCTGGCCTGCCACGCGATGAAGTGGACCATCCTGAGTAGCCTGAGCGGCTCGACGAGGGCCAGCGATCGGCTGTCGAAGGGCATGAAGCCTTCGTAGCCCTCGACGATCAGGCCGAGCTCCCGGCGGCACTCGCTGGCCGGGCCCGGTAGCAAGAGCCACAGGTCTTGGACCGCAGGCCCGTAGGAGGCGTCGTCGAAGTCGATCGCCAGGAGCCCGCCGTCGGCGCGATCGAGCACGTTGCCCCGGTGGAAGTCGCCGTGGAGCCGTATCGGGGCGGGAGCCCGGGCGAGCGCCTCGTCGACGAGGGCGGCCGAGCGCCTGAGGAGCGGCGCGACGCGGTCGACGGCGTCGGGATCGAGGGCGCCGCCGTCGACTATCTCGTCGGCGTAACGGCCGGCCAGGCCTGGACCGATGCCGACGCGCAGCGAGAACGGGCGCGCCTGGCCGACCGCGTGGATGCGGCCCGCGAGGGCGCCGAGCCTGAGCCAGTCCTCGTCGCGCTCAGCGTCGAAGAGGCGGCCGCCGCGTTTCGGAAACAGCGCGAACGGGTATTCGGTCTCTCCGGCCATGCCCTCGATAGCCAGCACCGGTAGCGTGTCGCCGTCCGGCGTCGCTAGGGGCGCCACGGCCGGTATCTCGGCAGCCTCCAGCTCCGCGACGAAGGCGTGCTCCTCGAGGATGGCCTCCGGCGTCCAGCGGCCGGGGCGGTAGAATTTGGCCACGTACTCGGTCCCGTCATCGGCGCGGAGCCCGTAGACTCGGTTGGCGTAGCTCGGATACGCGAAGAATGAGCCGTCCGGCTCTATCCCGAAGGCCTCGCCGACGGCGGATAGGGCCAGCTCCGGGGTCAGGTCGCTGTAGTCCGCGCGCGGCGCGGCCGGGTCGGTGCGGTGGCTCATCGGCCGAGTATAGCACGGCCGGGGGAGGGGAGTATCGCCCCGGGCCGCGCGGCGAGGTGACACTGCGGGCCGAAACGGGCTATAGTCCGGCTACGCATGAATATTCTATCCCTCGACGGCGTCTCCAAGACGCTCATCGGCACCCCGCTGTTCAAGGACGTCTCGCTCGGTATCGAGGAAGGCGAGCGCCTCGGCCTCGTCGGGCGCAACGGCGCCGGCAAGTCCACCTTCCTACGCGTGCTGTCCGGGGCTCTCGAGCCCGACACCGGCTCCATAGCCCGCAGGCGCGGCCTCAGGGTATCGGTCCTGCCGCAACAGCCGGCGGCCAAGCCCGGGACCAAGCTGTCGGAGTTCCTGTACGAGGGCGACTCGGAGCTGGTCCGCCTGGTACGCGACTACGAGGCAGCGGTATCCGGAAAAACGGGCGCCACGGATCGCGCCCTCGAGGCGCTGTACGCCAGGATGGAGACCGAGGGCGGCTTCCTCCTCGAGCGGCGCTACGCGTCGCTGTGCTCCGAATTCGGCCTGCCCGACATAGGCGCCCCGATGGACGGCATGTCCGGCGGTATGGTCAAGAAGGCCGCCCTGGCCCGGACGCTGGCCGACTCGTCCGACCTGGTCCTGCTCGACGAGCCGACGAACCACCTGGACCTGGACGCGATCGAGCTCCTCGAGCGTAAACTCGGCTCGGCGGCGTTCGCCTTCGTCGTCGTCACCCATGACCGCGCCTTCCTGGACGCCGTCGCCGGTCGCATCCTCGAGATAGACCGGTCGTCGGTCTTCTCCTACCCGGGCGACTATTCCGCCTTCGTCGCGATGAAGGCCGAGCGCTGGAACGCGCTCGAGAAGGCCGACTCCAGGCGCGAGACCATCCTGAAGATCGAGATGAAATGGCTGATGCGCGGCGCCAGGGCCCGCGCTACCAAGAGCGAGCGGCGCAAGGAGCTGATCCGAGGCATGCAGGACTCCGCTCTCGAGCGCCCGACGCCGATGGGCGCCTTCTCGTCGAAGTCCAGACGGCTCGGCAAGAAGGTGCTCGAGCTCAGGGGAGCGGCCAAGCGCTATGGCGGCCGGCTCGTCTTCGAGCCGTTCTCGTACGAATTCGTCAAGGGCGACCGCATCGGCGTGGTCGGCCCGAACGGCTCCGGCAAGACGACGCTGCTCGGCCTGATAGCCGGCCGGCTGGCGCCCGACGAGGGCTCGGTGGAGCGCGGCGTCAACACGGTCTGCTCGTACTACGGCCAGACCGCCGAGGGCCTGCCCATGGACGCCAGGATGCTGGACTTCATCCGCTCTCGCGCCGAGCTGACGGCCATGGGCGACGGCAGCCTCCTCGACCCCGAGCGCCTGCTCGAGCGCTTCCTGTTCGACCGCACGATGCACGACCAGCGCTTGTCCACGCTATCCGGCGGCGAGCTCAGGCGACTCCAGCTGGTGTCGGTCCTGGCCGAGCACCCGAACCTGCTGATCCTGGACGAGCCGACCAACGACCTGGATATCGACACGATCGAGCTGCTCGAGGACTATGTCGAGTCGTTCGACGGCTGCGTGATCGTCGTGTCCCACGACCGGGCCTTCCTGGACGGGGTCACGTCGACGACCATAGCGATCGACGGCTCCGGCGGCGCGTCGCTCTACCCGTACGCCTACGGGGCCTATCGCGAATACCTGGAAGCCGAAGCCGAGGCGAGAGGCGAGGCCGAGCGCGTCGCCGCCGAGAGGCGGCAGCCCGGCGTCGGCCAACAGCGCGGCCGCGATCGATCCGATCGATCCGATCGCGCTGGCGAACCGAGGAAGCCCACCTGGGCCGAGCGCAAGGAATACGAGGGTATCTTGGACGAGATCCAGGCGCTGGAGGATGAGAAGTCATCGCTCGAGGCGCTATTCTCGTCAGGCGCCTCCGGCGACGACTTGGAGCGGGCGGGCCGGCGCTACGCCGAGCTATGCCCGCTCATCGACTCGCGGACCGCCCGCTGGGAGGAGCTGGCGGCCCTGAT
>JAKQKE010000208.1 GCA_029560805.1 Spirochaetota bacterium
CCGGTCATAGCCTCGGTCACCGGCACTCCGGCCGACCCGCAGGGCTACGCCGGCCAGGTGGCGGCCCTCGAGGCCGAGGGCGTCGTCGTGATGCCGTCGAACTACCGGGCGGCCCTCGTCGCCATCGAGATAGCCAAGCTCGCCGCGAAAGGAGGCGCCCGATGAACGCCAAGCCCGTACTCGCCTTATTCAACTCCGAACTGCGTGCGATCAACCTGGGGCTCGACTCCTTCGCTGCCAACCTCGACCGCGAGGGCGCCAAGGCAGTCCAGGTCGACTGGCGGCCACCGGCCGGCGGCGACGTCAAGGCCATAGCCGCCCTCGACGCGATAGCCGCCGGCGCGACAGTCGACATCGAGAAGGCCAACGCCGAGGCCGTCCGACGCATCCTCGCGGCCGAGCCGACCGTCATCGGCATAGGCGTCGCCAAGGACGTCGTGCCAGGCATGGAGCCGAACCTCATCCTGCACGCCGGCCCCCCGGTCACCTGGGAGAAGATGTGCGGCCCGATGCGCGGCGCGGTCATCGGCGGGCTTCTGTTCGAGGGCTTGGCCAAGACGCCCGAGGAAGCCGCGGCCCTCGCCGCATCGGGCAAGATACGTTTCGATCCATGCCATCACCATAGTGCGGTCGGCCCCATGGCCGGCGTCATGACCGCGAGCATGCCCGTCTGGATCCTGGAGAACAAGGCCTTCGGCAATAAGGCCTACTGCACCCTCAACGAGGGTCTGGGCAAGGTGCTGCGCTACGGCGCCTACTCCGCCGAGGTCATAGACCGCCTCGCCTGGATACGCGACGAGCTGGCTCCGATCCTATCCGGGGCCCTGGCGCTCCACGGCCCGATAGACATGAAGAGCGTGATAGCCCAGATCCTGCAGATGGGAGACGAGGGCCACAACCGCAATCGCGCCGGCACCTCCATCGTCATCCGGGAGCTAGCGCCGCATATCGTGATGCTCGACTACCCCAGGGAGAAGCTGTCGAAGGCGCTCGCCTTCCTGAACGCCAACGACCATTTCTTCCTGAACCTGACGATGCCGAGCGCCAAGTGCTCCGTCGACGCGGCCGCCGGCATCGAGGGCTCGACGATCATCACGACGATGGCCCGCAACGGTACCGAGTTCGGCATCAGGCTCTCCGGCCTACCGGGCCGCTGGTTCACCGGGCCGTCCGGAATCGTCGATGGACTGTACCTGCCGGGTTTCGGCCCAGAGCACGCGGCCCGCGATATCGGCGACTCGGTGATCACCGAGACCTCCGGCATAGGCGGCTTCGCGATGGCGGCCGCCCCGGCTATCGTCAAGTTCGTCGGCGGTTCGCCCAGGGACGCGATCGACGTGACTATGAGGATGTACGAGATCACGAACGCTGAGAGCGAGGCCTACCGCATACCGGCGCTCGACTTCAGGGGCACCCCGACGGGCATCGACGTCCGCAAGGTGGTCGAGACGGGCATACTGCCGGCGATCAACACCGGCAT
>JAKQKE010000014.1 GCA_029560805.1 Spirochaetota bacterium
CGGGCTCACCAACGTACGGGGCAACGTCGTACCGGTGTTCGACCCGCGTGACCCACTCAGGCGAACCAAGGTCGAGGACGACCACCTAGTCAAGCGCCCCGGAGGGCAGGACGCGGAGGCGGACGAGCTCGAGGACGAGGACGAGGAGGGCGGCATCGTCATCTTCGAGTCGGAGAACGGCACGCTCCTGCCCTTCATCGGTCTGCAGGCGGATAAGATAGGCAAGGTCGTCAACCTCGAGAGCGACGAGATATCACCCGTTCCGGACTTCCTGCCGAACGACGCCACGAAGCTATTCGAGGGCTTCTGCTTCATAGGCGGCGTACGCCACTCCATCATCAACCTCGCGGAATTGGCCTCGAAGGATACGCTTTTCTCCGCGGGCGAAGGGAGCCGCTATGCTTGACATAACGATCAAGGCGCCGGAGGAAGCCGGCGTCGCGACCATTACGGAGCTGCGGGACGAGCTCATCTCGGCGATCAAGGGAGCCGGCAGCGGCGCCAAGGTCGTGCTCGACCTGAGCGGGACGAGCCTAGCCGACTCGTCGTTCGCGCAGCTGGTCGCCGCGTTCAAGCGCGAGGCTATAGCCAAGGGGCTGGAGGTCTCCGTCGTCGGCATGGGCGGCCCGACTTCGCTCATGGAGATGCTGTCCTGCGATAAATTCCTGGAGGATAGCGGGATCGCCGCGAGTAAAGCCGCGCCGAGAGCCGGAGGCAAGGCATGAACGACAAGTTGATAGAGACCTTCCTGGACGAGGCGCACGAGCTGCTCGACGGCCTCGAGGAGCACCTCCTCGAGCTGGAACGGAACCCCTCCGACGTCGAGGCGATGAACGCCGCCTTCAGGGCCCTCCATTCGATCAAGGGCTCGGCGTCGATGTTCGGCTTCGACGCCGTCGGCGCGTTCGCCCACGAGGTCGAGGCGGCGCTCGACCATTTCAGGAGCGCGTCCCTGCCGGCGACGCCTGAGCTGTCGGACGCGGTGCTGCGCTCGCGCGACCACATCCGGGCCCTGCTCGACTCGCCGGAGACGGCGTCGGCCGAGGAACGGGAGGATCTGGTCGCGACCCTGGCCGCGCTCGCGGGCAAGGCCGTAGCGCCGGCGGAGCCGAAGAAGGCGCCCGAGATCCAACGGCATATTACCGACTCGAACCGCGACGCGTTCTCCACGTACCGCGTGGCGTATAAGCCGTCCGCGGACGCGTACCGCCGCGGGGTCAAGCCGGAGTCGCTGATCCGCGAGCTCCGCGAGCTGGGAGAGGCCAGCGTCCGCTGCAGTTGCCAGGAAATCCCGCCCTTATCGTCGATCGACCCCGAGTCATGCTACCTACGATGGACGGTGCTCCTGACCACCATGGCGCCGGAGAGCGCCATACGCGACGTGTTCATCTTCGAGGAGGGCAGCTCGGAGCTGAGCATAGAGCGGATCGACCACGACGACATGATAGACGGCGACGAGGTGCGCAAGCTAGGCGAGATACTGTCGGCCAAGCGCCTGCCCGAGAGCGCCATAGACGAGGCCCTGTCGCGCCAGCGACCCATAGGCGAGATACTCGTCAAGGATCTGGGTACCCCGCAGTCCGCGGTGGAGGATGCGCTGTTCGAGCAGGAGCACGCGCGGAGCATCGTCAAGGCCGCCAAGGAGGACAACGAGCGCAAGACCATACG